>JABSRA010000087.1 GCA_013215445.1 Oceanospirillaceae bacterium
TGCATTGACTGCGACACCCTGCTTAGCTAACTCGGCAGACATGCCCAACATACACATACTCATGCCGTATTTAGCGATAGTGTAAGCGGTGTGATTCTTGAACCATTTTGGATCCATGTTTAACGGTGGAGATAGGTTCAAAATGTGTGGGTTATCTGCTTTTAGCAAGTGGGGCAAACACGCTTGGGAAACCGCAAATGTGCCACGTGTATTGACCTGATGCATGAGATCAAAACGCTTCATCGGCGTGTCTAATGTCTTGCTAAGACTGATCGCCGAGGCATTATTGATACAGATATCAATCCCGCCAAACTCTGCAACCGCTTTTTCTACCGCACGGGCAATCTGCTCTTCATCTCTGATATCAACTTGTAGAGGTAGCGCTTTTCCACCTAGTGCCTCTATTTCTTTAGCCGCAGTATAAATAGTGCCGGGCAGTTTTGGATGGGGCTCTGCCGATTTTGCCGCAATCACGATGTTAGCACCGTCTGCCGCTGCTTTTTTGGCGATTGCCAGTCCAATCCCACGGCTAGCGCCGGAAATAAATAACGTTTTACCTTTTAAATTATTCATATAGACCTCATTTTTGTAATTTTAACAGGGCGCCTAAAGCTTGATCGGCATTGTGCCAATCCAAAATCCACTGTGGAAGCTCTGGTGATTGTTCATCAACCTTGGCGTATTTCATCAGGGTTTTAGTGGGAATATTGCCATCTTTACCCCTGAACAATACCTTGGTGACACCCCTTGCATAGACCTGATCGCCCACTCTAAATTCCTGCTGCATGAACAGCCACTTTTCATCCCAGCCGGCTATATGAGTGATTAACTGGAAGCGTTGAAAGGCCCCCAGTGATCTCTTGTAGCGGATAGTTGAGCTGCCAACGAGTGGCATCCATCGCTCTTTGACTAGGGGTATATGCAACCCTAGGCGGAATGCCAAATCGAAACGCCCCAGATCCATACAGGACAAGTAGCGCCCATTATTTTTATGTAAGTTGAAATCCAAATCCATTGGCCAGACGCGCATCTCAAGAACGGAGGGAGTGCTAGTGCTGGTATTGAATTTTTTTCTTAAAAAACCCGCGGCTAAAATTTTGATTAAACGCAAGTGCATATTCATAAAAAAGCTCTCTACAGCTCCCCAGACAATCCTCTAGGAGGATCATCTTTACTTAAAGAGTAGGGGAGGGAATTTAGATTTAGGTTATGTTGTCAGTTTAAAATTGATCTTCATCTAGATCCATCAACGTACTGCCGCCGGCCATAATAGTGGCGAATAACGCACTGGTCTGGGGAAGCAATTTCTGCATATAAAAGCGTGCAGTCTTGACTTTCGCCGTATAGAAACCGCTGCTATCATCGGCTTCCTTTTGCAGTGCGACTTCAGCCATACGGCACCACATAAAGGCCAGTGCAACTAAACCAAACAACTTCAAGTAATCGCTGGCAACGGCCGCGGCTTCCTCGGGCTTAGACATGCCCACAGTGGCGATTTGGCCAGTGGCTTGCTGTAGACGGATAAAAGACTTAGAAAGCGGCTGGATAAACTCTGCCAGGGCAGGGTTGGCCATGTTGGCTTCTAAATACTCTTGGATGGGGTGGAAGAAACGACGCAAGTTACGACCTGCTTTAGCCGGCATTTTACGACCGATTAAATCCAGTGCTTGAATTCCGTTAGTTCCCTCGTAAATTTGGGTGATACGACAGTCACGTACGTACTGCTCCATACCCGACTCACGAATAAAACCGTGTCCGCCCAACACTTGCATACCTAAGTTAGTCACTTCAAAACCAAGATCGGTAAACAGTGATTTAACCACCGGCGTGGTTAGCTGGACAAACTCATCCGCTTCAGCGCGACGCTTGGCGTCTGCATGGTTAGTCGAATAATCGTACTCTTCAGATACCCAGGCACCAAAGGCACGACAGCCCTCTGTGTAAGCGCGCATGGTCATTAACATACGACGCACATCCGGGTGGACAATAATTGGATCCGCTGGCTTATCTGGGTGTTTAACTCCGGATAACGAACGTCCTTGCAGACGATCTTTAGCGTAGGCTACCGCGCCTTGATAAGACACTTCACAAAGACCTAAGCCCTGCATGCCAACCGCCAGACGAGCGCGGTTCATCATCGCAAACATGCCCTGCATGCCCTTGTTGAGTTCGCCAACTAAGAAGCCTTTAGCATCATCAAAATTCATCACACAAGTCGATGAACCCTTGATGCCCATTTTGTGCTCAATAGCACTACAAACTACGCCATTGCGATCTGCAGGCTCACCATTTTCGTCGATATTAAACTTAGGCACGATAAACAAGCTAATGCCTTTGATGCCCGCGGGCGCATCGGGTCTACGGGCCAATACCAAGTGCAGCACGTTTTCAGTCAGATCGTGATCACCGGCTGAGATAAAGATTTTAGTCCCGCTAACCCGATAAGAACCGTCATCTTGTGGCACAGCTTTGGTGCGACACAATCCTAAATCAGTGCCACAGTGTGGCTCGGTAAGACACATAGTGCCCGACCAAGTACCATCGACCATCTTGTGCAGCATTTGATCTTTGATCTCCTGCGAGGCAAAAGTATGCAGCGCATGGTAGGCACCAAAGGATAAACCTGGGTACATGCCAAAAGAGATATTCGCCGAGCAGAGCATTTCCTCTACCATAGAGTGAGTGCTCTTGGGCATGCCCATTCCACCGTACTCAGGATCGCAGGCAAACGTGCTCCAGCCGCCGTCACAGAACAGTTTATAGGCCTCTTTGAAGCCTTTAGGTGTAGTGACCTCACCGTTTTCTAACTTACAACCTTCCTCGTCGCCTGAGCGGTTCAGCGGGAAGATAACTTCTTCGCTGAACGTAGCAGCAGCCTCTAAAACCGGCTCAACTAAATCGCGGGTGGCCTCTTCAAAGCCTGGGAGTTCGGTAATTTTGTCGCCATTGAGTAATTCGTACAATACAAATTGCATATCGCGGATAGGGGCTTTATAAGTCGCCATGATTAATTCCTCAAAGGTTTGCCGGTTAACAGAATGTGCTCAACACGATCCATACTGTCTGGGTGGCGAATAATTTTCATAAATGCTTTGCGCTCTAAGGTTAAGATATCATCTTCAGATAACTCAACTTTAGGATCTGCTTTAGGGCCGCCTGAAAGAATCTCGGCCACAGCCATAGACACAACGCGATCGTGCTTGGTCGCTTTACCGGCGCGAACAAAGCCATCCACAGCCATTTCTAATGCGGCTTTTGCACTGGGACCTGGTAAGTTAAAGGTAGGTTCTGCTGGTACTTCATAGCCTTCAACTAATGACAGTGCTTTTTGCTTGGCATCCGCCAGCAAGCGGTAGCGGTTCATAGTAATGCCATCGGTAGGACGCATCACTAGATTGGCTTTGGCTTCTTCTGCAGATTTAGACACAGCGGCGGTAGAGATAAGTTCAAACGCTTTACCCACACCCGGCATAGGTCCACGAGGGTGCTTAGGGTTGCTCTGCCAGCGTGCTAGCATTTCTTTACAACCACCCCAGCCAGGGACTAAACCAACACCTACTTCCACTAAACCTGTGTAAGTTTCGATGTGCGCTTGTACTGCATCTGAGTGCAACAAGATTTCACAACCGCCGCCTAGCGCCATACCAGCCGGAGCTGAGACAACAGGGAAGGGCGAGTACTTGAGGGCTTTATAAGCTTTTTGACCGGCAGAAATTAATTTAGCAACCTCAGGCCAAGCGGCGATATTGGCAGCGAACATCGCCAAACCAAGGTTAGCACCGGCAGAGAAGTGACTGCTGTCGTTATAAATTACCATTGCCTTGTGGTTTTTCTTCACGGCAGTGATAGATTTTTGTAACAGGTCCATGGTGTTAGCGTCGAGAGAATTCATTTTTGAAGTGAACTCAAAACAAACCACACCGTCGCCGATATCCCAGAGAGCCGCAGAGCCATTTTTAAGCAGTGGCTTAGTTTTGCGCTTGATGTCGCTAAGCATAACAATGCCTGCTGCGCGCTCAAAAGTTTTGTAATTGCCATCTTTACCTAGATACTGAGGTACACCGTCAGTTTCTGTATAGAAATTACGACCAGCAGCGGTCGCTAGCAGGGCGGGGATGCTCTCACCTTCTTTTTCGAGTTTATCGACGAAAGCTTGCGATCCCAACTTATCAATTAGTTCAAATGGGCCCAATTTCCAGTTGTAACCTAGGCGCATCGCCTCATCAATAGCGGTAATGTCGTCAGCGGCCTCAGGAATCAAACTTGCTGCATAGGCCAATGTCTTAGACATAACGCGCCATGCGTAGTTTCCGCCTTTACTATCAGTATCAAGTAATTGGGCGATCTTTTTAAAGTTGCTACGAGCTTCTGGCAGGCTGACTTTTGCAACAGGGTGGTATTCACCTGTGACTAGATTAATCGCTTCTTTTACCTTCTTGCCATCGGCACGGTTAATGCGATAGAAACCACCTTTACCTTTACGACCGGTGTAACCATCGGCAATCATTTTTTCTAACAGCGGTAATTCACGTCTGATTTGTACAAACGGATCACTCTTTGGTAACAGGCTAACCATAGAGTCAAGAATGTTAGGCATTAGATCTAAACCAACCAGATCCATTAAACCAAATACGCCGGTTTTGGGAATGCCGCAGGGCTTAGATAAAATTGCATCGGCTTCTTCAACCGTTAGGCCTGCATCTAATGCTTCAACTAATGCAACATAGATCCAGTAAACGCCAAGTCTATTAGCGATAAAACCTGGGCTGTCTTTACAATCGACAATAGATTTACCCAGTTTGTAATCACAGAACTCACTGACTGTATCAATCGCGCTCTGGCGAGTTTTCTCACCTTTAACGATTTCAAGCAGACGCATGTAACGCGGTGGGTTGAAGAAGTGAGTAATACAGAAATCTTCGGCAAACGCATCGCTCAAACCTTTGGTTAATGCCGCTAGCGGAATTGTCGAAGTATTTGAGGAGATAATAGCGCCGGGCTTGCGCACTGCATCAATTTTGGCGTAAAGATTTTGTTTGATATCAAGACGTTCAACAATCGCTTCTATAATCCAATCGCAATCGGCAATTTGCGCGAGATCGTCTTCAATGTTTAGCGGGGTAATCAGCTTCGCATTGCGCTTAGTGGTAAGGGCTGCTGGATTTGACTTGATCAGCTTGGCAATGGCGCCTTTGGCAACCACGTTTCGATCACTGGCACCCTCAGGCACAATATCCATTAGCAGTACTTGGTGACCGGCATTGGCGATATGAGCGGCGATGCCAGCTCCCATCACACCTGCGCCAATCACACAAACTTTATTAATTGTGCTCATGTTAGATAGCCTCCACTATAGTAGCGACACCTTGACCGCCTCCTACACACTGTGTAGCAAGACCGTAACGCTTACCTTCACGTTGTAGCAACGCTGCTACTTTACCAACGATACGTGCACCAGTCGCGCCTAGAGGATGGCCTAGAGCAATAGCACCGCCATCTAAGTTCACTTTATCAACGTCTAGTCCAAGCTCTTTAATACAGGCGAGTGCTTGAGCAGAGAACGCTTCGTTTAGCTCGATAATGTCGATATCTTCAATCTTAAGACCGGCCCGCGCCAACGCTTTGTTGGTCGCGCCAACAGGACCCATGCCCATGATTTCTGGATCACAACCAGAAGTAGCCACCGCTAAAATGCGTGCCAGTGGCTTAATGCCATTGGCCGCAGCATACTCTTCAGAGCAGACCAACACCGCAGAGGCGCCATCGGTGAGGGGAGAGCTAGTCCCTGCAGTGACAGTACCTGCTACATCAAAGGCAGGCTTTAAAGTTGCGAGTTTTTCTACCGTGGTATCAGGACGAATACAACCGTCGTGTTCAACACCATTAATAGGCACGATTTCGTCTTTAAATAAACCTTGCTCACGAGCATTAGCCGCTTTTTGCTGCGATTTAACCGCGAAAGCTTCTTGCGCTTCACGTGAGATACCATGTTTTTTCGCGACAACTTCAGCTGTGTCACCCATACCCATCATTGATTCAGGGTAATCTGTATATAGCTTAGGGTTTGGCATTGGGTTGAAACCCATCATCGGGATGCGTGACATGCTCTCGATGCCCGCACAGATAAAGGCATCACCTGCGCCCATTGCGATATTACCCGCTGCCATATGGATAGCTTGCATCGAAGATCCACAGTAACGGTTAACAGTTGAGCCGCCAACGCTATTAGGTAGGCCACTCAAAAATACAGTCGTACGGCCAATGTTAAAGCCCTGCTCGCCTTCTGGGAAAGCGCAACCTAGGATAAGATCTTCAAGGTCTTCGCCTTTGACGCCGGTGCGTTTTACCAGCCCACGAACAACTTCTGCGACCATATCGTCAGGTCTTACTCTAGTTAATTCACCTTTATTCGCCAAGTGGAAAGGGGAGCGAGTGTAGCCTGCAATGACGGCATTTTTCATGGTATATCTCCGATGTTTACTTATATTTATTGTCGGTTTAACTAGTGACGGTTAGCTGGGTTTTCAAGGCTTCCTGACATTTGTCTTTAATGTCATTGAGCTCCCTTAGCACTAGCTCCAACTCTACTCGCTGCTCTTCAAGGTCATTGATGCGAAACTCAACCTTATCGTGCAGCATTTGTGTTTGTTCTTTATGACTTGGGTCCAGCGTGTAGAGATCGAGAAACTCTTGAATCTCCGCCAGGCTAAAGCCCAATCTTTTACCTCGCAAAATCAAAATCAACCGCGCACGATCTTTGTGGGTATAAACCCGAGTGCTACCTGCTCGTTGTGGAATTAGCAGCCCCTTGGTCTCATAAAATCTGATGGCCCTAGGGGTGATTCCCAATTCCTTGGCAAGCTTAGGTACGGTATAAAAATCTTCAATGCTCATAGTTGGCCCTTATCATTTCCACAACACATGTGATGTAATAGTCATACAGGTTACCTATAGGTAACATCAGTATATATAAAATGAGATTTAATGCAAAAGTAATTTTAAAATAGACAAAAAAAAAGCCTTCATAGTGGAAGGCTTTTTAGTATATCAATCATCATTTAGAACTGGTAGTTAATGCCCAAGGTTAAGATATTAACACTTGAATCAAATGAGCCGGCATAACTCGAAGACTTACCCGGAGCACCTGTACCTACTTCGGATATTGAGGCAGAATCGGCATTAATATGTGAATAACCCATACTGAGGGTCGTCTGTTTATTAAGCTTATAAGAGGCGCCTACAGAGGCCCATATTCGGTCTGCATCAGGAATACCAGCAGTACGATCTTCATCGTTGGCAGCCCCTTCATCATAGGCAACACCAAACTTTAACTGTAATTTATCACTGTATTGATAATTGGCGCCAACCGCTACAAAAATATTGTCGCTCCAATTATATGATGTTGAGGAAACAGTAGTGCCTGCGTCATTGATAACATCCAATGACTCGAAAACAGACCAATCAGTCCAAGAAACATCGGCTAGAAGCGTCCATTTCTCATTAAGGTCATGATAGATACCAATGGATGCAGATGCAGGAGTGGTAAAATCAGCATGAGCATCAAACTGAGCACCTGCACCAGGGATAGATAAATCACCCTCTAGTTTGTGCTTAATCTCAGAGCGGTAATTGAAACCTATACGGCCTTTATCACTGTATTGATACAACATACCCAAACCATAACCAAAACCAACATCATCAGCTTCCAACGTAGCTAAAGTAGCTGACGTACCAGATAGCGTTTTCATGCTGGTGATAGTTCCCGTGGTTTTTTGCACTTGAACATTACCACCAATGGAAAACTGATCATTCACTTTGTAAGAGATGGAAGACGCGATGTTAATAGAGGTTATTTCACTTAACACGTTGTATTCAGCACCCACCCAATCTTCATCGTACTCTGTTGATAGTCCGAAGGGGACATTGACGCTCAACCCAAGTTTAACATCATCAGAGTAATCCCAGACAGCATATGCTGAGGGAACGAAGGCAGAGACACCACCATCTATATTAGTAAAGTCACTGAATGGAGTAGGACCAGAGTTGCTCGTATGCTTATAATCAGCTGTAGGTGCTATAAAAGACAGGTTACCTTGAACCTGATTACCCTCTAACAGAGCCATACCAGCTGGGTTAAAAAAGATAGTACTGGCATCAACCGCCTTGGCTGTCTGTCCGGCAAATGAGTTACCTTGACCTTCAGCGCTCTGTTCTTTTAATTGAAATCCTGCCGCTTGAATCGATGATGCGCCAGTGGCGATAACAATTGCACTGATGGCAATCGCTAGAGTTTTTTTATTGTTTGTTAACATTTACAGCCCCTAATTATTATTTGCTTTCTTTAAAGCTTTTGCTACTTTACCTAAAGGTTATTTCACTGCCCTAATAGGCGAAGACAGAATCAATATACCTATGCTAGACGCTTTAATCAATACACTTGCAGCATATAATCAGGCTAAGCGCCAAAAGTTCCCTTAAATATAGCATTTATTTTAAGTACCCCAGAGTAGGGGAGGGCAGATTAGCCCCTGGACCGTAAAATACGAAAAAGTCTAATATTGTCATTGCGGTTTTAAGGTGAGCTGCATTCAAAACGCGAGAGTCACTTGCTGTGTAAAAGAGGTTTCCTAAACAAAATCAACGCTTTTATAGAGGCTAGATAAAGGTCTGCTTATCTGCCCAAAGTGGCTCTGTTTTATATCTATAGACTTGCGGAGCATCAGCAAATATTTATCGCCGACGTCTTCTAGGACAGTCAGTTCTTCTTATGCATGCGCTGTGGGTGAAACTATCATTGCCGCTCACCCGATAGACAGAATTCAATCAATCAAACCTCTTGAAAATCTACTAAAAAACTCTGAATAAACCTGACAGAAGTAAGTCATAACTTTAATTTAAGTTTAGCTATACAGGTTTTTATAATACTTTTTATAGTTCATGTATTTATTATTATGTTAAATATAGAATGCATAGCGATAGCTGTTTAGCTAACCTTTAAGCTGGCGTATAAATAAGAGATTCCAATGCGGACACTGCGCAATACACCGACTCAAGCTGTTTAAGCAAATAAAAAAGTTTCTATAGATTGCCAGTATTAATGACAATCTTGTCCCCTACTAGACTGACTTGTTTTAGCTCATTACCGATTAACATTGTTCGTCTTAGCTCGGATGTTGCATGCAATAAACGGGTTAGCTTAGATTGCCGCCTTTGATACCTGTGCTTGATGCAATGTCCTTGACGCAGAAACGTTAGCAGTAGTGTGAGTGAAAGCTCAAAATATGGTCGCGGCTTCAATCGCCACTATTAATAGGTTGGGTAAGACCCCTAAGCCGACCACCATTAATACGATGAAACTCATCAGTAAGATGTACATGGGTTGAAGCGGTCTGTTTTGCTTATCAGTCTTGCTAGCTACTTTTTCCAACATGATCATGATGATCCTCAAGTAGTAAAAAAGACCGATAATACTGGCGATCACTAATACCCCTAACAACCACCACAACTGACTATTTACCGCCGCCATGACTAGATAAAATTTGCCAAAAAAACCTATGGTCAAGGGAATACCCGCCAGTGATAACATTAAAATAGTCATGACAAAGGCACTCATTGGCTCGCGCCAATACAATCCTTTTAAACTGTCTAGATGAAAATTTTCTAGTTTATGCTGATTCTTTAAATAGATCAGTAAGATAAATATCCCTAAAAGCGTCAACATGTAGGCACAGAGATAAAAAACACTCGCCTGAGCCGCTAAAGATTCGCCGCCTGGCAGTGACACAGCAGATGTCATGGCCAGCGGTCCCAGCAATAGATAACCAAAGTGCGCGATAGATGAATAGGCCAGCAACCGCAATATATTGCTTTGCAACAGTGCTAGAAGATTACCCGCGAGCATCGATAAAATGGCGACAAATGAGAGCACAGAGATCAATGGGGGATACAATTGCCAGTCACTGATCATCAACAACCGCCAGAAAAGGGTGAAAACAGCCGCTTTTGCCAAAGTGGCAAGTACGGCGGTGGTCGCCAGTGGGGCGCCTTCAAAAATATCTGCGACCCATAGATGACAGGGGGCTAAAGACAATTTAAAGCTTATGCCTAACAATATCATTAGGGACCCCACTATAAAAAATAACTCAGAGTCACTCGCCGTAGCTGTGCCGATGGCAAGTTGCTGGGGAATTTCAGAGAAAATTAAGGTACCTGTGGCAAAATAGATAAGACCAATACCCATCAAGATGAAGGCGGAGGCGATACTAGATAGTACAAAGTATTTGATGCTAGCTTCAAGCGCGCCAGAGTCTTTATCGCAGTAGAGAATCATCGGCACGATTGATAGGGTGAGTATCTCTAAGCCTAAGAAAAAACTGGCGAAATGCTCACTGACCACTACCACCAGCGCGCCGAGACAGGCCAGTAAAAACAGCATGTAATACTCTTCTTTGGGATCACTAATTTTATTAAGCCAGGGATATAGCTGTAGGCTCAGCATTAGCGCCAGTAATATCATCAGGGCTGATAACAGACTAGTAGTGCTGTTTATTGAAATTAAGTCATTACTATAACTGATTGTATTTACATTGATTAGCTGTGTAATCAAGGCAATTGAAAGACCGCTAATAGTCAGTAGAGCAGTGTAAATATGATCCCGTTTGATCGCGGTAAATAACATAATTAGCAGTGCGCTACTGCCAATAATAACCCAAGGTAATATGGCACCTATCATAGTTCAACTCCCACGGTGATAAGGTTGACACTCTGCTGCGCTAAATCCAGCAGTGGCTGGGGATGCAGCCCCATCCATAACAACAGCAACGCCAAGCCCACAAACATTGCCATTTCTCGACGGTCCACATCGGCACAAGGGGCTAATTTAACCGGGCCAAATAAGGCCTTTTGCGCTATTTTCAAACCGTAAATAGCGGCTAAAATCAATCCGCACACAGCGATAATGGTCAGTTTGGGCATGGCGCTGAAACTGCCAATCAAGACTAAAAATTCACCAATGAAATTACCCAATCCGGGCAGCCCTAATGAGGCGACGACAAAAAACAGCAGCAGCGCACTCAACTTGGGAAGTCTCAGCCACAGCCCGCCCAACTGGTTTAGATCGCGAGTGTGGTAGCGATATTGGATAGCCCCGACTAAAGCAAAAAGTGCGGCACTACTCACCCCATGCGCCAACATCTGCATAATAGCGCCATGAGTGGCAATCTGGGTCATCGCGTAACAGCCAAACAGCACAAAACCCATATGAGAAATACTCGAGTAGGCGACGAGTCGTTTTAAATCTTGTTGCGAGAACGCCATCAATCCCCCGTAGATAATACTAAAAGCGGCGAGGGCCATCACGTAGGGGGCAATCTCTGCGGAGGCACTGGGAAAGAGCGGTAAAACGAAACGCAACAGACCATAACCGCCTGTTTTCAACAATATCGCCGCCAAGATCACGCTGACTGCGGTTGGCGCTTGAGTATGTGCATCCGGTAGCCAATTGTGAAAGGGCACTATCGGCAACTTTATGATGAAGGCAATAAAAAAACCTAACATCACCCAGAAGGCGGACGACTCAGACAGTTGATGCTGCAGTAGCTGGTCGTAGTTAAACGTGAGCTCACCGCTATTTTGGTAGTGCAGTAAGACCAGCGCACAAATGCTTAATAACATCAGTAACCCACCAGCCTGGGTAAAAAGGAAAAACTTAATTGCCGCGTAACGTCTATTTTCATAACCCCAGATAGCGATCAATAAGTACATAGGAACTAACATGATCTCCCAAAAAACAAAGAACAAAAATAGATCCAAGGCGCAAAACACCCCGATAGTGCCCGCCAGTGAGCAAAGTAAATTAAAGTAAAAAAAGCCTGATCTAAAGCTAATTTCTTTCCAGGCGCAGAGCACCGCCACTAGACCCATCAGCAAACTAAGTAAGACTAATAACAAACTGAGGCCATCCAGCGCTAAGTACAGGGAAATGTTAAAACGCTCTATCCAAGGATAACTTTCACTGACTAACCAAGCTTGCCCATCACTGCTACTACCGGCCATAATAATCGGGTGCAGTGGGTACAGTGAGCTCAATAGACTGATCACAGCGATCCACTTGGGTAGGCGATTATCGATAGAATCACTGATCCACGCGATGACAGCGCCTAGCAATAAAATTACAATTAGCTCCAATAACATCGGTTACATCCCTGTATTACACATATTAGTCATTGTGATCACCTTAATAAAACGATAGAGAGCAATGCGACAATCGCCGATAGAATCAACGAGGCCGCGTACCACCGCAGTTTGCCGTTTTGTAGCCGCTGCAGCTGTCGATGGCCATATTGGCTAATGTGACTTAAAAGCTGAGAGAGGCGGTCGATAAAGTCGTTTTTATTTGCCTGACAAAGTCGGATAAACGGCTGGGTAAATATTTTTTCTTGTAGTCTATCGATGCCCCATCCCATAAATAAAAGATATTTAAAGCGCGGCGTGAGGCTGCTATTAAATCTCTCGCTAAAACTGTGTTTTCTAAAAATTAACCAGCACAACAGCACGGCGCTAATGGGTGTCGCTATCGTTAGTAAATGCAGGGCTAAACTATCATTGGTGACGCTGGCAAGCAGGGCTGGTCCGCCCTCGAACAATACATTTAATACCGCGGGCATGATTCCGCCGAAAACACTCAGCAATAATAAAAGCGCTAGCGGTATGATCATGCTAGTCGGTAATTTTTTATCGGGGTTTAGCTGACAGTCGCCGCAGAAAATCAAGAAAAACAGTCTGAAACTGTAAAAAGCGGTGATGAAAGCGCCGATAATGGCGATTGCCCAGAAACCGTACATTTGCTGCTGCAATAAACTTTCTAAAATAAAATCTTTGCTGAAGTAACCTGACATAAAGGGCAGCGCTGACAATGCTGCACACCCCGCTAGAAAACAGGCGCAGATAAAGGGTGTTTTTTTAGCCAGTCCACCCATGCGGAATATATTTTGCTGGTGCCCTAAGCTATATACTAAAGCCCCGGCGGATAGAAATAGTAGCGCTTTAAAAAAAGCGTGGGTCATCAAGTGAAACACGGCGGCTGAGTAAGCACCGGCCCCCAAGGCTAAAAACATATAACCTATTTGACTAATAGTAGAATAGGCCAAGATTCGTTTCAAATCACTCTGCACTAGCGCGGCAGTAGCGGCTAAAATTAAGGTAATAGCACCAATGCTAGCCACTGCTAACATGGCCAGTGGTGATAAATTAAATAACTGATAAAAGCGGGCAATAAGGTAGACACCGGCAGTCACCATCGTGGCTGCGTGGATCAAGGCACTGACGGGAGTGGGACCTGCCATCGCATCCGGTAGCCATGTATGTAGTGGAAATTGTCCAGATTTACCGATCGCTCCGGCTAACAGTAACAGTGCACAGATGCTGACCCAATCTAGGCGATACTGACTAGCATTGTCATCGAGCGGCCAGAGCTGTACGGCTTTAAGTTGTATTTCTTGTATATTTAGACTGCCGAGCAGTAAAAACAGCAACAGTAATGCGATCGCCAGCGCGGCATCACCGATGCGCGTCATTATAAACGCTTTGTTTGCCGCTAAAATGTTGGCGGGCTGTTGATGCCAAAAACCAATCAACAGATAACTGCAAAGGCCAACGCCCTCCCAACCTAAGAACAACAGCAATAGATTATCGGCCAGTACTAACGTCAGCATGGCGCTGATAAACAAATTTAAATAGATAAAAAAACGTTGGAAATCGGCGTCTTGTTGCATAAAGCCGATTGAAAATAGGTGAATAAGAAAGCCTACCCCTGTCACGATGGCTATCATCACCAGTGAAAGTGGGTCGAGATAAAAGCCAAAACTTAACCTCAATTGGCCAATCTCGATCCAGTTAGCGTAGCGATAACTAAAACTTTGCCCCGCGTAATCACTGTACTCAATGCCTACCAGTAATACCAATATGGCGGCAAGCGCCATACATCCCACGGCTAAGAGAGTAACGCTGGTTTTAGATAGTTTGACAGAAAACAGCGCCGACAACATTAACAGGCAGGCACTGAATAAAGGCAGTAAGACCACTAGCATGAGTAAATTGGCCAAGTAATGATCTTGCATGTATCACTCCTTTTTGCTGATATTGCTACTATTCTTCGCGTTTTTTACCGTCACGACTCGCGGTGCTGCCTAGTCATGTAAGTGAGAAAGCTGGTCTACATCTAACGATAAACTTCTGCGGTACATTTGAATAATTAAGCCTAAACCAACGGCGACTTCAGAGGCGGCTAAGGTCAAGATAAACAAGTACATCAATTGCCCATCGACGTGGTCGTGATAACTGCCTGCAGCGATAAACAAAACGGCGACCGCATTGAGCATTATTTCGATTGATATGAGGATAAACAGTAAGTTGCGCCTGACTAATACCCCATAAATACCAATGCAGAATAATGCTAAACTGAACAATACGACACTTTGTGGGTTGATCATGAGGCTCCCTCTTGATGCCTTCTGGCAATGTGAAATGCACCGATCAACGCCGTTAACAATAATAGCGCCGCTATTTCTACCAGTAGTATGTAGGACGAATACAAGGTGATACCGATTTGCTTGGCGCTGATTGGCGTCATCTGCTGACTGCTCAACCAACGCTCTGGCACACTCAGTAGATAGACAACCTCCAGCAGTAATATAAGACTCAATACAATGGCACCTAGCGACTGGCTGGGACGATAGAGTTGCGCTTCCTGACGAGTGCTTAATTCTCCCTGATGCAACATCATCGTGACAAAGACAAATAACACCATGATGGCACCGGCGTAGACGATGATTTGCAAGGCGGCGGCAAAGGGCGCACCAAACAGAAAGAATATTAACGAGATAGCCAGCATGGTGACAATTAAATAAAGCAGTGCATGTACGGCATTATGACGAGTGACCGTTAATATTGCGGCCATCAATGCCACCGTTGCAGCCAGATAAAAGAGTAGGTTAATCATGGTAATAAACTCTTAATATCGATAGGGGCCAATTCATTCACGCCCTGACCCTTACCTTTTCCGGCGATGACTTTGCCGCTAACTTGATAAAAATGGTAGTCGTGATATTTACCCGTGCCGTCAATCAGCAAGTGCTCTTTGCGATAGAGTAAATTCTGCCGATCATACTCCGCCATTTCAAAATCAGGGGTCAGTTGAATGGCGTGAGTGGGACAGGCCTCCTCGCAAAACCCACACATAATGCAGCGCGCAAAATTGATATCGAAGGTCTCAGCGATCCAGCGCCCATCTTCCAACTCAGTTTTTTGCAGGGCGATACAGTCGACGGGGCAGACGGTTGCGCACAAATTACAGGCGACACAGCGCTCATTGCCATCGGGATCTCTGGTTAACACAATGCGCCCTCGATAGCGCGGCGCTAAGTAGGGTTGCTGCTCGGGATATTGGCGAGTATCCGGCGCACTAAAACTGTGTTTCAAGACACCTAGCAGGGTCGCTATTTGACTTTTCATCAGTATTATCTCCTAAGCTATTTTATTAAACGCCGGCTATTGATTGAACAGTAGCAGCGCGCCCGTTAGCAATAAGTTAACCAGTGCTAGCGGTAGCATGTATTTCCAACCAAGGCTCATTAATTGGTCGTATCTGGGCCTGGGAATAGCGGCGCGCAACAAGATAAAAAAGAGTACCAGCAGCATCGTTTTCAATAGAAACCAGACGAGAGGAGGCAGTATTGGGCCCAGCCAACCACCAAAAAACAATGTCACTATCATCATCGAAATTAGCAGCACTCCTAAGTATTCACCGATAAAAAACATGCCGAATTTCATGCTTGAATACTCAGTGTGAAAGCCCGCGACAATTTCATGTTCGGCTTCAGGTAAATCAAAAGGAGCTCGGTGGGTTTCGGCAATACCGGCAATCAAAAATATCAGCAACGCTAAAAATTGGGGGATAAAAAACCATTGCTCGCGCTGCGCTTCTACGATCTCGCTCAAGCTAAAGCTATCGGCCAGCATAACCACACCCATCAGCGACAGACCCATAAATACTTCATAGCTGATCATTTGCGCGGTGGCGCGCAATGCTCCAAACAGCGCGTATTTACTGTTCGAAGAAAATCCTGCCAGCATCACGCTGTAAACAGAGAGGGAGCTGATCGCTAAAAAAAACAATACTGCGTTATCGAAATCAGCGATCTGCAATTCGGGAGAAAAGGGAATGATGGCGAAGCCAAGCAGCATCATGATCATCACAATCATCGGGGCTAACACAAATATGACTTTGTCGGCGAAGGGAGGGATCCAATCTTCTTTGGTGAAAAGTTTGATCATATCGGCGACCACTTGCAATAAGCCAAAGGGGCCGACGCGATTGGGGCCGTATCGTTCTTGCCAGAGGCCCAATACACGACGCTCCACCCAAGTGAGCATAGCAGCACTGAGCAATAACAAAATAAGTATGATAATCGGGGTAATGAGCTCATTCATATTTCATCCCTCCCGAGGTCTGCGCTAAGGAGGACCCGCACACCTTCACTGAAATCATACTTGGCAATAATAGTGGCGGAAATCATAACCACGCCGAGCGGAAGCTGGTCATCAATAACCAGGCTCA
>JABSRA010000088.1 GCA_013215445.1 Oceanospirillaceae bacterium
TCCATTGAATAATCCGCCCCTGAGTATCTACTGCAATAAGCACGGATGACATGGAGTCAATGATACTCGCCATATAATGACGTAGCCGATCTATTTCCTGCTCCGCTTTTTTACTCTCTGAAATATCAGCGCTAATAACAATCACACCACCGTCATCTAAGGTTTGCTCAAATATATTTAAATATTTATCTTGCCCTAGTGGTAAGACGAAATTTTTAACACTTTTACGGTGCATCGTTAGGCGTTTTTCAAACCATTCATCACTATTAAAATTGTATTGTTCAACATAATACGCGCTGATCCGACTCCAGAGACGAGTAAAGCTAGTGCCCAATTCTATGTTCAGCCCCATGGCATCCCATAACAACTGAAACTCTTGATTATAAAAAACTAAATTATCAGTATCATCGTAAATGGTGACCATTAAATTCAAACTGTTAATGGCCGTCAGAAAACGTATGTCACGCTCTTCAACGAGGCACCGCTCTGTGACATCTCGACCTGCACCTATATAACCGGTAAAGTTTCCCTCTAGATCGTACTGTGGTACTCCAGATAGGCTGATAGTCACTATATTCTCATGGCCTGTTTTCCACTTACTTTCAACATCATGAAAACTTTTTCGCTCATCGGTAATGGCTAAATACATTTGCAGCGACTTTTTGTTAGCCTTACCAACGATTCCATAAGATTGTTTTCTACTCTTACCTATAAAATAATCAGGAGAAAAACCGGATACCGCTTCAGCCCCTCCAGCAAAATAAGTAAAGGTTAAGGCGGCATCCATTTCCCAATACCAATCAGCGCCTATTAATGAAAACTCTCTGAATCTACTCTCACTTTTCGCCAGTGCTTTTTGGGTCGCTTTTAACGAGGATATCTCCGCACCGATACAAATAACACTACCGTCTTCTAGTCGATCTATATTAAAAATAAACTGTTGGCCCGAGGAAAAGTCCACCTCAAAGAAATTAGCGGCACTTAATAGTCCCGACAGCCAATCATCAATCCAATGCTGTTTAGCCGCATCGGTCATGCAGGGCTGCAAATAACTCACTACCGCTTGCAAATAGCGTTCAAAGGGATCGCCGATAGCAATAAAATCTTTGACATTAGCGTTTTGCAATTGAAAGCTTTTATTAAAGAAGATGAATCGATTATCGGCATCCAAGAAAAAGACAATTTCTTTAGATTGATTGAACGCGGAGATTAATTGCTGAGATTTTTGATCTACTTTTTTCCTGATCTGCGCTTCATTGAGTAAAAATTGATTGGTTTTATTGAGTTCATCGGTTCGATCTTTTACCCGCTGTTCAAATACCGTGTTTTGATTTTTTAGCTCTCTACTGCGTAAGACGAACAACACGGTCAGAGTCACTGCGACCAGCATAAGACCAAATAATATAATCAATAAATTATCATATGAACTATCCAGAGCCCTCAGTCTTTTGCTTCTAACAGACTGATGATATTTCAGCGCTGTTACCGATAAACTATACCCTCTGTCAATCTCTTTATTAGTCAATTGGTTAATTTTATCAAAGGTATTTTTATCCCCCGCTTGAAAGGAACTGACCAGTGGATCTAACGCCCTAAGGGTGATTCGCATAGCAGAGAACATTTCTGCTCCCTCGGGAATTGAATGTAACATTTGACTGATTTGTTTATTGGTAGCCATCTCATAACGACTCCACAGAATATCAAAACTGGTAAGCATGTGCTGTTTAGCGGCGGCGGTATTTTCCAAGTGAAAATAGCTAACGTTCTGCAGGAAAGTACGTGCTTCTTTATCAGCCTGACTTAAAACCCAGCCCAATTTAACTTGTACTTCTGTTTTCTGCAGTGTTTGAATAGCCTTTATTCTTAATAAATCATTGACAAGTGCGTTACCCATTATAATGGCGAATATAAATGAAACCAGATATATAATTTTGGTACGCTTTAACATGCTATATCTCAACGATGATGCTTAGTGGATATCCAGTCGCTGCAACTGCCAGATACCACGGGTATAATAAGTACGATTTCTCAATTCTGAGTGGTCACTCCAGGGATATATCACCCAACTCGGGCCCTTAGTTCTAACCGTTAACAAGGTATCATTGTGCTTTAAGGCGAGAATGATTGGATAGGTATTCACATCAACCATCGGAATGTTTATTCGATAACCATTTAAAGCGATTGCTGATATTTCGTCACCTGTCAGATTCAAATAGCTGAAAACGTCTTTTAGCAATGGACCTTCAAACTTATTGATTCCCTCAGTCCAAGGGGTTTTAGTATTAATGACGGTTTGCTTTAACGCTAATAACATTGCCAAGTCAAACTCTGCCCCCTGTTCTGAATTACTTTTGCCGAGGGCACCACTAATGGTTAAGATTACATTACCGGTGGGGATGGATAATCCCTCAGCAGACGCACTAGCGGTACTCATCAGTAAACTTAAAAAAAGTACATGTATCAATCTGTTCATTTTAGCTAACCTATAAGGTAATAATCAGTGATGAGAGTGTCATTCTTAATCCAACTAACCATCCATGGTACTTGCGCATCAATAAATCTATCATGCGACTCGTTATTAAATTCTATATCACTCTAATCAATCATCCTAAAGTGATTACGACCACTACTTACCAGCATCAATTACTGGCTGTTTAACAGATTCCAATCCGAAATACGCCGATAAAAAGGGATATCCTGTTATCTTTTCGGTAAAATCAGCTTCGATCATAAGTCTGGCTAAACTTGATGCAAGACCCTAGGGGTGGCACTCCAATCTAAGTGATATTTTTTATTCTCAGGCTGATCGATCCTAGAGAATGTATGGGCGCCAAAATAATCTCTTTGGGCTTGTAGCAAATTGGCGGGTAGGGTTTTACAGCGATAGGAATCATAGTAGGCTAACGCTGACGACATTGCTGGATGGGGAATACCCATCAGCGTTGCACTGGCAATAGACTTGCGCCAATTCATTTGAAACTTGGTAATTTGCTTCGAGAAAAAAGGATCTAATAACAAGTTTTGCAATTGCTCGTTATCAACAAATGCATGGCTAATATCCTGTAAAAATACCGCGCGAATAATGCATCCTGCCCGCCAAATTTTGGCGATAGCAGCAAAATCCAACGACCAACCTTTATCTTTGGAGGCGATAGCCATGAGCTGAAAGCCCTGGGCATAGGCACAGATCTTAGAACAATAGAGAGCATCATGCAGTTCGGCAATAATCTGTTGTTTTTGTGTTTCACTGTAATCGATGGCATCGGGACCATCCAGAATTCCACTGGCGATAACCCGCTCTTGCTTAAAGCTGGAGATGCTTCTGGCAAATACTGCCTGGGTAATTGTCTGGGCCGGACTCCCCACTTCTAGGGCCGACACTGCAGTCCATAAACCGGTGCCCTTCTGCCCAGCCGTATCCAAAATAACATCAACTAGCGCCTTGCCTGTCATCGGATCTTGCTGCCTTAAGACCTGGATACTGATCTCCATTAAATAGCTATCCAAAACACCTCGATGCCATTCTTCAAATATATCGGCGATTTCTAACGCAGATAATTTTAGCCCTTCACGTAAAATATGATAGCTTTCGCAAATCAATTGCATATCCGCATATTCGATACCGTTGTGCACCATTTTCACATAGTGACCCGCGCCGCTAGCACCAATATATGCAGCACAGGGCTCGCCTTCAGTGACGGGATTACCCGGTTCAAAACGCTCAATCGGCCGACCCGTATCAGGATCTACTTTGGCGGAGATAGCCTTGAGAATAGGCGCGACTCTGGTCCAGGCGTATGGATCTCCAGAGGGCATCAAGGACGGTCCAAATCTAGCCCCCACTTCCCCCCCGGAAACGGCGGTAGAAAAGAAGATGAAATCTTTCCTATATTTTTTCTCGCGCGCGACAGTATCTGTCCACAAGCTATTACCCGTATCGATAATAATATCATCGGCCTTGATACCGGCCGAAATGAGATGTTCACAGACATGATCCACCGCATCCCCCGCGGGTACCGAGATCATCAATAAATTAGGTTTTTTCAGTGAATCTAACAACTGGGTAAAAGAGCTGCAACCAAATATTCTCTTCGGTTGATCCCCACGCTGCTGTAGATCAATCTCCTCTAAGTGAGCGACTTTATTATTATCCAAATCAAAACAAGCCACCAAATAGCCATTATCTGCTAAGTTTAAGGCCAAATTATGCCCCATCACTCCCAAGCCGATAAAACCGATATCACACAAAGTTTCACTTTTCACACTATCACCTAATTAACTCTTTAATATTGATATAATTTTAAGCAATTGACCTATTGCAAGCAACTGCCTTTGTCCGGTAAACAGATATTTAAGCCCTTTTAACAAATTACCCTTGCCTGCTAGCCATTTTCTGAAAGCATCAGGCACTTATGACCATTGTTAATTTGCAGGTCCAGATCAACAACAGACCAAAAAAAACCATCTTGCGATGGTTTTTATTGGTAGCGATGATCAATCAGCGCTTAATGCAGGATCTGACTTAGGAACAATTGAGTTCTTTCATTTTGTGGATTGTCGAAAAATTCTGCAGGAGTATTTTCTTCGACGATTTGCCCAGCATCCATAAAGATAACTCGGTCAGCCACTTTACGAGCGAAGCCCATTTCGTGAGTAACCACGATCATAGTCATGCCCTCTTCGGCCAGTTCAACCATAACGTCTAGCACTTCCTTGATCATTTCAGGGTCGAGGGCCGAAGTCGGCTCATCAAACAAGATAGTTCTAGGTTTCATGCACAGAGAGCGAGCGATCGCTACACGTTGCTGCTGACCACCGGAAAGCTGTCCAGGGTATTTCATTGCCTGATCGGGTATCTTTACTTTTTCCAAGAAATGCATGGCAATTTCTTCCGCTTCTTTCTTGGGGATACCACGCACCCAGATAGGGGCAAGCGTGCAATTTTCCAAAATAGTTAAATGCGGAAACAAATTAAAGTGCTGGAAGCACATGCCCACTTCACGACGTACTTCATCAATTTTTTTAATATCATTGGTCAACTCGATACCATCGACAATAATGGTTCCTTGCTGATGTTCTTCCAATCGATTAATACAGCGAATCATGGTTGATTTACCGGAACCCGAAGGTCCACAAACAACAATTCTCTCGCCTTTTTTTACTTCAATATTAATATCGCGCAGTACGTGAAAGTCGCCGTACCACTTGTGCATGCCTGCAATAATGATTGCGGGCTTATCGTTATTATTCGCCATTGGTGGCTCCTATTTATTAGTGTCCGGTATGCAACTTCTTCTCTAAATGTAGGCTATAGCGTGACATGCTAAAGCAGAAAATGAAGAAGAACAAACCGATAAATACATATAATTCGGTACTTAACCCAGCCCATTCAGTCGTGGAAATCGCCGCCATACCAATCCCCAGGGGATCTAGCAGGCCGATAATGACCACTAAGGTCGTATCTTTAAATAAGCCAATAAAACTACCAACAATACCGGGAATAGAAATTTTCAGTGCCTGTGGCAAAATAATTAGACGCATGCTCTGCCAGTAGGAAAGTCCCAGTGCATCTGCTGCCTCGTACTGCCCCGTTGGAATAGCCGCTAGGCCTCCGCGGATAACTTCAGCGATATAGGCCGCCGAAAACAGAGTCACCATAATCAATACCCGCAGTAACAAATCGAAATTTGAACCTGGTGGTAGGAAATAGGAGAGTAAGGTGGATGCAATAAACAATAGGGTAATCAGCGGAACACCGCGGATAAACTCAATGAATATCGTGGCAAAAATTGAAAATATAGGTAACTTAGAAATCCGACTCAATGCCAACATGATACTGATTGGCAGTGAGACAAATATTCCCGAGAGACCGACAATCAAGGTCAGTAGGATGCCGCCCATTTTATTGGTAGGAACACTAACCAAGCCGAAGAGACTACTGCCGGTAATCAAGAAAAAGCACGCTACCGGTAACAGTATTGCTCCGATTAAGATGCGTTTATCATTGCGTAACTTTTCCACTAGCACGATAGCGATAGTGAATGCGGCCAAGATAAAGGCTACATTAACTCTCCAGCGCTCTTCCACTGGATAGAAACCATAGACAAATTGTCCCCATCTGCGATAGACAAAGGACCAGCAAGCACCTCTATCCTCACCCATAATAGCCAGACATTCTTTCCTAGATTCAGCACCGACCACCACCGAATCAATAAAGGCCCACTGAATGAAAGGCGGTACAATGATATAGACTAAATATAGTCCTAACAGAGTTAGTACTGTATTTGATATGGATGAAAATAAATTATCTCTCATCCATCTAACAGGACCCACTGAACCCGATGGCGGTGGTAGAACAGGATGCATACCCGCCGGGTATTTTTTTGTTTCTGTTGTCATGATAATTACCTCGACACCAGCGCAATACGCCTATTGTAAATATTCATTAAGGCGGAAATTGACAGTGATATAAACAAATAGACTCCCAACACAATAGCCATACTCTCCAGTGCTCTACCGGTTTGGTTGAGGGAGATACCACCAATAGTCGCCACTAAATCCATATAGCCAATAACAATCGCCAGAGATGAGTTTTTGGTCAAATTCAAATACTGACTAATCAGCGGAGGAATGATGACTCGCATTGCCTGAGGGATAACCACTAAACGCATGGTAAAGTTAGGTTTAATGCCCAGAGCATGTGCCGCTTCTGTTTGACCGTGGCTGACCGACTGGATGCCGGCGCGAACGATTTCAGCAATAAAAGCACCCGTATAAATCGACAGGGCAAACCACAGCGCCATAAATTCAGGCTTGATGACAAAGCCGCCCTGGTAGTTAAAGCCTTTTAGTGCCGGGTAGCTCATTTCAACCGGCGAACCCATGATAATGAACATCAGCGCCGGCAAGCCAATAATAGCTGCCGCACCTATCCAAATAGCGGGAATCAGGCGTCCTGTTTCTTCCTGCACTTTATTGGCATATTTTTTAAATAAAACTGCAAATACAATGCCGACAATCAATGCTATCCAAACCCAGCCAAAACCCTCTTGTGGTATAGGTTGAGGTAAATATGCCCCACGGTTAGTGAATATCACCCCCTCCATAACAGCCTCGGCTTTTTTGGGTACCGGAAGCGAGTGGATGAGAATACCGTGCCAGAGTAATATTTGTAGCAGGACGGGAATGTTACGGGTAATTTCAACATATACCTGCATCAGACGCGAGACTACAAAGTTATTGGAAAGTCGTAATACACCGGCGGTAAAGCCCAATAAAGTGGCAACGACTATGCCGCAACCTGCGACAAGTAGGGTATTCAATAGCCCGACTAATCCAGCTTTAAAATGTGAATCAGTACTATCGTATTCAATTAAGGTTTGATTAATATCGTAATTGGCTGGCTCGGTCAAAAAATCGAATCCAACTTTCACGCCTAAGCGATCTAAGTTTTCAACGGTGTTTGACACTATATTGCCGAAAAATAAGAGTACCCCGATCACTGCAATAATCTGCATAATAACAGCGCGGGATTTTTTATCTCTCCACAACGAGCCTAGAGTCACGGTCTTTTTTTCTTGAATTTTTGTGCCGCTCATATAGACAACCTAAAATAGATTATAAAAAAAACGAGCTCTACCCCTACTTAACTGCTTTACAGTTTTATAGAAATGAGCTCGTTACTATACTTTTATGTAAAAATTACTTCAATGGTGGTGCGTATTGAATGCCGCCATTTATCCATAGAGCATTTAGACCACGATCTAACTTAAGAGCAGTCTCTTTACCAACGTTACGCTCGAAAGACTCGCTGTAGTTACCGACTTGCTTGATGATGTTATAAGCCCATTTCTTATCTAGGCCTAACATTGCGCCTAACTTAGCTTCGTTCGTTCCCAATAGACCTTGAGCAGATGGATCTTTATTGTTAGCGCCACGCTCGTCTAGGTTCTTTGAGTTAATGCCTAATTCTTCAGCATTTAACATTGCGTTGTGAGACCACTTAACAATATCTAACCACTGGTCGTCGCCGTGGCGAACAACAGGTCCTAAAGGCTCTTTAGAGATAATTTCAGGCAGTACCATGTGATCCGCAGGATTTTCGAAAACAGAACGCTGTGCAGCTAGTGCAGATGCATCAGTCGTGTATACATCACAGCGACCAGCGAGGTAGTTTGAACGACCTTCAGCAGAAGTTTCAACAGGTACTGGCTCGTAAGTCATACCGTTCAATTTGAAGTACTCAGCAGCGTTTAGCTCTGTAGTAGTACCCGTTTGAATACAGATAGACGCACCGTCTAGCTCTTTAGCAGAAGTAACGCCTAATGCTTTAGGAACCATGAATCCCTGGCCGTCGTAGTAGTTAACACCGGCAAAGTTAAGACCCAAACTTGCATCACGAGTAAATGTCCAAGTTGTTACACGAGAAAGAACATCAATTTCACCTGATTTCAACACTTCAAAGCGTACTTTTGAAGTGAGAGGAACATATTCAACTTTTTCTGAATCACCTAATACAGCAGCCGCAACTGCACGACATAGATCGACGTCTAAGCCTTCCCATTGTCCGCTATCATTAGGCGCCGCAAAACCAGCTAAACCTGTAGATACGCCACATTTTAATACGCCACGTTCCTGTACGTCTTCTAGCGTTGAAGCAGAAACATTCATCGCCGTTAATGCTGCAAGACTGACAGCAATAGGTAAAAGTTTTTTCATTGTATTATTTCCTAATTATTATTTGAATCGCCTCAACTCTCTCTTTCAAGGCGTACTCTAATGCAAGAGTACGATAAGCATAAAAGCCTACTTGCAAAAAGTCCATGCAATAACCCTGCGATTCGACAACTTTATGCCTTTTTTTTAAAACAAGTGCTAATTATGCCAGAGAAAAGTCAAATATCGTTTATTAATCAACCATCACAAGAAACCATCAAAAAATAGCACTGCTCTTTTCTTTTCTTTTCTTAATTTATGCCCGGCAGATAAGCTCAAGACACCCATCACTAGCGACTACCTTGAACTTATCGTTTCACATTGAGGTAAACACTAATATCCACGCTATCAATTTGCTCGGGCGATAGGTATTTCACCGCATAATCGAGGTAGATACCACTTTCTAAAAACAGCTCAAATAGCGCCCCATCAATGTGCTGATCTCTCTTCATAAATCCCATGATTTTGATAGCCTCGCTTAGACTCTTGGCTTTCTTATAAGGACGATCACTGGCGGTTAGGGCCTCAAATATATCAGCAATGGCCATCATCCTCGCGGTCAGTGACATATCGCCTTTACTCAATTTACGTGGATAACCAGTGCCATCCATCTTTTCATGATGCCCACCCGCTATCTCTTCAACATTACTTAAATTTTTAGGAAACTTCAGTTGACGCAGCATGATGATAGTCTGAGTAATATGCTCATTAATTTTGTAGCGTTCCTCGTTATTGAGCGTGCCTTTTACAATCGATAAATTATATAATTCGCCTCTATTATACTGATACTCAGGCGTCGGCATTTTAAATCCCCATGGATTATCTACCGGCAGCACATCTTTGGGATGCCTATATATAACATGGTGCAATTTATCCATCAGTAAATTTTCAGTCACCGGTAACGCGGGCTCTGCCTCCCTCTGTTTACGCTCGTCCTCTTCCCACGAGACACCAATACGATCACTTAGGGTGCGCTGCCAACTCTGTTTAGATATTTTTTCTAACCGGTCAACTAACTGCTGAGACATAAACTCGCTACCGAGATTACACTGCCCGACAAATTCAAAGTCACTGTCTATTTGCTGCAGCTTAGCGACAAGCTCTACGCTGAGTAACTCTTTGTCTCCACCTTGGCTAATACCCTTCCAGTAATCAATTTCGGCGTCGCGTTTGAGTACTTCAAAACGCATTCTCACCTCGTGAATTCTATCGTAGATAGTTTCCAGTTTGGTCGCTTTATCAACCACATATTCGGGGGTGGTAATTTTACCGCAGTCATGTAACCAAGAGGCTATATCTAATTCTTCCCATTGCTCTGCATTCAAAGAGAATGACGCAAATTCCCCAGAGGTTTGATCGCAGGCGACCTCGGCCAGCATTTTAGTTAACGCTGGCACCCTTTGACAATGCCCAGCGGTATAGTGAGATTTGGCATCTATCGCCCCGGCAATTAATTTGATAAACGAAGCCAGTAAATCCTTTTGCGCTTTCAGTAAATATCTACTTTCCATTGAGACAGCCGCAAAACCTGACAGTGTTTCAATAAAACCTATTTTGTCCTCGTTATCAACATCTTCAGTGCTATCATTATCAGCATCATTAATGACGCACAAAACACCGGTAGCCTCTCCGGATCTATTGGTTAACGGCAAGGTCAATATTTGTAAATTATCAGTTTCAAGGTACTCAAAAAACGGACTAAAGGCATCGTCTTTACTGTCTGCACGACGCTTAAAATTATGAATTTTTGGTTTTCGATCAGCAATTGATTGAATAATAATACTTTTACTATCCGTTATTTTATAACTGGTGAGTGAAAAATCCAACTCAGATTTCTTAGCCAAGTTAATACTCACCGAATCTACCCCATCCCCCGCTTCGTTAATTAGGTACAAAACGGCGGCATCTGTGCGGCTAATTTCTAAGGTTTGTCTGGTGATAGTCGCGAGTAATGAATCCAAATCCCGCTCGCCAGCCAGCGACTTGATCATGCTTAAAAAGTGGCTGATAGTATATTTCATCGCTTCCATATCCGTCGCTAAGGTATGGATTTCATTGATACTAGATTGTGGAAAAGATTCGGTAGAAAAATCAAATTGACGAATTTTTCTGGTTTGAATGGTTAATCGCCTTAAAGGTTCAGATATTCTGTAGGCACTATAAGCCGTTATGGGCACGGCAATAGCGATCAGCAACAGCGCAATTAAAATAGATTGCCAGCGAATCTCAAATGCCTTAGCAAAGAGTTCCCTATCGGGTGCTAAAAAAACAAAGTACATCACGAAGTCTTTACTGACGACGAATTTTTTGACCACCCCGCCCCAATGCTCTGCATTAAAATTTAAACTTAGCGTATGAGCCTCAGGTGAAATCTTACTGGCAAACTCGTTTAAAATTGCACTCCCTAGGTCGCCCATATGAGCAATATGAGTATCACCCTGCTGATTTTCAACCACCAGTTTATCCGGGCGTTTATAGGCCATCACTTGCGAGTTGGCATCGATTAACACCAACTCAGCGGAGGGGGTAATGACATTGTTTTTGAGTATTTCTGACAAGTCATCTAGTGCTATATCCGCCGCGACTACTACCCCTTTACTACTGGACTCTATAGTAATAGTAATACCGACTTTTTTAACAAAGAAGTATAGATAGGGCTGAGTCGTTGCGTAACCTGCAGAGCTTAGCGCCAACTTATACCAAGGTCGAGTTCGCGGGTCGTAGATGATTCTTTTTAGGACTTGACGATTTATTTCATGAAGATATTTGTCATAAAAAATTCGCGTCCCAATGCTATTAGATACTTCGAAGCGCTCTATGCTATCAATCATGTACAAAGTCCCTATCGGGGCTTCAAACTGGTCGCGCATATAATCATTGTACAAAGCCCTAATGATAAAAAAGTCGCCATCATCATAGCCTACCTCAAAGCCGCTAACGGCTTTGTTGCCCTCTAAAATCTTACTTAATACAGGTAAATATTCCAACCTTTCGGCTAAGTTTTTTGATTTGGGCAGCCCGCCCATCGCGACAATTTCTACCCCTGTTGCCGCCATCTCATATTTTGATTTCAAATCTAAATAGGCACTTTGCATCACTTTTTCATAGAGCACAATTGAGCTTTCTTCAATCAGCTCTGTGCTTTTTTGAAAATTAAACCATATTTGGGCGGCACCAAGTGCGATGGTTAATACAATAAACATTGTTGCTGTGTGTATATGTAAGGGGAACTTAAGCTTTGGATTCAACCATTTTTTATTATTGATACGCACGGTTTACCTACTTAAATCAACTGAGCATACCATTTATACTCTTGAATTCAAAAGCTTAAGTATTAGTCATAATTCTTTAAAAGCAAATTATAAACAAAAAAAAGACTGCAACTGCAGTCTTAGGGGTTTTTTGGCGCTAAATAGTTTAGTTGTTATCAACAGCGAATGCCGATATTTTTGTCTACCAACTTAACCTATTTAAGCGCCAGTTTAGCCGACAAATTTTATCATCACTCCGGCGGCAACCGCCGAGCCAATCACACCTGCAACATTTGGACCCATTGCATGCATTAACAAAAAGTTTTGCGGGTTTGCCTCGAGTCCCAATTTATTGGACACTCTGGCAGCCATAGGTACCGCAGAAACACCTGCAGAGCCTATTAATGGATTAATAGAGTTACCACCCTCGATTTTATTCAGCAACTTGGCCATTAACACACCCATTGCCGTGCCTATGCAAAAAGCAATAATGCCCAGTACCAATATACCCAGCGTGGTTAAGTCGAGAAATTTATCGGCAGAGAGTTTAGAGCCCACTGACAAGCCCAAGAATATTGTGACTATATTGATCAGTGCATTTTGCGCAGTATCACTGAGTCTATCCACAACACTACATTCACGCAGCAAGTTACCAAAGCAAAACATGCCCAGTAAAGGCGCTGCGTCGGGCAGTAATAAAGCGACCAATAACAAGAGCATGATCGGAAACAGAATTTTTTCAGTCTTACTAATTTGACGCAACTGCACCATGGTTATTTTACGCTCAGCTTCTGTGGTGAGCGCACGCATAATGGGCGGTTGAATCAGTGGCACTAATGCCATATAGGAGTAAGCTGCTACAGCAATCGCCCCCAATAAATGCGGAGAGAGTATACTTGCCACATAGATTGCCGTGGGGCCATCTGCCCCGCCAATAATACCTATCGCCGCTGCATCTTGAATAGAAAAATCCATAATGCCCAACGTCGACAAACCAACCGCGCCCAACACTGTCGCAAAAATACCAAATTGCGCCGCCGCACCTAAAAATAATGTTTTAGGATTTGCCAACAAGGGCCCAAAATCGGTCATCGCCCCCACACCCATAAAGATGATGAGAGGCGCCGCACCTGAGGCGATAGACACATTGTAAAAGTTATACAACATACCATTTGAATAACCGCCATCCATCGCCGCTAGACTCACCGCTGCATGGGTACTAGCATTTGAAGTATTATAGGCCTTCAATATCACTTCAGGGTCTGAACTGGAGATACCCAACGCAGCAGAGAGTGCATCTAACACTTCAGGTTGGGCAAAATGCAAGGCATTTTCAACTGCAGAAAAAGCCAATCCAGCCTCTGGGATATTCGCCAGAATACCACCAAAGCCAATCGGTACTAATAATAGCGGTTCAAACTTTTTAACAATGGCAAGATAGAGTAAACCCAATCCAACCACCAACATAACCAACTGACCGGCTTGCAGGTTATAAATACCTGATGCCAGCCAAAGATCCATCATCTTATCCATGCTTAAATACCTATGCTAAAGTGATTAGTGAATCGCCAACTTGTACTGAATCACCTTCTTTAACATCGACGGAGACAACAACCCCCGAGCGAGCTGCACGCACCTCAGTCTCCATTTTCATGGCTTCTAGGATAACGATCACATCCCCTTCTTGAATAGCTTCTCCGACTGCAACTTCCACTTTCCAGATGTTACCCGCCAATGGCGCAGTCACTTCTTCGCCGGTTGCAACGGGAGCTGCTGCCGGGGTATTTACCGCGGGAGCTATTGTTGAAAGCTCTCCACCTTCAGTGACTTGCACTACATAATTCTGACCATTTACTAAAATAGTGTAAACTTGTGGGCCGTTATTCTTTGCTGCCATGGTCATTGCATCCTCAATTGTCGGTATTGGTTCAAACGCATCTGGATTGTTACGGTTTTCTAAAAATTTCAAGCCAACTTGCGGGAAAAGAGCATAGATAAGCACGTCATCAATCTCTTGATCGCCCGTGGCTAATTGGATACCCTTTTCATCCGCCAGTTTTTTCAATTCATCGGTTAAATTGCTCATTTCCGATTGTAATAAGTCCGCAGGACGACAGGTAATAGGCTCGGCCCCAGCTAATACTTTAAGCTGCAGCTCCTTATTAAAGGCGGCAGGTGCCGCACCGTATTCGCCCTTTAATATTCCCTGTACTTCTTTGGAGATCGTTTTGTAGCGTTCACCTATCAATACATTGATGACAGCCTGAGTACCGACAATTTGTGAGGTTGGAGTCACGAGTGGGATAAGACCTAAATCCTCACGTACTCTAGGTATCTCCAGTAACACTTCATCAAATTTATCACTGGCGTTTTGCTCTTTTAACTGAGCCTCCATGTTAGTCAACATGCCACCGGGAACCTGCGCAATTAAAATTCGCGAATCAGTGCCTCGTAATGATCCCTCAAATTTAGCGTACTTTTTCCGTACTTCTCTGAAGTAGGCCGCTATTTCGGCCAGGGCATTCAAATCTAGCCCCGTATCTCTGTCAGTACCCTCTAGGGCTGCCACTATTGATTCTGTCGCGGTATGTCCATACGTCATCGCCATGGAAGAAATCGCTGTATCGACTCGATCTATGCCCGCTTCAATGGCTTTGAGAATCGACATATCAGAGAGACCAGAGGTGGCATGTGCGTGTAATTGTACTTCAAGATCGGTCTGTGCTTTTAAGCGAGAAACCAGCTCATAAGCATCGTAGGGCACTAAAATCCCCGACATATCCTTAATACAAATAGAATCTACACCTAAGTCTTCAAGTGCTTTTGCATAATCCACCCACATGTCCAGTGTGTGTACATGGCTTTTGGTATAAGAAATAGTTCCCTGTGCATGTTTCCCAGTACGCTTAACCGCCTCGATAGCCCGCTGCAAATTCCGTGGATCGTTCATCGCATCAAAAATACGAAACACATCAATACCATTGATCGCCGCACGCTCCACAAATTTGTCGACTACATCATCTGCATAATGACGATAACCCAACAAATTCTGTCCGCGTAGCAACATCTGTTGTCTGGTGTTTGGCATCGCCGCCTTTAATTCACGCAACCGATCCCATGGATTTTCGCCGATATAACGAATACAGGAATCAAAAGTAGCTCCACCCCACGTTTCTAGGGACCAAAAACCAATATTGTCGAGTTTTTCGGCAATAGGTAGCATATCGTCGATACGCATTCGGGTGGCAAACAAAGATTGGTGAGCATCACGCAGTACTACATCTGTAATACCTAAAGGTTTCTTAGCATCTGACATGTTCTACAAGGCCTTATCGTTATGAATTATTACGGTTACAACTTAACTATCAGTTAAAGCGTATAGCACTAGGATCTATACTTATGCACGGCTGCGCTAATAACTGCCACTAATTCGTCATTGTTAGAATCAATTGTTTTTGTCACTCGAGGTTTGAGTTTCTTGGGCACCGCCACTGCGACAGGCTCAAATTTCACAACCAGCTTTGACATTAACGTTGTCATTCCAACCAACAGAGTGAGAAAGACAAACACAAAGCCCATGCCAAAAACCATCAATGACAACCCTTGTGAAATAAGACTTTCCATACAGTAGTTTCTCCTTACAAAGTTAATTCAACGTTTTAAAGAAAACCAGCAGGATACGTACTTTCACGTATATGCCGACATATTCTACAAAACGACGCTAATTAAACCCGAAAACGTCAAATTTTGCAACCACTTATAAGTAGTTGTATATCACTTAATCAACATTGTCGACAATCGAATAACCTTATTCCTTTTGCTTTTTCGGGTAATTCACCTGGCTCATTACAATATTATTCTGGGCGGAAAACCTTTATATTTAATACGCCCTTCTCCTGTAGATTCTGTGCATGCAGCTGGCTCATTACACCTTTCTCACAATACAACAAATACTCAAACTCTTCATTCCAGTGCTGCACAGCGGTCTCAAGCTCATAAAATGGCGTGATAATGATCTCGCAGCCCGGCATGTTTAAAGGTTTTTTCTCTCGCTCATGTGGCGCTCTGATATCTACTATTTTCTGTTTATCAGAAACTTTACTCAAAATATCAATTTCAGCTTTAGCGGCTAAATTTTTCACAATATCATCAATTCTAACGGTATGGTGCTGCTCAAGCGCCCGATCGAGAATATCCATATCAAGATTCAGCTCTTGCTCTTCTACTTTTTCAAGCTTAGCCCGAGTCGTGGGACGATCTGAGATAACGCCGCAATACTCTGGAATAGATGCCACCAGATCAAAACAGCCCAACGCTTTAGTCTTATCAACGATTACCTGTTTATCCGTGGTAATTAACGGGCGGATAATCAGCTTAGTCGTCACCCTATCAATAACCGCTAAATTTGGCAGCGTCTGACTAGAAACCTGTGCAATACTTTCGCCGGTCACTAATCCATCAATTTTCATATAGTCAGCGACTTTTTCGGCGGCACGCATCATCTGTCGCTTCAGCACCACACCCATGTAGGAGTGATGTACATTTTGCAGCATATCCCCCACCACTTCAGAGAAAGGTACACTGACAAATTTTACCCGCGCACAAGAGCCATACTGCTGCCACAAGTGCAAGGCGACTTGTT
>JABSRA010000008.1 GCA_013215445.1 Oceanospirillaceae bacterium
GGTGCGCCCGGCACGATTCGAACGTGCGACCGCCTGGTTCGTAGCCAGGTACTCTATCCAGCTGAGCTACGGGCGCTCAACTTAAACCTTGTCTTACTTTTCTCTAAATTTTGGGATGGTGCGCCCGGCACGATTCGAACGTGCGACCGCCTGGTTCGTAGCCAGGTACTCTATCCAGCTGAGCTACGGGCGCTCAAGTTAAACCTTGTCTTACTTTTCTATAAATTTAGCGATGGTGCGCCCGGCACGATTCGAACGTGCGACCGCCTGGTTCGTAGCCAGGTACTCTATCCAGCTGAGCTACGGGCGCTCAACTTAAACCTTGTCTTACTTTTCTCTAAATTTTGGGATGGTGCGCCCGGCACGATTCGAACGTGCGACCGCCTGGTTCGTAGCCAGGTACTCTATCCAGCTGAGCTACGGGCGCTTTACATATCTTGCAAATGGCGGTGAGGGAGGGATTCGAACCCTCGATAGAGTCTCCCCTATACACCCTTAGCAGGGGCGCGCCTTCAGCCACTCGGCCACCTCACCTCAAGAGGCGCACACTATACAAGACTGATTTTAAAATAGAAACCCTTAATTAAAAAAACTTCTAAATATCTTAAATTTACTTATATTTTCAGTCAACAAAGTTGACTGAAACCTAGCAAAATCAACAGGTACAAGTGTATGTTTAACGATCAATTATACTTACAAAATCACGAAATAAAAAATTTTTTTCATATAAAAAGGCCTATAGATACAAGTCTATAAGCCTTAATAACAGGGTCAGCAAGCACCTTCTGCTGAACTTAACTGCCCTGATTAATTATCTAAAAGAGCTATTCCTGCTCTTCTTTTTCACGCTGAATACGCTGATAGATTTCCTCTCGATGCACGGCAATTTCTTTGGGAGCATCGACCCCAATTCTAACTTGATTACCTTTTATGCCCAATACAGTGACTGTCACTTTATCACCGATCATCAGCGTTTCACCAACACGTCGCGTAAGTATTAACATTGTTAAGATCTCCTAATCTCTTGTAGCCATTTACAGTTAAAAGACTGAACCAATCCATTGGTTTAGCTGCTTTCATGTATGCAAAGGCTTACACTAATTATAAAGTAATTATTCTACTGCGTCATTCACTGATTGAGTCTTTTCTGCCTAACTCAAAAGCGGAGTGCAGAGAGCGAACCGCTAGTTCCAAATATTTTTCTGCCATCACCACTGAAATTTTAATCTCTGAGGTAGATATCATTTGAATATTTATATTCTCAGCCGCTAACGCATCAAACATTTTAGTGGCCACGCCCGCGTGTGAGCGCATACCAACACCGACAATAGAAACTTTGGCAATTTTATTATCACCTTTAACTTCACGCGCATTCAGCGCTTTAGCCGTATTATTTAGTATTAACAGGGCTTGATCAAAGTCATTTCGATGCACTGTGAAGGTGAAATCGGTGGTTTGATCTTCGGCAACATTTTGTAGAATCATATCCACTTCAATATTTGCTTCACTGATAGGGCCTAATATTTTAGACGCTACTCCCGGTATATCAGGAACTCCCATCACTGTTAATTTAGCTTCATCACGATTAAAAGCTATGCCTGATATTTCTGGCTTTTCCACGTTGTCATCATCCTCTATCGTTATCAAAGTACCTGGGCCATCTACAAAACTAGACAACACCCGCAATGGCACTTTATATTTCCCCGCAAACTCTACCGCTCGTATCTGTAGAATTTTAGAACCTAAGCTAGCCATCTCTAACATTTCTTCAAAGGTAATTTCATCTAACCGGCGAGCACCCTCAACCACTCTAGGATCTGTCGTATAGACACCATCCACGTCAGTATAGATTTGGCACTCATCAGCCTTCAGTGCAGCCGCTAGGGCCACTCCTGTGGTATCAGAACCACCACGACCCAAGGTAGTGATATTACCCGCTAGATCAGCGCCTTGAAAACCTGCCACTACCACCACAGCACCCGCGTCGAGATCACTGCGAATCTTCTGCACGTCGATGTCTTCAATGCGAGCCTTCATGTGGGTGCTATCGGTTAAAATTTTAACTTGACTGCCAGTGTACGACCTTACTTTCAAGCCCACTTGTTCCAATGCCATCGACATCAGGGCGATGGTGACTTGTTCACCCGTTGACAACAGTACATCCATTTCTCTGGGAGACGGAATACTCTGCACCTCTTTAGCCAGCGTTATCAGTCTATTGGTCTCTCCGCTCATAGCGGACACAGTGACGACTATGTCATGCCCTTGCTGCTTAAATTTTTTAACTTTCTCAGCAACTGCCTTGATCCGCTCAACTGAACCTACCGATGTGCCGCCGTATTTCTGTACATATAGCGCCATTGCTGTCTCTTTCTCCATTTGTCTGGATCATATTAAAGGCCCCCGCTTTCGAGCAGGCACCTATACTTCATTGTTATTAGAACTTGCTGGTAAGCTCCGCTAAAAGCGCCTCAAGCGCCTCGGGAAGCGCCTGAACATCAGTACCGCCCCCCTGTGCCATATCGGGACGACCACCGCCTTTACCCGACACCTGCGCCGAGAGATTCTTAATGATGTCACCGGCTTTAATTTCTTTAGTCAACGCCTTCGCCACTCCAGCCACTAAGCTGACGCGCCCATTATTAACACTTGCCAATACCACCACCGCATTACCCAGCTTATCTTTAAGCTGCTCTACGGTCTCGCGCAACGCTTTAGGATCGACATCTTCTAGCGTGGCGACTAATAACTTTACACCGTTTACATCGATGGCATTATTGATTAACTGAGCACCTTTCGCCGCAGAAATTTGACTCTGCATTTGCTCTACCTGCTTCTCTAAAGCACGGTTTTTATCATTCAGACCTTTTACTTTTTCAAGCAACATGTCCTTAGGCCCTTTCACAAGCGCGCCAATTTTGGCTAGCTGCAGTTCCATTTCAGCAATATAGCTCAACGCGCCATTGCCTGTTACCGCTTCAATACGGCGTACTCCCGAGGCAATACCGCTCTCTGATTTTATTTTCAGCAGCGCAATATCACCGGTGCGATTGACATGTGTTCCGCCACAAAGTTCTATAGAAAACGAATCTGTACCCATAGTGACCACACGCACACTTTCAGAATACTTTTCGCCAAACAGCGCCTGTGCACCCAGCGCTTTAGCGCTTTCAATATCCATCTCACGAGTAATTACTTGCGTATTAGCCATGATCTGTTGATTGACCATTGCCTCTACTGCTTGTATTTGATCTGCAGTGACTCCCTCAAAATGAGAGAAGTCAAAGCGCAATTTATCGGGATCAACCAGTGAGCCTTTTTGCTGCACATGATCACCAACCACAATACGCAGCGCTTCATGCAACAAATGTGTGGCGCTATGATTTAAAGCAGAGGCCTTGCGCAATGCCGCATCTACCTGCGTTGTAATTAGCTGACCTACTTTAATTTCACCGCTTAGCAACTGACCACGATGTAAATGCAACTCAGATTTTTTAGTACAATCTTCAACGATAAAGCTGCTATTACCATCACTTAGCACCCCTTGATCACCCACTTGGCCACCGGACTCACCGTACAGGGAAGTACTGTCGAGAATAATAGTGCCGCGCTCACCCGCCTTAAGTGAATCAACTGACTCACCATCCGCTAGGATAGCGATCACGGTACCTTGACCGACTAAATTGTCATATCCACTAAATTCGGTAGCACCTTCTAAGTTGAGGTTATCTGTCGCTACTGCGTTGAACTTACCTGCGGCGCGCGCACGCTCTCGCTGCGCTTGCATTTCACGCTCAAAACCTTCTGCATCAACGGTTAAACCTAAATCTCTGACTGCATCAGCGGTTAAATCTAGCGGAAAACCATAAGTATCATAAAGGGTAAATGCGGCTTCACCAGGGAATACTTGCTCATTTTCGGCTAATTTTTCGATAAAGGTATTTAAGTGGCGAAGGCCCAAATCTAGTGTTTTAACAAACTGCTGCTCTTCCTTGAGAATAACTTTCTCAATTTGCCCCTGGAGCTTAATCAGCTCTGGGTAAGCCTCGCCCATTTCAGCGCTAAGGGCCGCCACTAACTTATTGAAGAATAAATCTTCGGCACCTAGTTTTTTACCGTGACAAACCGCACGACGCAAAATTCTACGCAGCACATAACCACGCCCTTCATTGGAGGGCAATACGCCGTCGGCAATCAAGAATGAGCAAGAGCGAATATGATCGGCAACTACGCGAAGAGACTTCTCTTCAAGATCTGTGGTACCAATAATTTTAGCGGCGGCCTTGAGCAGATTCTGAAAAATATCTATTTCATAGTTACTGTGTACGCCCTGCATAATCGCGGCAACACGTTCCAGCCCCATGCCCGTATCGATTGAGGGGTTGGGCAGTTTAGTCTGTTCTCCGCTGGCATCGCGGTTGAACTCCATAAACACTAAGTTCCAAATTTCTATGTAGCGGTCGCCGTCTTCATTTTCGCTGCCCGGAGGTCCGCCCCAAACGTCTTCACCGTGGTCAAAGAAAATCTCGGTACTGGTACCGCAGGGACCGGTATCTCCCATTGACCAGAAGTTGTCGTCTCCTAAACGAGAAAAACGACTCATATCAATACCGATATCATCGCGCCACAGCGCCTCTGCATCTTTATCCGTATGATGCACAGTCACCCATAACTTATCTTCTGGTAAGCCCAGTTCTTTGGTCAGAAACTGCCAGGCAAAACGAATGGCATCTTTTTTGAAATAGTCACCAAAGCTAAAGTTACCGAGCATTTCAAAAAATGTATGGTGCCTCGCGGTATATCCTACATTTTCCAAGTCGTTGTGCTTACCACCGGCCCGCACACAGCGCTGCGCCGTCGTTGCTCTTTTATAGGGGCGTTGATCATCCCCGGTGAAAACATCCTTAAATTGCACCATTCCCGCATTGGTAAACAGCAAGGTAGGATCATTGGCAGGCACCAGTGAGCTAGAGGGAACTATCTCATGTCCTTGATCCTGATAAAATTTCAAAAAAGCTTGGCGAATTTCAGCACTAGTCATGTATTTCATAACAACGATATATTTACCTATTATCTTAAATAACAAATACATACAGAATTTTTAAGTGTTTTTGTGCTGATTTGAAGCCACAAAAAGAGATTCTATATGCAAAAAAATAGCGGATCATTATATATCGTGGTTATTAATTGTTCGAACTATTTATTAAAAAAATAGCATCCAAGTTAAATATTTTTTATTGGTTTTATACACAATGGATTTTTTGCTACTGGAACGGAGGAAGAGGCAATCAATAATAATCTGCTGCTGGTGCTGCGATGGCGTGATAGATTTTCTCGAAGCTAAAACCGCGAGCGGCCATTGAGCGCAGGCATTTCTCATGAGCTTTTATTAGCTGTGGATCGTATAAACGGCGGTACTTGCGATTAAAGCAATCGATGGCAAGCTCAAAGCAATCGATATCAGCCTCTGCTAACACCTGTTTGCCCAGCTCTGAATCTATGCCTTTTTGCTTTAATTCTTGGGTGATACGATGCACACCATAAGAATGTTCAGCCCTGACCTGCACGAACATGTGCGCGTAGCGGCTGTCACTTTGATAACCATCGGCTTCACACTTAGTGATGACTTGGGCATGGATTTAAAAATCAGGACAGCGTTTTTCTAGCTTGCGAATCAGTTCAGATTATGAATATTCACGATTGGCAAGCAGTGGAATGACTGCTTGCATCACTTCATTTTTATCGCTGTACTGAATAGTATGCCCACTATTGAACATCTAGCCCGAATATTGCATGCAATATCCGAGCTAGCTTTCGACAGCTAATTATTTTGCTGCTGGTGCCTTTTTCGGCTTTTCCTCTTTCTTATCCTCTTTCTTATCCTCTTTAACCTCAGGGGTTAATAGCTTCTTGCGCAATGCTGTCTCAATTGCATCGGCATCTTCTGGATGCTCGGATAGATATTTAGCGGCGTTGGCTTTTCCCTGTCCGATTTTGCTGCCATTGTAGGCGTACCAAGCACCGGCTTTTTCAACTAGCTCATGTTTAACACCCAAATCAATGAGTTCACCCATGCGGTAGATTCCCTTACCGAATAAGATTTGGAATTCTGCCTGTTTAAAGGGTGCCGCCACCTTGTTCTTCACCACTTTAACCCGAGTTTCGTTACCGACCACCTCATCGCCCTGCTTAATCGCACCAATACGGCGGATATCTAAGCGAACAGAGGCGTAAAACTTCAGTGCATTACCACCGGTAGTAGTCTCAGGAGAACCAAACATCACGCCGATCTTCATCCGAATCTGGTTGATGAAGATCAATAAGCAGTTAGCATTTTTAACCGAACCGGTCATCTTACGCAGTGCCTGAGACATCAAACGCGCTTGCAAGCCCATGTGAGACGCGCCCATTTCCCCTTCAATTTCTGCTTTAGGAGTCAGTGCGGCCACTGAGTCAATTACGATGACATCAACAGAATTTGAGCGAATTAGCATATCGGTAATTTCTAGTGCCTGCTCACCGGTATCCGGTTGCGACATCAATAAATCATCGACATTAACCCCTAATTTTTCTGCATAACCTGGATCTAGCGCGTGCTCCGCATCAATAAAAGCACAGGTTTTACCCATTTTTTGCGCCTCGGCTATCACCTGTAAGGTCAAGGTTGTTTTGCCTGAAGATTCTGGGCCGTAGATTTCAACAATCCGCCCAAAGGGTAGTCCACCTATGCCAAGTGCGACATCTAAACCCAGTGAACCCGTCGACACAGTTGGTATCATTTCGCGCGGCTGATCACCCATGCGCATCACTGAACCTTTACCAAACTGACGGTCAATTTGTGAGAGCGCCGCATCTAATGCTTTTTTTCTGTTATCGTCCATTTTGTCACCTGAAGTTGTCGCTAAGCTGTAACAGCAAAACACTGTATGAATACACAGCATTATGCTCAGTATTTTATTAAAAGCAAGTATATTTATCAAGTATTCAGTGGCAGCGACTACCCCAACTTATCAACAATCGTCAATAGGCTATAGAAATAGTGGTTGAGAGCATATAACCGCTCCAGCAACATAGATGCACTCCACTCATTGATAAGCGCATAATATTCTTCAATCTACACTCATTCACCCTTACAGATGGGCATTTCCAGAGGTTGATCTAGGTTCATCGCACAAAGCATCCTCTACTGGCACTGGTTGCTGCTTAAGCAGCAGTCGCGATATGATAAATACGATAATCAACGCAAACAGCACTCGTATCCAAAGGATCGCCAGCACATCTGCCCCAAGGAGCAAGATTAACAAAGTATCTTCTATCAGACTGTGCGCCAGACTCAGAAAACAGATGCTTAATAACACATCTTTTTTACTGACTCGGCCGCTTTTTACTTCACTAATCAACAGCCCGGCACCAAAGCTCAAGCCTAAGGTAATGCCGACAATCGTAATGTTACTGGCATCTTTACTAATATTTAGTAACTTTAAAAAGGGCGACAGGGCGATGTGCATCAGCTTTTCTACCCCAATTTTCCTGAGGACCGCTAACAATATCATCAACGCACTGATAATAAAGAAAATCGTCACTAATAATTGTAGCTGATCTAGCGCCCACTGTTCTAAACTCACCTGTTGAGGTGCTGATGACCAGAGTAAAGTAGCAGGTTGCTGCTGATAATCTAAGCTGCGATAAAGCTGGTTAATCAAACCCGCCAATAGCAGTCCACCCCCTAATTTTAGGGCAATTGTTATCCGCCAACTCACTCCCACCATTTTGGCCACCGCTCCCTCAATTAGAATTGAGTGGGAGACCAATATTAGGATGCCCGCCACCGATACTTGTGCAACCGATAACTGCATATCACCACTCACGTCGACAAAGACGATCATCGCCGTGTAAATATTAGTGAGTATGGCCGTGGCCCAGACTAGCCCCATTTGTTCCGGCAAGCCGATTAAATGCATAATCGGCCCAAGCATTTTAGCCAAATAAGCGGTGCCACCCAACATATCTAGTATCTTCACCACGATAATCGCCGGCACCATGACTTTTAACAAACTGAGATAGACTTGCAGTATTTCTCTGAACATTTTTTTGAACATTTCTCTACCCAACAACATTATTTTGTGACGGTATTATAAAGTTTTCACTGAGAAATAATTCCAATTTTTCTTCATTTATATTAATATTAATTTCTTTTTTATCGTGTTTTATTAATTATGTTTCTTGATCGGTTAGATAAAACTATTTTGCGGCAGCTGCAAAGCGATGCTTCCATTAGTAATGTAACGCTGGCTGAGAAGGTCGGTCTATCGCCACCCGCCTGTTTAAAACGGGTCAAACGTCTTGAGACTCAAGGGGTGATACACAAGCGAGTAGCATTAATCGATCAAAGTAAATTTGGTCCCTGTCTGCACATGATTGTCGAAGTGATGATGCAGCAAGATAATCTAGCTTTAAACCGACTATTTGTTAAAGCCGTACAGGCCTGTGATCAGATCCATGAATGCTACAAAGTCACCGGAGAAGTTGATTTTGTGCTAGTGGTGGTGGTGCCCGACATGCCTAGTTACGAAATATTTTGTGAAAAAATATTATACGCACATTCTAATATGCGCCACTTCCGCACGCTGATTTCGATGAATAGAGTAAAATATGATACTCAAGTGTATATCCCGGTTTGACCATGAGCACTTAACTAGCAGATTACGCACCACCAAGGTGTGCACACTGGCTGTTTAAATTTACCAACTATGCTTCTCCATCGACACACACCACAGTACGGCGCTCCAAATAAAATTTTTTTTAGAACTAATCTGCAACATCGCCGTCTAGGGTATGGCTGAAATTGGCGGGGTAACAATCAGTTAAATTAGAGGCGAAGAGCAACATTATGTGTTCAATACTGGTTGCTATCACCAGCTGCATAATGATTATTCATCAAGCGGTAACGATAGCCAAATAAGCGGGGGTAGCGGGCATATCGCGCTTAAAACCAACCCTAAATAGATAGCAACTCAACACTCCTACAAACCAGCATCCACAATCACAAGATGTAAGACACAGGCAATACTCACCATGAATAAACTTCAACAATTTAATACCGCTTTGGATAATGGTTTTCCCAAGGGGGTATTTGATCATCTTAGAAACTTTCTAATGGCCTCTTTCCTCTTAGCGGTAGGCACAGATCAATTTAGGGATCATACCCGTTTGTTATTCGATGTTGTGCCGATTAAGTACACCGGATTAGCGGTCATGGTCTTTGCAATCATGCTAATCTTACTCAATCTCTATGATGGCATCAGAAAAATTTCAAAATCAAAATATCATTTAGCGCTTTCGCTTGGCCTTATCGTTATCTATATTTTCCTGTCATTACGCATAGTGGTGATGGCATGGACTTTTAGAATATAAACAACCAAAGGTGTCATTTTAAGCGGTTGGTTAGACTGGCTAAATCACGGCTCTGTATCATCAGCTACCTTCAACATCTCAGCCGTAAAGCCAAATCAAGGGAGTATTACTGGTGCAGACGCAAGCACTGGGCCCTCTCTTTTTGAGCATTAAACCGGCTTTAATCGCCGTGTTTTGCCGTGTCGTTATCCTGCCCTTTACGTTAATGATACCGAGCTGACCCTCTTTAATCACAACTGACCTTTATTGCATACTACTTGGCCTTCCATGCAAAGTTGTCTTGTCACTGACTCTGTAATATCCCCCTATTAGAAAATAATACTAAGCGCTGTTTATTGAGAAACTTGGAGACTGATTCGTAGCTCAGTTTCAGTCACGCCGAGCATTATTTGCCAGTTATTACTGCCACTAAACAGGGATCATTATGTGTTCTTTTGGAATGAATGAAATTTTAAAAACTTATTTAAAACTCATTGTGAAACCGCAAATCGCGGCCACTGCATATTATCAGCAATCGTCTTTGCACCAAGAGGGTATGCGCGATCATTGGCTGGCAAAAAAGCACGTTTCTTGTTACATCTTTTCTTTAGTATATATATCAATCGCCCAGCTAAAATTATCCAAACCCAATCGGCATTTTCATGATGCCTATGACTATTTATTTAACTCAGGTAGTAGAGATCTGCTTAGAAGAGGGGATTTTTTATGGAACAACCCAGATTCACAGGGCGCTGCTGATCAAATGTTCAATTTGGCGATGTCAAATGTAGATCTCATTACCTCTCAGCTAGAATCCGGGCAGACCCCAGATTACAGCGTGATTCGAAATGTGATTGAAAAAACCCGATACTCGAATGCATAACGATAATTGCGGCGAACTTAAGTGTTGATATTTGTCTTGGTTAACCTGCCCACAGCTGGGGAATCGCTAAACAAGTTACACAGGTGGTTGGCGTACAGGATTGTTGCCAGCCAATACGGGGCAAGCTCTGCTTAAAACATTGAGTCAATCACTCCAGCTGCCATGCAAGGGACTTGATGACTGCGTAGGTTAACTTTTAGTACAGCAACAATTTATCAATAATATCGGTTAGTGGCAGTGAAAAAGCTAACAGAGCGCTAGCGTCTCTACGAGAACCGCCGAGATAGACAGCTAGGCGCCAAGAAATTTATCATCAACATTGGCGACTAGCGCTGACGCTGAGTTTCATCAGCGCAGCGTGTTGCTGAGTTATCTACCGCTAAAATACCAGCTATCGAGAGTTCCCAGAGGCAGTTAAGCCGCCATAACAATAAGCCATGGTCATCGATTTAATCGTAGCCTATTATTAATTAGAATGCCGCACATATTTTCTCGACACTGTCTTTCGCATCACCAAATAACATTTGGGTATTTTCTTTAAAAAACAGTGGATTTTGCACCCCGGCATATCCCGGATTCATCGAGCGTTTTAATACGACTACTTGTTTAGCTTTCCACACTTCAAGCACTGGCATGCCGGCGATAGGGCTAGTAGGATCTTCAGCGGCAGCTGGGTTTACGGTATCATTGGCGCCTATCACTAGCACCACATCAATATCCGCCAGCTGGTCATTAATATCATCCATGCCAAACACAATATCGTAGGGCACTTTAGCCTCTGCTAACAAGACATTCATGTGCCCAGGTAAACGCCCCGCAACTGGATGAATCGCAAAACGCACGTCTATGCCCTTGGCTTTAAGCGCCTGAGTCATCTTGTAAACCGGATATTGTGCCTGTGCGACAGCCATACCAAATCCGGGGGTAATCACCACAGATTTTGCATTGAGTAATATCCCTGCAACCGCATCTGCATTGACTTCAACATGCTCACCGTAATCAATATCCCTATCAACCACTACGTTAGTACCGAAGCCTCCGGCAATCACACTGACAAATGAGCGATTCATCGCTTTGCACATGATATAGGAGAGTATCGCACCCGATGATCCAACCAGCGCCCCGGTGACAATTAACAAATCGTTATTAAGCATGAATCCCGCAGCGGCGGCTGCCCAACCAGAATATGAATTGAGCATCGATACTACGACAGGCATGTCAGCACCACCAATGGATGCCACTAAGTGCAGACCAAAAACAAGCGCTATCAATGTCATTAGGTACAAGGCATTATCGGCGCCGCCATTGCCGACGAAATTAACCATCAAGACCAGCACTACAATGACGGCAATTAGGTTAAGTTTATGCCGATGAGGCAACATTAATGCCGATGACTTTATCAGCCCGCGAAGTTTACCAAAGGCGACAATCGAGCCGGTAAAGGTAACCGCTCCAATGAAAACACCGATGAACACTTCAATGAGGTGAATATTTGCTGCGATTTGCCGCTCGTCACTCAAGACTATCGACAACCCATGATCGACTTCAAAATAACTATTATAACCGACCAAAACAGCCGCTAAACCCACGCAGCTATGCAATATTGCGACTAGCTCTGGCATGCCTGTCATTTCCACTTTATTTGCCAGGCGCAGACCTATAACTGTACCTATACCCATCGCCACAAAAATAACTAACACGTTGGAGACACGCGGGTCTGCTATTGTCGCAAGCAGCGCGATAGCCATGCCTAGCATGCCATAGCTATTGCCCCTTTCAGCTGTTTCTTGTTTGCCTAAACCCGACAGACTAAAGATAAATAGTAATGCCGCTACAATATAAGCTGCACTGATTAAACCAGTATAATTTTCCATTGTCTGTTCCCTATCTTCTAAACATTTTTAACATGCGCTTAGTGACCATAAAGCCACCGACAATATTGATTGTGCCGATCAATATTGCTATTGCCGCCAATATTTGGATTACAGTATTGTCATTGCCCATTTGCAGTATGGCCCCCACCACGATAATGCCTGAAATTGCATTAGTGACGCTCATTAAAGGTGTATGCAGTGAGTGGCTGACGTTCCACACCACGTGATAACCAATCACACATGAGAGGATAAACACCGTAAAATGAGAGAGAAAATCTGCGGGAGCGACACTGGCTACCCAGCCAAACAACACCACAGCGAGACCAATCAGTAGATATTTTCTGCTTTCACTGGCAGGTTCAGCCGCCACATCAGCGGTCGTATTCATTGCAATTTTCGGCGCTATTGGTGCGGCACTGACCTGGATTGGCGGTGGCGGAAAAGTAATTTCATCCCCCTTGACTACCGTCATATTTCTAATCACTTGGTCGTCGAAATTCAGCTGTATCTCGCCATTTTTTTCGGGGCTAATTAGCTTGGTCAAGTTAACTAAATTATTGGCATATAATTGAGATGCTTGGTTGGGTAATCGAGAGACCAGATCGGTATAGCCAATAATTTTCACGCCGTGGCAGCTGACCACTTCACCCGCCACCGTTAAAGCACAGTTCCCGCCACCCGCTGCCGCCAAATCGACAATAATGGATCCCGGTTTCATTGACTCCACCATCGCTTCGGTGATCAATTTAGGGGCTGGTTTACCGGGGATCATGGCCGTGGTAATAATGATATCAACGTCTTTTGCCTGTGCTGCAAACAGTGCCATTTCAGCATCTATAAAGGCTTTACTCATCTCTTTTGCATAACCATCGCCAGAGCCGGTATTTTCAGGCTCAGTGTAATCAAGCTCTAAGAACTCTGCGCCCAAACTTTCAATTTGCTCCCTGACTTCTGGGCGTGTATCAAAAGCACGCACTATTGCACCCAAGCTACTCGCAGTACCTATCGCGGAGAGGCCCGCAACTCCAGCGCCAATAATCATCACTTTTGCAGGCGGCATGTTACCCGCCGCGGTTACTTGTCCAGTCAAGAACCTGCCGAATAGATGAGTGGCTTCTATCATCGCGCGGTAACCGGCAATATTAGCCATAGAACTGAGAGCATCCATGGATTGCGAGCGGGTCATCCTGGGGACCATTTCCATGGCAAAGGTGGTGATAGATTTATCACTTAGCGCCTTGAGTAATTCTGGACGTTGTCCCGGGTCAATAAAACTGACTAGATAAGCGCCCTCAGACATTCTCGCCACTTCCTCAAGGGTTGGCGGGTTTACTTTAAAAATAAAATTAGACTGCCAACAGTCTGCTGCTGCGACTATTTTAGCTTGCGCATGGCTAAACTCTACATCGCTAAAACTGGCCTTAGTGCCCGCATCTTTTTGCACTTGCACCGCAAAGCCCAGCTTTATTAATGCCCTGACAGATGTGGGAGAAGCAGCCACCCGGTTTTCACCCGAGAGTGACTCTTTTGGGATTCCAATAATCATAAATAACCTTCAATATTGTCGTTTTTATTGTGGATACCGACTACTTTAGGCACTTGCCAAAGACTGCTACTCTCATCAATTGTAACAGAACTGGTAAAACAGATTTTCAGCGCAGAGGGTCTGCATCAATAGTCGATATCAATAGTCGGTATCAGTGATCGGTGTCACTGATCGGTGTCAATGATCGACAGAGGCGTAAATATCAGCTTAAGCTACGACACTGTTGCTCGGCCAAACCTTTAATGCCCACTTTTATTCTGAACAGGTCCCCAGCCATTGGCTGCTGCTTTCTCTGCTCTACATCCAAACCGAACCAGGCCGAACAGACAAATAAATCAGTGAGCTCAGCACCGCCAAAAGTGCAGCGCGTAGGATTGGACACCGGTAACAGAATGGTTTGATCCAAGATCCCCTCTGGGCTATAGCGACAGACTTTTCCACCGCCCCACAGCGCCACCCATAGATAACCTTGTGCATCTACTGTCAATCCATCGGGCATGCCATCTTTCTCACTAAAGGTGATAAAGGTGCGACGCGCAGAAAGACCAGCGGTGATTGGGTGCTGGGTAAAGACTTCAATTTTATGCTCAAACATATTACTGATATAGAGTGAACTGCCATCTGGGCTCCAGGTTATGCCATTGGCCACACTAAAATGATCAGCCATAACATCTATGGACAGCGGCCAGGTCATGCAAAAAAGTTCACCGTCGGCAGCTTCCAGCTTTTCTTCATTTAGGGTTCCCATCCACAGGCGACCCTGTCGATCGACCACCGCATCGTTTAATCTAATAGCGGGTTTATCGGCCACAGGATCACCGAGAAAACGATACTCAGAAAATTCACCATTCCAGTGATACACCCCCTTTTTTGTCGCACTCAACCAACTGCCACTGGCGCCCAAGGCTATTGCGGTGAGTGTCATGGGGGTGTTGTAGTGATGGTAATCGCCGCTCTCTGGGGCAAACTTGTGCACCGAAAACCCCTCTGCATCAACCCAGTAGAGGGCCTGTTGTGTAATATTCCAAATAGGGCTCTCACCAATCTGATCTTGGCTGGTATAGATATGTTCAACTAATGGCTGCATTTCAATACTCTTGAATTAATTATATTCACTTCGCTAAGGAAGCAGCGAACTATCCTTTACGCCCCGTAGGGCATTTACGTTTCAAAAGAAAGCTAAGCGGCCAACAGAGATGAAATCTTGTTTCATCTGCATTAGAGATGAAATCTTGTTTCATCTGCATTAGAGATGAAATCTTGTTTCATCTGCATTAGAGATGAAAATTTGTTTCATCTGCATCTACTTTGTCAGATCGCTTGTAAAGGATTCACCAGTCACGTCCTTTCTTCCACGGATCAGCGTGCCTCTCTCTATGGGTATTAACCGCTTAGACTTTCGTTACTAAAAGGCACAGGGAACATTTGGGGACTTATTCGCTACTTCCCTAACCTGTCAATCTTCTAGCACCGCATGTAATCGCCAGGCCTCACTCATTAAGCAGACCAAGCGCTGGTAATGTTGATAGCGCTTTTGATAACCTGGAAGCAACGCTGGATTGGGCGTATATATTTTGTCAATTGAGCACATTGCAGTGATTGCACTACTCATCTCCGGGAATAAATTAACCCCGACCGCGGCGCAAAGTGCTGCGCCTTTAGCGCCAATTTCACGACCTGTGGAAATTTTGATAGGCACATTTAACACATCGGCGAACATCTGCGACCAAACTTCACTATTGGCACCGCCCCCCGCCAGTGCTGCACTGTTAAATGGTGCTCCGGCGCCGATGAGTTTATTGACGTGGCTGAGATGGGCAAAGACCACCCCTTCATACACCGCGTGTAATAGATGCGCTTGAGTGTGCCAAGCCGCGACCCCATGGAATCCAGCGCGGGCATTTTGATGATCGTTGCAGCCGTGCAGAAACGGCAGATAAAATGGCAGATCAGCAGAGAGCTCAATGCCCGCCACTTTTTCGTTGCACAAGTCAAATACCGAACAGCCCAGCTCTGTTGCTCGCTCTTGTTCGCGCTGACAAAATTCTCGGACAAACCACTCCAAATTAGTCGCTGAGGTGGCACTTGATTCCAGCAGCAAGTAGCGCTGTTGATCAAAGATACAATTCATGAACACCTGTGGGTTATTCACAGGTTGATCCACTATCAGCTGATTGATACTCCAAGTACCTGCAATCAATGACCCCTCGCCGGTGCTATTAACGGCCGAACCCAATGCGCCCGCCACAACATCGAACATTCCGGCAATCACTGGGGTACCTGGCTTGAGGCCAGTGATGGTTGCGGCTACCTCAGTCACTTGACCAATAATATCGGTACTGTAAAACAGCTTCGGCAGGTAGCTGAGTGCCTCTGACAAACCATAGAGTTCTAATAAACGAGGCTCTATTTCACGACTGGATATATGCATCAAGCCGGCGCCGCTGATATCGCTATAATCGCAACAGAGCTGCCCAGTCAGACAATAATTAATATAATCTTTACAGAAAAATGCCGTACCAATTTGATCGTAAGTAGCGCGGTCGTTGCGCTTTAACCAAGCCAGCAGCATCGCTGTTTGAGCGGGCCAGATCCCCTGCAGGTTATAATCATAAATTTGTTCGCCGAGTCCCTGCCTCTGCCACTCATCAACCAAGTCTGTGGCCCTGCTATCCAGAGATTGAATGGCCTTTAATGGTTGACGCTGTTTATCCAGTAAATACACCCCATTGCCATGACCACTGCAACCTAATGCCGCAATCTGCTCCGGGTTGATAGCGCTGCTTTTAAGAACCGCTCGTATCGCTTTGCACGACTGTGACCAGAGTTCTTGCATATCACGTTCGCTATGCCCAGGTTGAGGATACAAAGTACTGACAGGTTCTGAACAGACAGCAATTTCCCTGCCGGACAGATCAAACAATGCCGCTTTGGTCATGGTATTGCCGTTGTCCAACCCTAATAAATACTGCTGCATTTTCCCACCTCCTATCTCTCCAACCTCGGGATCTTTCGGACTAAACACTAAGCTACTGCGAAAAATAAGAGTTTGGTCATTCTTCCAGTTCTCTCTCGCGACACAGCCCGCTATTGGCCGCAAAAGAATAGAACACCTATCTCATATACACTTTTTCTCACCGCGATCAGTCAAGCCCGACAGGCTCTTAGACGTAACGGCTATTATCGGATCAAAGATAAAATAATAGCGCTGCTGTTAATCTTGACTGTTAGCCTCTATCATAAATGGCCAGTGCAGTGTCTACGCTCGCACCATCATGGATCATGGCTTTAAACGCTTTGACCACTAATTTTGGGTTGTCGTGTTGATAAATATTACGACCGTAGACCATGCCCATCGCGCCCTGTTGTAAAATAGCATGCGCCTTAGAAAATACATTATGCAAGTCTTCTTTACCACCACCACGCACTAATACCGGACAGCGTGCAGCTTCTACCACTTTGTGGAAGTCTTCAGTATTCGCGGTAGGATCCGCTTTAATGATGTCCGCGCCCATCTCTCTGGCCATGCGCACTAGCGTCACTATTTTTTGTAAATCCCCATCCACCATATAGCCGCCTCTGCCACTATTGGGTTGCATCACTAATGGCTCAATCATCAATGGCATGCCATATTTTTCACAATCATTGCGCACCTTGCTGATGTTCACGACACACTGGCGAAATAAGTCGGGCTCGTTGGGTAACATAAACAAGTTGACCACCACACAGGCGGCATCCATCTGTAGTGCAGCTAAGATAGGATCATTTTCATTTTGCATCAGCGCCCACATCACCCGATGCGCTTCAGCGTTATAGGGGTTACCTAAATCGATACGCATCACCAGTGCCGGCTTGGTTTTTCCGGGGATGTTCTGCAGTAAATCGCTCTGTCCATAATTCATTTGGATCGCATCGGGATCGGCATCGACCAGTTGATTGACCACCCCGGCCATATCTTCCAAACCATTTAGAAATGATGGTTCATTACAGACACCGTGATCTATGGCTACATCTAGGCATTTACCGCGATGAAACAATCTATTCATCCGCACTTTTTTAGTTTCAAACATTTTTTATCTCTCCATACGAGGGTCTGTTACTCAAAGTCATTTGCTCAAGACCATGATTTTTTTCTAAGAAGGTTAAGGCGCCGGCTAGCTCTGCGTCGGTTTTCAGCTGATCCCAGCCTTTTAATTTACTCAAAATCTGATTTATCTCTTCAATCATTGCCAAGTTCAGCTCGCCACTGATCGCCAGGGACGTGCGCCTCAACAAAATATCTAGCAGTGTTTCAACTCGCTCCTCAGTAATCAGGAATTGTATTTCACCCAGAGAATACTGGCTATGATGCTCCAGTGGCCGGTCAGTATCGTCGCAATATTCTTGCAGCAGCCGCGCTCTTGTCCCATAGCGCTGAAACAAGGTCTCAGCTCTGTTCAAGCTCAGCTTAGATTGCTCGGAAAACTCTGCCAGCCAGCTATCTTTTTGGCTTTGATCGTTGGGATAATATTTGCCACCACCGATGCTCAAATTTTGGCTACTGGAGATTTTTTCACGATCCAGCTCAACCAATAGTTTGTCACTGACTTGTTCAGCAAAGGCGCGAAAGGTCGTCCACTTGCCGCCGATCATCGAATACACTGGATAGGGGCGATGCTGATCTGGTGGTTGAATATGAATGCTGTGATTGCGTGATATCTGACCGTTGGTAGCCGTTTTACTCGAGGGCAGTGGTCGTACGCCGCTGAAACTAAACACCACGTCTTGCGGTTGAATTTCAATATCCGGAAAAACCCCGGCCAGCGACTCGAGTATGTAACGATGTTCTTGCTCAGTGCAGGTCACGCCTTTGGGGCTCTCAACCTTTATATCAGTGGAGCCAACCAGTACATTGCCAAAATAGGGGAATAAAATGCAGACTCGGCCCTCTTTATTCTCGTAATAAATCATGTGATCGTCTAAGGCGGCGAGCAATGCGCCATTATTGATAATCAGATGAGAGCCTTTAGTGCCCCCTATTACCTGTGACTGGTGTTGCATCTTCTGATTGGTCAAATCAATCCAGGGACCCGCCGCATTAACCACTACTTGCCCAGCAATACTAAAACATTGACCGGTACGACTATCTTTGAGTTGTAACGCCGCTCCTTCACTGCTCTCTAACGTCATATAATTCAACGCCAAGGCACTGTTAGATTGCTCTTGGACATCGAGTATCATCTCTAATCCCAGGCGTTCAGGATGGCTAATCCAAGCGTCATAATAGGTAGCACTACAGACTAAATCAGCGTTTATTCCCAGCCAGCTCGCTGCGGTTTTCTTCGCACTATTAAAACGATGTTTGGGCATTACCCTTTCACTTGAGGTCAAAACATCATAAAACCACAGGCCCATTTTGATCACCAATGCACCGCGATTACAGGGTTTATCTGACCATCCAAAAAAGCGCATCGCACTGCCCCAGACCCCATCAAACCAAGAGTAGATAGGAATAGTAGTCGCCAGAGGTGAGACGTAGTGAGGGGCGTTTTTTAACAGTCGATTACGCTCTCGCAGCGATTCTCGAACCAGCTCATACTCGGCGTTTTCAAGATAGCGCAAACCACCGTGGATCATCCGCGAGAGCGCGGAGCTGGCCCCGGCACAAAAATCTTCCCGCTCGACCAGCAATACATCGATTCCCTGCAAAGCGAGTTCCCGGTAAAGACCAATACCATTGATACCACCACCAATCACCACCACCGAAAAGGCTGATTTTTTCTCTAATCGATCTAGTAATGTTTGCCGATTTTGCATTTTCATAACACTTAGCAACTCTAATTTTGGACAAAGTAGTTTCACAGAGGCCAATTAACCTAGATTCGACGATTGAGCGCGAAAAAGAAGTGCAAGATATTGGTGTGCATAGGAAATTAGAAAATTTTGTGGTCACCTTATTGGTGATGAAAATATTTTCTGCTTTTCTAGGTGCATCAAGAGCTTGTGCTTACTTTCGTGATTCAACTGCCGAATTTAGGTTTAAGACCTCCTAACAACGTTATTTTGATGAAGGGGTTTGAGCTTGAAGGTGGTTAATTTGCCTGTTGCAAATACTCGTCCACGGCAGCTGTTATCTGCAGGGCATCAGCAATGCTCAGTTGCACTTCACCGGCAGCCGCATTTTCCTCTGATTGCTGCAAATTTCGCGCTCCGCAAAGGGCGAACATCAGTGGCGATTGAGCGACAGTCCAGGCAATCACCAGTTGCGCAATAGTGATTTTGTAAGCCTGCGCAAGCGGTGCAATTTTATCTAATAACGACTTGATTTTTATTCGGTTTTCCAGGCTAAAGCGCGGATCATTGAGTCGTTGATCATCGCCGCTAAATAGACGGTCAGGCCCTATTTTCCCGGACAAAATCCCCTGGGCTAGTGAAGAGTAACTCAGCACACTAGTGCCATAGTCGCCACAGATAGGCAGTAACGCCTCTTCGATTTCACGATCCAGCATATTGAATTTTTCTTGGATCACATCGACAGGACCACAAGCTAAGTATTCTTTTAGCTGCTCGGGCGATACATTACTGATCCCAATAGCCCGTATTTTTCCCTCTTTTTTTAATCCCAAAAGAGTATCCATAACTTGGGCAATCGGCGTGGTCGGATCCTGCCAGTGGGTGATATACAGATCGATATAATCTGTGCCCAGGCGCTGCATACTCGCCTCTAATTCTGTGCGAATAGATTGCGCACCTAGGTATCTGTAGACAGGTTTACCCTCTTCATCAAAGAAATACTCTCCCTGATTATTGTCCCAGACCAGGCCGCATTTGGTTGCCAGCACTACCTCATCGCGTCTACCTTTAATCGCCTCACCAACCAGTTCTTCCGCCTTGCCTAAACCATAGGCAGGTGCGGTGTCAATTAAGTTGACGCCGCTGTCCAAGGCGCCTTGAATGGCTGCGATAGACGCCTTGTCATCAGTGCCTCCCCACATCCAACCGCCCATCGCCCAAGTACCCAGGCCAATGACCGATGTATCTATACCGCTACTACCGAGTTTTCTATATTGCATGATGACTATTCTCCAATTTTTCTCAATCCGTTATAATTACAGTGCTTCAATCACGCCGTTTGCGGTTGTTTCATCCACAACCAGAGCATTGATATGATTGCCGCGCAGCACCGCACAAATAGGCGCTACTTTATTTTCACCCGATGCCACCCCAATGGTCAGGGGAATTTTGGCCAAATCTTCGGGACTGATAGCCACTAGCCTAGAATTTAATTCGTAATTGCAAACATCGCCGTTTTCATCGAGCAAATGAGCGAGTAACTCACCCACCGCGCCACTTTGGGCAATCTCGCTCTTGTCGCCTTTAGCCATAGGATGCAAATCGTAATAGCTGGAATCTCCAACCAGAATCGAGCCGACACCCACCACTGCAATGGTGGCTTTGCGGGCGCGCTGCATAATCTCTTCCACTGAGCGAATCGCCAGCAACATATTTTTCTGTTCGACACTTTCAGCAAATAGCGGCGCGTGAATTTGATAGGCTCTACCGCCTAATTTTTCGGCCATTTGCGTCGCTACATGATTAACATCGGTATAGTGTTTTCCCTGTACGCAACCCGTCGCTGGCACCACTTCAATATCATATTTTCGACTGGGATTTAACGCCTCCACTACCGCACTGAGGCCTTTACCGCCGGTGATACAAATGATGTCCCCATCTTTGAGATTCTCTAGCAGTACGATAGCTGCCGCTTCGCCGACGGTTTGCAACACAACCTCAGGGTTATCTGAAACAGTGGGGGCAACCATGGCCATCTGTACACCACTAAGTTTTTTTAGTTTATCTTCCACGTCCAATAGCGGCTGAAAAACAGACTTGATATTTATTTCCACCATGCCCTTTTCACGGCCCTGCTTGATTAGTCTATTAACCCGAGCCGTAGACAAGTTCATCAAGGTCGCGATTTCAGATTGCTTCAGCCCCTCTATATAGTGCATAACCAACACATGGTGGATTTGCCGTTCAGTCTCATATGATTGCAGATTGTTTGAGAAAGCCATTTTATTCACTCATCCCTTTTCTATTTTCCTTTAGGTGGTTATCTAATCTGTATAACATCGACCAGCGCCCCGATGGAGCAGGCGCCAGCCCGGGTATTGAAGCATATCTTTAACGATTAAGATGCATGATCTTTTCTGCTGATCCAATGGTTTGATGCCGCTGCACCGAGCAGTACGGCACCGAGCACCAGCGTTTGGTAATAAGCGGGCACTAGGGTTAACATGCCCAGTGTTATCGTCATAATTATCAAGGCACCAACAAAGGATCGCAACACTCTGCCCTCTCCCCCGCTGAATGCGGTCCCGCCAATCAAAACGACTAGGATAGCGGTGAGTTCCATACCATCTCCTGAAAGCGGATCACCCAGCGACATGAAACTGGACCGTGCAATACCCGCCAGCGCTGCACAAGCCCCGACAATAGCGTAGAGAACAAAGACCACCTTTGAGGTGTTAATGCCGGACAACTTGGCCGCGGTAGGATTGCCTCCAGTTGCCGCTGCATACTTACCCAATAACGAGCGGTTTTGCAGTACTACCAGGGTAATAGTCACTATTACAGCCACCCAAAATGCCATGGGTAGCCCTAGCAAGACACCCTCTCGGCCATAGGCGTTAAACCAGCTGGGCATTTTCAAATCGCCCATTGACTTAATCGCTGACACTCCATCCATTACCAGCAACAGGGCTATGCCTTTAAACAGACTCAAGGTAATCAAGGTGGCGATCACCGGGGTGATTTTAAATCTGACCACCAGCAAGCCATTAAAGGTTCCCAGTAGTACCCCACAGAGTGTGGTGATCGCAAACGCGGCCAAAAACGGCACACCATTAATGGCTAACATGGCGTATATCACTGCACTTAAGCCCATGGTACTACCGACTGAAAGGTCGATATAACCGGAGACCATCAACAAGGTAAAAGCACCCGCGAGCACCAGTATTGGCGCCGACACCCTGAGGATATTAATGATATTTCTTTCGTATAGAAAATTACCGCGCTCAAATAATTCATAGCGATCGAGGTTGGTCAAACTCAAAAATACGACGATAGCGATGAGCACAAAGTAAATATAGTAGTTGCGCAGGAACTGTGAGACTTGACCACCAAGGGTGGTCGAAGCAACCTCAAACCTAGTTAATTTAGACATCTATTTCACCGTTTTCATTTGTTTCTACGGGCAAGTGCCCACGTTTGTGCCACGATAGCGAGGAATACTGCCAGCGCTTTGAGGATATATTGCCAATCGGGTGACAAGGTCAGCCCAGTTGCTGCTGAGGTGACGACCGCCAGAATAATTGCACCAAAAAACATTCCTATCACCGAGCCGAAGCCCCCGGCGATGGCAATACCACCCAAGAGTGCAATCACCAGCGCGTCAAACTCCATCAACAGGCCGCGATTTGAATATCCAGATTGATATTCTGATGAGAGAAGGATACCCACAACACCTGCAATGGCGGCACTAAAGAGGTACAAATAAGTTATATGTTTAGCATTATCAATCCCCGAAAGCCTAGCGGCTACGGGATTAGCACCCACCCAATAGGTGATGCGTCCGAACACCATCTTCCTCTCGATAAAGATAGCTGCCAGCAGCAGTAGCCCCATGAATACAACCGGCAACTGCATCGACGTGCCGAACACTTTAAGGCTGCCCAATACGCCAAACTCATCCGGTAAATTGGTATTTCGCTGCGAGCCCTGGGTTATGACCTGGGCAATGCCACGAGCGACCATCATGGTTCCAAGCGTGACTATAATAGAGGGAATGCGAAACTTGACCACAAACAGTGCATTTAATCCCCCAATCGCGATTGCCCCGGCAAGTGCACCCAGCAAGGCGACCCAGTAGGGTAATCCCAGTCCCGATGACAGGGCATTCGAACTACCTATCGACTGGGCAAACCACACGGAGAGAACACCCGATAATGCGACAATACCGCCCACCGACAAGTCAAAATTACCCGAGACTAAGAGAAAGGTAACCCCGACTCCCAAAGATATAACCGCCCAGTTATTCGTCACTAAGTTGAGCATGTTCTGCAACTGAAAGAAATTTGGCACAAACACAGAAGCTATCAGAAATAACCCAATCGCCACTGAGGCAACCAATAATGTAATATACATTTGATCGCTCAGGCGCCTATTTTCAGACAGGGCTGTATTGGTTTTTATTGGCACATTCATGCTGTAACTCCTCGATTTCCGCCAGTCACTATATTCAGAATATCGTTGATATCTACGTCCGGACCATTGATGATTTCAGACTCAAGCGAACCTGTATAAAGTAAAAAGATGCGATCGCAAATACCCAGAACTTCTTCCAGCTCTGATGAAAAGACCGCCACTGAATTACCCTCGTCTGCTAAATTTCGAATGATATCGTAAATCTCAGTTTTGGCACCGACATCAACACCCCGGGTCGGCTCATCCAGCAATAACAAACTCGCCTTAGAGAACAAACATTTTGCCAGCACTACTTTTTGTTGATTACCGCCAGAAAGCTTCTCGGTGTGTTTTTCAATAGAACTGGTCGCAATGCGCAATTGATCTATATAATGGGTTGCAGCGCTGAGCTCAGCGTCCGCTCGAAAGATGCCATTGTTAGACATTCGCCGCAGATTCATCACCGGAATATTCTCGCGGATAGTTAAATTGGTGAATAACCCTTGAGTACGACGCTCTTCTGGGACCAGTGCGATACCCGCCGCGATCGCCTCTTTGGGTGACCCTCCCACTTTCTCGCCTTTGAAAACAATCGAGCCAGCCACTTCATCTGCGCCAAATAATGCCCGGGCAATCTCAGTTTTCCCCGCACCTACCAGACCATAAAAACCGACAATTTCACCTTTTTTAATCTCAAACGAAACATTCTTTAACATGTTATTCGACAGCCCTTTCGCTGACAGAATAACCTCTTCACTCAGATTATTTCTCGGTGTATAACTTTCAAAGACACAGCGACCAATCATCATATCAATTAACTCAGGACGGCCTGACACCTCACTGAGCGGCTTTGTCACTATGTGTTTTCCATCTCGCAGTACGGTAACGGTGTCGCCAAGGGCGATAATTTCGTCAAGCTTGTGCGAAATATAAATGACCGTCACCCCCTGTGATCTCAATTTTCTGATGACGGTGAAGAGACGCTCGACTTCTCGCTCTGAAAGCGATGCCGTCGGCTCATCCATAATAATCACACTGGCGCCTGAAGAGGCTGCCCGAGCGATCTCTATTATTTGTTTTTGTGCGACACTTAAAGAGGAAACTCGCGCCGCTGGATTTATAGAAGGCTCAATGCTGGCCAGCGTTTGAATGACACGTTCTTCAAGGTCCGATTTAATTAAAAAGCCAAAGCGGCTCTGCTCCATGCCCAGTGTCAAGTTTTCTAAAACACTGAGTTCATCAACCACGTGGAGCTCTTGAAACAAGGTGGCAACACCATTCTCTCGAGCATTCTGGGTAGAAGTTGGCGCGTAGGGCGCCCCATTAATTTTCATGTTTCCCTGACTGGGTAGTAGTGCACCCGTTATCATTTTGATCAGGGTTGATTTGCCGGCACCGTTTTCACCGATTAAGCAGTGAACGGTACTGCTCTCGACTGAGAAGCTAACATCATTCACAGCCCTAACACCGGGATAGTCTTTGATGATTCCCTCTATCGAGAGAACGGGTGGTTGCTGCTGAGTTGTCAAATTGATTTCTCCTCCAATCACTTTGTATCAAAGCCGTAAACTCTCTTCACGACATGACTGAATTATTATATTTTTTATACTATGGGGGAAAGAATGAAAATTCTCACAAACATTGGTTACTAGGGATATTGGCGACCGCCTTAGAATCTCAGATTAGAAGACGGCCACCGAGGGTTGTTAATTAATTACCAAACTGAGCTTGCAACCAAGTTTGCGCGTCTGTAACAGGCATAGTCCAAAACGAAATGGTATACGCCTTAGAGAAAAACTCTTCAGCAGTAGGGCTGGTTTTAGCGACCTTGCCGTTAATAACATTCATCACCAAATCGATACGGCCACGGGCAGTTTCAACCGGAGGAAGACCCATTGACACTTTGAGACTTGATTCAGGATTATAAATCAGCACATTTTCTACCGTGTCAAAATCAACACTGGCAACGATTTCAGTCAATGGTTTACCATTTTTGAACTTGCCGCGACCCAGCTGATTTAGTCCAGCCATGGTACCAACCGTAAGGTTAGATGCCTCTGAGTATATGATGTTCACGCCAGGTTGTTGGGTCAGCAAATCGACAATAATTTGCTTGGCAGCTTCCTGACCACCGCTTGAATCCAAAGCGCCTAAGTTTTTTGCATTTGGAGCCACTGAAAACACACCTTTTGCAAATGGGTTGGTACGTCCAGAGTTAACTTCAGTGTGATTTGGCCAGCCAAGCTGAACCATAATGATTGGCGTATCAGGATGTTCATCCTTCCAAGCCTTCGCCATTTGGGCACCCATTTCAAAGGAAATAGCCGCTTCATCACTTCGCGCTGTAGGGATACCCGTATCGGTAATTGGACTAAAGAAAGAAGTCATTGCAATATTTTCAGCCAGGGCTTCTTTAACGCCAGGTGTAGCAGCTTCCCCATCCCAAATGTGCAGTGATGCTCCATCAAAGGCACCTGCAGCTACTTGGTCAACATTTTGGGTCATTACTGCCGAATCGGCTTTACCATCAAAAACAATGACTTCAGCGCCGTACTTTTCTTTCGCGTAACGCTTTGCTTCCACCGCTTGTGACTGGTGAAAAACATTTGATAAATCAGAGACGAAGAACGCGATGCGCTCGCCGTCTGCCTGTGCCATCGACGCCAAACTTGTCGCCAATATCAATGACGTGGCTAAAATACCTTTTTTAAATGATCTATTTAATTTTATCGGCTTCATTATTATCTCCAATTTTTGTTGTATTTATTTTGTCTGGGCAGATTCATGACTACCATTAAAGCTAACCGATATTTATTTCAAATATCGATTTTAATTTCAGCTAATTCACAATAGTGCAATTCATCAAACCCTGTCAACAGAGTTTTTGACTTTTTCTCTCTTCGGTATAACCCGAACAGCGCTGAGATTGAATGCAGCTATTAGTTGCAATTTCAGTCTCTTGAAATATATTTCAGTGATTGCAATATATTTACTTTTTGTAATATAATCGTTTTACATAGACAGGTCAATGACCAAAACGATACATTTTGTATTCTTTTAACTAGTCATGATCAATTTTGTGTAACAAAACTCAATCAACTCGTACTAGGCGCTGCAGATGCAATCAGCTAAGGAAGTAGCGAATAAGTCCCAAATGTTCCCTGTGGATAACTAAGCGGTTAAATCCGCGGAAGAATGCGAAGTGAATGGCTAGTCCTTTGCAAGTGTTCTGACAAAGGAAATGCAGATGAAACAAGATTTCATCTCTGTTGACCGCTTAGCTTTCTTTTAAAACGTAAGTACCCTACGGGGCGTACAGGATAATCCGTGCTCTTTGTTAATGGCTTTCGCCGGGCAACCAGCCCGCCTGTAGCCATTGCCTCAATCACAAACAATCCTGTACGCCAGGGGCGCTTGGGACTTGTTCGTTGCTTCCCTAATTTCATCTGTGTAATTAAAGTCTAAACAACTAATCCATAGTGGATGTGCTGGGCTGACCAGTAAGCCCTTACTACTGACGTCAGTAGTAAGCAGGTAAATAGCATGCTGTATCCAACCACTGGCTAAAAACACCTCAACTATAAATACCGGAGAATATTATGAGCTGTGTCACTAAAAACAAATTTAAACAACCGATGGATGTCGCAGAAGTAGCCGAGCAATGGCGTAAAAGAGGCTTTAGCTGTGATATTTATATCGATGCCCCCGGTCAAAAATGGCCAAACTTTATTCATTCGAGCAATGAATTAGTCATGGTTCTTGAAGGACAGCTAAAAATGCTGGTCGCCGATGAAGCGTTCATCGCCAACCCAGGCGATGAGGTATTCATTCCCAGTAACACTTACCACTCTCTTCACAACATTGATCAGGGCACCACAAAATGGTTCTACGGTTATGACTGAGCTATCGCCAGCAATGGGGTTTTGCCTCGCCTGTGCATTGGCGAGCATAAAACCTATCCAATAATAGCGAGTGCCCATCCAAAAACAGCATGAGCATTAATAGAATCCAGCAAAATAGAGAGCGACTATAATGATCAATGAACACCAATTGCGCCAAGATATGTGCGAAATTGCCCGTATGATGTATGACAAAGGCCTTATCTGTGGGCCCGCGGGCAATATTTCTGCAAAATTAGCCCAGGGCAGATTTCTTATTACCCCCTCGTTATTCTTCAAGCAGCGCTTAACCCCTGACCAGTTAATTATTGTCGATGATCAGGGCAATAAAATTGGCACACCGACCCCGGCGAATATAGATTTACAGCCTACTTCTGAAACATCCATGCATCTTCAGACTTATAAAAATCGTCCAGATGTCGGCGGAATTGTCCATGCCCATCCCACTTATTGCGTCGCCTTAAGTGTCGCGGGTAAACCCATTCGCACCCAAGTTTTAACCGAGGCGATGCTTTTTTTGGGAGAGATAGGTGTCGCAGACTATAAGACCCCCACCACCGATCAACTAGGGGAAGAAGTAGGGCGGCTAATGCGCAGTCACGATTGTGTATTACTACCCTATCATGGCGTTACCGTTGCCGGAAAAGACATCTGGGAAGCCTGTGCCAAACTCGAAGTTTTAGAACAGACCGCCGAAATATGTACCCTTGCAGCGCAACTGGGCGGCGAGCAACCGCTTGCCCAATCGCATGTCAAAGACATGCTTAAGTTACGCCAGAGATGGGGATTAGCTAAACCTAGTGATCACAATTTGCTAGGCACTAAGAGTTAGAAGTACAAAGCGTTGGAGATACCACGCTTAGTGTCGATAAAAAACCTCTCTACTCTAGCTCAGTGCACTGTATATCATCGGCTTATTAGCCGTCATGCGAGCATTACCGGCAACCAGGGTGCTCGAGTTAGGCCAATTTTTGCCTGTGCTACCGATTTAATTAACGGGGTTCACCAGCACCACATCTCACCGAAGATTTGGCTAATAACCTTTATTTTTTCTATTCGCAGGGCAGTGTATTAAAGATCTCGACCGCTATTTGTTCAACAGAGAAACAAGCAGATTAGTCCTTAGTAGTTTTTACCTTCGGCGATTAAATAAACTCACAGAGGTTAATATTATTTGTGTAATTGTATTTTTTTGTATATAACAATAGATATCGTATCGTTTTATGTAATTTAGGAGGAGATTTATGTCATCGATTATAATTTTACCGAGGATAATGCAAATCGGAGCTGGCGCGAGTGACGCCATCGTCGCAGTCCTTGCCAGTTTAAATTGCCAGCGCCCATTGATCATCACCGACAAAATGATGGTGCAGCTAGGCTACGCAGCAAAGATTCAAAATACTTTGTCAGCTGCAGACATCAGCGCCGATGTGTTCGACGATACCGTTCCCGAGCCCACGGTTGCGTCCATTCAAGCCGGTGTCGAAAAAGTCCGCAGTGGCAGCTATGACAGCATCATTGCCCTCGGTGGCGGCAGTCCAATCGACAGCGCCAAAGCGATCGGTATTTTAGGTAAATTCGGCGGCGAAATGCGCGATTATAAAGTTCCGCGTATCTGCAATGAAATGGGACTACCTATTATCGCCATCCCCACCACCGCTGGCACAGGCTCTGAGGTGACACGCTTTACCATTATTACCGATGAAAAAACAGATGAAAAGATGCTCTGTGCAGGGGTTGGCTTTATGCCAATCGCCGCGTTAGTCGACTACTCTCTGACGCTATCCCTACCACCGAGAACCACCGCAGATACCGGTATTGATGCCCTCACCCACGCGATGGAAGCTTATGTCAGCAAGAAAGCCAATGCTTACAGCGACTCGCAGGCGCTGGCGGCAATGCGCTTGATAGCACCCAATTTACGCGGAGCCTACCACGATGGCAGCAATAAAACGGCGCGCGAGGCAATGATGCTGGGCTCGACCTTAGCCGGTATTGCGTTTTCTAACGCATCTGTCGCCCTAGTGCACGGCATGAGCCGGCCTATTGGCGCGGCTTTTCACGTACCCCACGGATTGTCCAACGCGATGCTGCTGCCATCTGTCACTGAGTTCTCCATTCCACACGCCCAACAGCGCTATGCGGATTGCGCTCGGGCAATGGGTGTAGCCAGTGAATTAGATGACAATGAGACTGCCAATAAAAACTTACTGGCTGAGTTGCGCGCTTTGAACGATGAGCTGCAGGTACCTACTCTCGCTCAATTTGGCGCCGATAAACAACAATTTATGGCGCTATTACCCACCATGGCGAAACAGGCACTCGCCTCGGGTTCTCCCGCAAACAATCCAATCGAACCCAGTGATTCACAGATCATGGCTATTTACCGCTCGCTTTGGTAAGTAGCTGAGTAATGCTCGCAATCATCGACAGCACCAACCAAATTTAAAAAACATCACGGAGTTAACATGCAAGTCATCGGTCATTTAATTAACGGCAAAATCTACAGCGATACCAGCCGCGTACAAGACGTTTTCAACCCTTCAACTGGCGAGCCGAGCAAACAGGTCGCACTGGCATCCGCTGCAACGGTTGAACTGGCGATAGACGCCGCACAACAGGCTTTCCCCGCATGGCGCAACACTCCGGTGGGAAAACGTGCGGCGGTGATGTTCAGATTCAAACAGCTCTTAGAGGAAAACGCAGACAAAATTTGTCGTTTGATCGGTGAAGAACACGGAAAAATCAGCCACGATGCGGCAGGTGAATTACAGCGCGGCATAGAGTGTGTCGAGTACGCCTGTGGCGTCGCCGAGCATTTAAAGGGAGAGCACAGTAAAAACGTCGGCCCCAATATCGATGCCTGGAGCGAATTTCACCCACTGGGCGTGGTCACCGGCATCACGCCTTTTAATTTCCCGGCGATGGTTCCACTGTGGATGTATCCTATGGCAATCGCCTGCGGCAATACTTTTGTCCTGAAGCCCTCAGAGCGCGACCCTAGCTCAACCTTATATATAGCACAGTTACTCGAAGAGGCGGGCCTTCCCGCTGGTGTGATGAATGTCGTCAACGGTGATAAAGTAGCGGTCGACGTACTGTTATCCGATGAGCGGGTTAAAGCGGTTAGCTTTGTCGGATCAACCCCTATCGCCGAATATATTTACAGCACCGCCACTGCCAACGGCAAGCGCTGTCAAGCCTTAGGGGGCGCGAAGAACCACGCCATCATCATGCCCGATGCGGACATGGACAACGCGGTCAATCAACTTCTGGGAGCGGCCTTCGGTTCATCTGGCGAACGCTGTATGGCACTATCGGTCGCCGTCGCGGTGGGAGATGCGGCCGCAGATAGTTTAGTCGAAAAAATGAGTGTGGCGATGCAGAAGCTTAAAGTCGGCGCCTACAGTGATAGCAGTAATGATTTTGGACCTGTGATCACCCGTGCCCACCAGCAAAAAGTTGTCGCTTATATCGACAGTGCCGAACAAGATGGTGCCAAGGTTGTCGTCGATGGGAGATCTCCACAAGTGGCTGGCTTCAGCGATGGTTATTTTGTGGGTGCGACCTTGTTAGACTCTGTAACCACCAAGATGCAAAGCTATAGAGAAGAAATATTTGGCCCGGTACTGCAAGTGGTCAGAGTGGACACTATGGACCAGGCCATGCAGCTGATCAATGATCACGAGTATGGCAACGGTACTTGTATCTTTACCCGAGATGGAGAGGCGGCCCGCTACTTCAGCGACAACATTCAAGTGGGAATGGTCGGGATCAACGTACCACTGCCGGTTCCCGTGGCCTACCATAGTTTCGGCGGGTGGAAGCGTTCACTGTTTGGTGATTTGCATGCCTATGGGCCCGATGCCGTGCGTTTCTACACTAAGCGTAAAACCATCACCCAGCGCTGGCCATCAGCCGGTCTGCGAGAAGGAGTCAGTTTTTCATTCCCTAGTTAGTCGATTAATGCTAAGTTCGCTGTCGCGTACATGCTAATAAGGCCAATTATGCTCGCGGGTGCACAGTAGCACCCCATTCTCGTTGCTATCGATTTTCACTGGGCACAGACTTTAAGCGCCAAACAAAGTCTGTGTAGCTATTTCCAGGTAGGCAACCCGCCCACCTGTAATCGATGCTCTGTACGCCAGAGGCATGTTGGATTTGTTAGCATCTTCTGCAGCATTAAACTTAACCGACGACTAAGAGACTATAATGAGCAAAGCCGCCAGGGAAAAAGGATCTTCGATCACCCGTGTATTGGAAATTATTGAGATAGTTTCTAAAGCTGATCGCCCTATGTCCCCCGCTGACTTAGCCTTTCATTTAGACATTCCAAAACCCAGCATTCACCGCCTGCTCAATCAATTGCAAGCTGAAGACTTCATTCAGCTCAACATGCGCGGTTTGGTCGTGCCTGGCAATCGCATGCAGAGTATCGCCTTAGGGGTACTTTACAACAACCGCTTTAAAGCGTTGCGCCAAGCTATTTTAGCCCAGCTAACCGAGCAAATTGGCGAGACCTGCGGTATTTCCATTCCCAATGGCGCCGATATGATTTATTACGACAGAGTACAAAACGCCAGCCCTATCCAAGTGCATTTACCCATTGGCAGTCACACCCCTATCAGCGCCACTGCCAGCGGAAAGCTCTATTTGAGTTCTCTGTCCAAAACACGCTGCCAAAAAATCATTGAAAAAATGCCACTACAGCGCTACGCGAGAAACACCATCACCCAAGTTGAGGCATTACACGCGGATATACAGCAGATAAAACGCTCGGGTATCGCCACTGACAATGAAGAGTTTATCGATGGGATGGTCGCTATCGCGGTCCCTATCCAAAATGCCCAGGGGAAATTATTTGCCTGTCTTTTCGCCCATGCGCCGGTGATTCGGATGAGCTTAGCGCAATTACTGACGTTTGCTCCCCGCTTAGAAGAGGCGGCGCTTGAACTTGCAGAACTTCTCGATGACAACGCATCCAACTCCGAACTGCTCAAGTAATTTTTTTCATCTGCAGATGGGATATTTTGCGACAGACACTGTTGCTCTTGCACTGCTGCCGATCAGGTAACAATTGACGACAAGATCATCAGCGCCAACAGTCATCGTCGAGCCACAATCCTTGCAGCATCACTCTTACCCTTGGTTATGTTAAATAATAAAGGTTTCACCCATCGCATTTCGTGACATGGGTTTATCAACGGGGGTGGCTAAGAGTGTATCTCTGAAATAGGGGAACAGTAATCTTTCAAACTCCCCCACTTGGTTGAATGCTGGATCTAGCCATTTATCAATAATAGTTTGGTCGCTATGGGGTAAAAATAATGGCGTTGATTTAGAGTGAATGCCCTGCCAGGTAGAGTGAGGAGGTAAAGTTATCACTGAGCAAGAGTACACGATCTCAGCTGTTGCTCGGTTCCTCCACTCTTTGAATAAACCACCTAGTGCAAATGCTGTGTGCTGGGGCTCTATGAAGTGGTATTTTCGATCCTTTTTAGCACCTTCACCTTCCACTATTCCCGTCGCAGGAACAATACAACGGCTCTTCCTGAACAATTGATATCCCGCTGAATTTCTAACCTTCAACTTATCAGCTCGGGTATTGAAAGATGTGTATCGGCTTGGTTTTAAGTTCTCATCTAGCAGTAACCACCAGATCGCAGCAACCGGAATACGTTCGCCCTCTCTACTGATAATGATATCAATAGAGGTCGCTGGGCCCGATCCAAGATTGTCTCTAAATAGTGGTAACGGTTGATCACTATCTAGCTGGAGTTCTTGGAATAAGCTGGTAGCTTTAACCGATGATTTTCTAAATTCTATAAATCCGCACATAGCTAGAACTTACCATGAATGGGTCTAGTCCTACCTATTAAATTTTGTGCACACACAAAAACGCCCTGAAAAGGTGGTAGGGGCATACTAAATTTGGCCACCTAAAAAGAGTTAACTAGCGAGAGCAAATAACAAATTAGAAGTGACTTAGAAAGCGGCATAATAATATGGAATACGCAGGTACCTAGCCCGGATATTGCACCCAATAGCTCGTATTCTAGCTTGCTCCTTGTTTTTACAGACTTTTATTTCTCAATCAACCGTACACACCAGAACGGCGTTCAATCGAAAAAAATCCTGGAAAAACAACTAGCGGCGCCATCATCACGGCATTGCATGCAATATCCGGGCTAGTAAACTGGGCAAGCTAAAACGGTATCAAACCCCCATAAGTTCGAAGCGGAAAACAAACTTCTTAGTAACGTCACGCGGTTTCCTCCCTTGATGCCTATCAGACATCTGCTTTCTGGTTATGCCGATATAGCGGATTCTATGGTGGCAGATATCTGATAACCCTAAACAGACCAGATAAATTTTTTCATCAGAACGATGCCGAGTCCGCAATGTAGAAGACTCTACGATTTTGGTGTGAAATGGATTATCACACGGCCTCAATCATTTCGGAGAGTTTTGCTGCTTGAGCTTCAAGCGTAAAAAGAGCCTCGACACGTTTACGTCCCGCCAATCCCATAGCGCGGAGCGCTGGTTCGGATTTTGTGGTGATCGTTCTTATCGCTGCGCCAAGTGCTAAGTGATCTCCGGGCTCCACCAGAATACCGGTCTCTTGCGTCACCATTTCTTTCACGCCCATGTATGTCGTCGATATTACCGGCAGTCCCATAGCCATAGCCTCTTTAACCACCAACGGACCTGTATCGCGGCTGCCATCTGGAGCGGTCTTGAACGGCAGAATGACAGCCGCATATGAGGGACCATTGCTACTGATCCACGCCCCGTCCTGACTGCCCAGAAAACGTACTTTGTGACCACGTTGCCGAATAAGCAAAACGGCCCTTTTCTCTAGATCGTTTCGCAAGGGGCCATCACCGATGATATCCACATTTATAATTTCGCGCTGGGGGACATTTTCTAATGCCTGCATGATATCTTCGACACCCTTTTGCGGCACCAACCTACCGACGAATAACAATCTACCGTTTGAAGATTGCCCTGCTGGGCGAGGAGTAAATCGTGCGGGGTTGGTGCCGCAGGCGATACTCACGACTTCGGCATTCGGCTGAATGCGTTTCAGATCACCTGCGAGATCACAACAGACAGCGATGACCTTGTCTGCAGCGGCAAGCTTCGCTGGGAGATCCTCTGGCTCCGCATAAACATCGTGACCATGGCAAGTAAAGGACATGGGAATTCCAGCTAGCCGTGCTGCGACGATAGCATGAGCAGCTCCGCCACCCGCAAAATGCGCGTGAACATGACCGCAATTGTGCACAATTAACTCGCCCGCCAACTTCGCGGCATTCCATAACAATGATGCACGGCCCAATAACCTCTGGCTGTGGACAAAACTCAGAGCACGATGGCAACCGCAACAACGCAGCAGCCCAATCTTATTGATACGGCGCGCCGGGATGTCGCCAACGCAAAGGAACTTCTTAGCGAGCTCAATATCTTCAGGTTGCGCCATCCCTTTATGAGTCCGAAAAACGAAAGGAACAATGTGATGGCCACGCTTCTCCATGGCTCTGATCTCATTGCCGATGAACGTCTCAGAGAGTATTGGAAAGTCATTAATGACGTATGCGATGGTTTTCATCGGTAAAGTCCTATCTTTTTGATTCGGTATGGTCCTTGCAAGACATAAGCCAGAAACCAGAAACCAGAAACCAGAATATTCTCAGAGAGGATAACGTAGATGAAACCACCCTGTTGCTCCGTTGTTGTACCTACTTACAACACCCTCAGTCATCTTCCAGCCGCGCTTGCCTCAGTAATGGCTCAGAATGTGGAGGACATCGAAGTTCTCGTCTGTGATGACGGATCAAACGATGGAACTGCTCAGTGGTTGGCCAAAGTTGCTGCCAAAATGCCAAATCTAAAAATCTTCGAAGGCGGTGGTTTGGGGCCCGCGCATGCACGTAACATATTAATCTCAGTGGCAAACTCAAACTTGATAGCGTTTTTAGATGCTGACGATTTCTGGTGGCCCAACAAACTGAAGAACGAGATCGAGTTCCACCGGCGTGAGCCCGGGATCGCGCTGACATTTACGGATTATCTGCACGTGGATCCAAATGGTAGATTGTATGGAACTGCATTTGATTACTGGAGACCTAAGTTCATCGACCGTAGCAGAAACGGATTTATTCGCCTCGAACACCCTCTAGAAAATTTACTTTCAATTAATGTAATTGGCACTTCATGCTGCGTCGCAAAACGAGAGTATTTGCAAAATGCGAATGGCTTCTCTACCCATTTGGCCTCGGCAGAAGACTGGGACTTGTGGTTGCGTCTAGCAGAGAGGAACGATGTTGCAGTAAGCGCAAGTGTCACGATGAGCTATTTAATGCGCACAGGCGGCGAAACCTCAAACCGTAAAGCGCGTATCAATGCGATGCAGTCGATTATCCAAACATACGCCTTTGCAGATATCCCTCCTCACAAGCGCCGCATGGCTCAGTCTCGAGTATCGACAGCTATCGCCGAGTTTGAAAGCATTAAGGGCAATAATTTCAATGCATTTCTTGGGGCTTTTCATGCCCTGCGTCTCTATCCTACGTGTCGCAATGCGTGGTTTGCTTTGGTCTGTCTCCAGCAATCTATGTTGGCGTTTCAGAAACCTTGAAGAAGGTTGAGCGTTACGCCAAAAAGAGTGAACCGACAGCGCCTCGCCGCCACTATCCAGTTTCACGGCCTACCCAATTCCACGGTCTGCCCAGTCAGACGGGCAAGATGCACTGAGTGTAATCACACCATCCTTGAACCTATAGCAGAACCTATAGGACAGGCGCGTATTAGAACGATTTCACCTAAGGATCCTCCATTCAAAGTGCTATATCCTGTTGTCCGTTTAACACTCCCCTAGATACATCTATTAATGCTAACCCTCGAAGCTACGACAAACACATTGACATAAACCATGGGTCGGGGTGTGCGTTATTTCAGCTAAATTCAATCTAAAAGAGGCTCCATTGCCACTATTTCTTTTTTATCAGTATTGATGCTGAACCGAACTTTTGTACCTGGCTCCATACCCTTGAGGAGCTGCAAAGATGCGACCTGAACCCCCATCACCATCGCCGCCATAAAACCCTGGATCTCCTCATGATCCAACACTATGCGGCGCTTGCGTAGATCCACGGCGACCACAATACCTACGCCTTGGTAATTGTTAAAGGTTGCTGTGCTGATTTTAGGGGCATGCACAGCTTCGCTTCCCCTGCCAACAACCAGCATGCCGCGCATGCCCATAGGTGCATGAGTTTCAACATGACAGTGGAATTCTAGAGTAACGTCTTCATCCGGGGTGATAAATCGCGCCGTCTGCTCGCCGGGCCCAGTAAACTCTATAACGAACATGGGACTGAGTCCCGGTATCATCAGCGCGTGCCGAACTTGATCGGTATTCTCGAATACAACTTCAACTTCCACGCACCGGCCGACGTGCAGGCGGGCAGGTTGAAAGCCGAATACTTTACCTTCTAAACCTTGCTCAACCCCTCCCTTGAATACGATACGGCGAAAGCCGCGGGGTTTAGCACAAGACTTAGCGATAACTTGATGGCTATCCAACACACTTTCAGGAACAACAGGAGGAGAATTCTCACGTACTGGGTAGGATAATGTATGGTTACTTAGCTCTTCTTCATCCCAACCGTATTCATAATCAGCAACAGTCGTATGAAAAATATTCGGATCAAAAATAGGTACGTTGCCACGATAGTATTCGGGGTCAAAGTAGCGCTTAAGACTGCCAGAAACGCGAGGCAACCCCTGCTCAGTATCCATAAAGCCTGCATATACTAGCGCGGTAATATCCCCGCCAGGATTAATGCCTTTGTTGGTAGTCGTTTTTTCAGTGTGGTCATGCATAATCCAGACGCCCGGTCCAGATGCGAAGTCATCATCACTGCCGGGAAGCAATTCCAGATCAATCCGCTGGGCCGCACCAATGGTGAAAACATCCCTGGTAAATCGTCTATTGAAAGGCACTTCATGTCCATCGACATGAGTCAATATAGGGTGGTGCCCGTGGACATGAAGCTGCAGGGATCGCTCCCCGGCATTGAGGATGCGAAGCTTGATCCGTTCGCCGGATTTAACTTCTATTGGCGTATCACGCAAAGTAAATGGAAATGAGCGCCCATTTAGCATGAAAATATTTGCTTGCCGTTTGCTCGAGTCATAGTCCCGGTGCATACGCTTCTCAATCTCTCGAGGATCCGTGAACATCATTGGAATTCGATTCAGGCGATCATCGATATCGGTATAGACCAGTGAATATTCCCGGTCGTAGCGCTCCTTAGTCGCTTTAGCTAGATCCTGTATCCGTCCCGCCCCTAATACAAGGTGATTAAACAGATTCGCTGGGCGGTTCGGCTCAATAATCAGCATACCCGCCAAGCCCATGTTGACATGAACATCCGCCTGCACATGACAATGATAGAAGTGAGTACCCGGGTTTTTGGCAATAAACTCGTAGCTAAATGATTCACCAGGTTTGACTGCAGCCTGGGTAAATCCGGGCACACCATCCATATCATTGGGGTGGATAGTGCCGTGAAGATGAATGGTATGGGGGAAGTAGTGGGTGTTTTTTAAAATTATCCGCACTCGGTCACCCTCCTCCACTCGAATAGTAGGACTAGGCGCTCTGGCGACCGGATTCATACCCGCTCCCTCGGGGGCAAAGACCCAGAACTTAACGTACTCACCGGGGTAAACTTCCTCAGTGATCTCTATCACCTCCAGCCGGATTTCCACCTCATCTGGATCACCGTCTCCATCTAAATCCTTCCCGAGGACAATAGCTTGCGTTGAGGTACCTTGGATCTTAGGCTCACCCCAATCAGTAGCAGCTGTTGCTGCACAAGCCACGAAGGTCAGTATCAATAAGGTTGTAACTTTTTGAAACAGGCCAGACGTCCACTTCATAATTTTTTAACATCCATACTGAGTAAACTATAACCACCCATTGAGTCGCTTACCTAAAGATTCAGAGCTAGTTACTTTTTCATGTAATTCCAGTGAAGCAGATCGGCGGCTTTGGCATAGCCGAGTGACGTATCAGCTTTTGCAAGGGAGCGAGCATGGTCGTATGCGCCTTGAGGTTTCTGATGGTTGTGCTTGGCACTGCTCAATTGCATCTTAGCGTCATCGAGTAGTGCATGTACCAGTGCCATTTTCTCCTTAGACATCTGACCTTTCATACCCTTCATATCGGCGACAACTTTGTCGATGGCTGATTGGGCCACAGCAAAATGTGCCGGGCACTCAAAGGCTTGTGCACTGGTTGATATCTGCAAAAGTAGAATGCTGGCACTCGCCAATAATAACGTTTTGATATTCATGATAAACCCTCAAATTAGAAGACAATAAACCTAAATTTATTTCTGTAACAAAACAAAAAAAGGCAGCATCCAATTAAGTGTAGTCGATAAATATCGGTATTGTTTGCTACCGCATCATTTCTGTTAGAGCCGACATGCAGGTGAGCAGAGCTTGCTCGTCTAACAATACTTGGCTCTTGAACCTAGCTTCCCACTAATTTTGACTAATAAAATTGAACAGCTTTAGCTGGCCCAAAGGGTGAGTGCCAAGGATGGCAGCGAATAAAAGTGTCCTGTGCAGCCGTCTTGCAAGTTTGCTCTGCGAGCTATAGATTCATTCAAACTCTTCATCAACCAGCTAGTATCGTCTAGCCGAAGACGCCATTTTCCAACTATTTCAGCAATCAGATCATGGTGCTCTTTAGAAGGCTTTTCGACATTAACAAAACACTAGATTATATCTGGGCCAGTATAAATTGTCCGCCAACGCTCCATCACTTCTATATCAGTTAGGCTCTCTACTGTATTTTTGTTACTTACGTTTATGGGGAAGCAAAACAAGCTGATAGTAATTAGACATAATGGATAAGCACAGATATCAATATAAGAAACAGCCTCAATTTCAGCCAATCGATCTAACATCGATGGGCGCCGGTGTGCAAAATTTTGTTGAGTGGATTGCTCAAAGCTACCGCGTCCTGCTAGCGCCCCTTAAATTTCAAAAGTGATGCATAAATGGCTCTTTGAACTTAATCGCAGGTACCTTGAAACAAGAAAATCACCTGTTCCATGGTAATAAATAATATCTTTATCTAAAAAATCACCCTATATTATTATAAATAATTGTTTTATTTATCGATGCCAAATAACAAATCAAAAAACGGTAACCTATGAAAATTATAAATATTATTGCTGCGACTATTACAACGAGCTTATTATTGGGATGTGCCACAGGTAAGACTCCTGAGGATAAAAAGAAAAATGCTCAAAAGGAAACCGCGAAAGCCCTGCAACAAATTTATAAAGACCATCCATCATCAAAATCAGTAATTAATCAAAGTTTAGCTTATTTAGTCTGCACAGGAAGTGATGGATATTTATTTGCAGCTTCATTAAGTGGCGGCGTTTGTACTCTTAAAGAAAAAGGTAAATCTGAATTTTATCGTTTCGCTTCTGTAGGTGTCGGTATGGGTATTGGTTTTAAACAAGTGGCTTTTGTTTATGCTTATAGTAGTGCGCAAGCATTAAAGCGCTTTAAAGAAGAAGGCTGGGATGCTGGTGCTAGGGCTGAAGTAAGCGCAATAGATGAAGATGAAGGTGGACAAGCAGTAGCTAACACATCTTATGATGTTGACGGCGTAAGAATATACCAATCAGCATTGTGGGGCGCAGCAGCACAAGCAACAGTTCAAGGCTATAAATTTTGGCCTACAGATTTTACCCATGATGTAATACAAAATAGTGAATAACAATTACTATTGAAAATAATTAATGCAGTGCCCTTTACCATCAATGATGAATTAGCCTGAATTAAGGCATTACTTGAACCTTATACGGGACTGGCACTTTTTATCTCTACAATTTAGATATAAATCAGATAATTTCACTGCCATCATTCAACTTAATAGATCACAGATGTAGTGGTCAAAAATAATTTAAATTACTGTTCGATTACTCGGATCTTCTTCCTCTCAGCCATTGCAGGACATGCTTTTAATATCGAAGCAGTTCTGCATTCTGCTTACTCACCACGAACGATAGTAAGTATTGCTCAATTTAGTTATATACATCAAAGTAAACTACTTAAGCGTAAACTTCGCCAGAGATTCATTCATTTCCTGAACAAACTGTTCGAGCTTTTCACATTCCAGCTTATTATTCATCGCATCCTGATATTCGGTAGTTGCGGCCGCAGCAATACTGGCAGAGTTAAGCTGTATTTCATTAAGCACTATTGTTTGCTCGTCAGTTGCAGCCGCAATTTGGCTGGCATTGTTTTTGACTACTGTGATCGAGTTGGTGATTAGTCCTAAAGATTCAGTACTGCGAGCCGTTTGTTCGACACATGTATTGGCGGTATCTAAGCCTTCCCCCATTGCCTGCACCGCATCTTTGACCCCTGCCTGGATCAGGGTAATCATGTCCTGGATTTCTTCGGTGGAACTTTGAGTCCGACCGGCCAGAGTTCTGACTTCATCAGCTACAACGGCAAAACCACGGCCTTGCTCACCAGCACGGGCCGCCTCAATAGCTGCATTCAGTGCCAGTAAATTGGTTTGATCTGAAATCCCTCGGATAACATCAACAACACTGCCAATACTCTCACTGCTCCCCTGTAATTTGATGATGATATCATTGGCACGGGAAATTTCACTGGATAAGCTTTTAATATAATCATTAGCTATCGATACTTGTTCGTTAGCATTTTTTACTTCTTTGTCTGCATCTTCGGCCTTAGCTTTGGTTAGCAATATGTTTTGCGCGACCTCGGTTAAAGAAGTGTGTATTTTGCTAATTGCTGTGGCCATTTGCTCTGTATTCAGGCTTTGATCTTGTGATCTAACAGTGGAGCGTTGTGAAGACTCCAATAGTAATGAGGTAGTATCAGAGATACTCGTGGATGATGTGTTAACTTTTGATAAGGCATTGCCCAGTGACTCGGTAAACTTATTCACACTGCGGGAGATTTGACCCGCTTCGTGTTGGCCCTCTTCTCTTAACCTGTGGGTTAGATCCCCCTCCGCCAAAATGGCCGATGAATTCACTATCGCCATTAATCTATGGCTGATCCTCTTCTTGTAGATGATGGATAAGAAAATAACCAAAATAATTGACGAAATAATGATAATGCCAACCACTTCCCAGCCCAGTGTTGCACTGGCAGCTAATTGACTATCAATATTAATTTTTACTTCTAGCACGCCCCGGACATCACCCAAGCGCCAATCATCTTTAGGAGTATCAGAGCGGGAATTGTGGCAATCAACACAACCTTGGGCCACTAATTTATCGGCGACAGCAATACGAACATAAGTACCTTTAGAGGTTTCTTCCACTTGGGTGAATGGTTTCTCGGGATCAATGTTTAATTGTTTCCATGCCCGTTGTTGAAAGTCGTCTAACCGTCTGGATGCACGATTGGGAAATGGGAAGGCACTATAGAGATCAAGGTTAATATTTCCACTGGAAAGTAATTCACTCATGTCGTAGATCATGGTTGCCGGTAGCGGAACAGCGTTTTCAACGCCTTTATGCACAATAGAGGGTTTCATGCCAGCCAGTAGGGCTTTTTTGATCACGTGTTTACTGTAATAACCACGTAACTGGGTAAATTGATTAACGATATTGACACCAGTTTTAATCGCTTCTTGTTCGGTATTTCGATTCATTAAAGTAGGGACAAGAAAGTGCATAGCAACACTTAAAAGTATCAAAAAACCAATCAATGGGATAATTAAACGCCAGAAAAAGCTAGCCATATAGTCATTACCCATATTAATTTACTCCGATAGAATCCATCGATTTAAAGGAGAAAATATTACGGTATAACTCGCAGCGAGACCATAGGAGTAGTTCGTATATCTATTCGCTTACCATTCAAGACACACGACAGGCCCCTTAATCACTAGGTTATAGCTATAAATCGGCCATTCTCACTACCAATCGACGCTATGGCAGACAAAAGATTAAGCATTCCAGAAACTCAGCTACCCAGCCACAAATCCCCTTGTATTGCCACCGCAGCGATTGACTAAATTGATAAGTGGAGCGACAGGCTGACTTTATGGCAGCACAAGCAACAGTTCGAGGCAATAAATTTTAGCCTACAGATCTTACCCATGATGTAATGCAAAATAGTGAATAACAATTACTAGAAAAGATAGGAAAGAAAAGATAGGACAGTCATAGATTAATTTAATATGAACGTGATGAGTGTAGACTGTATATCACGAAATATTTATTTAATTCAGAGTTTACTCTGAGCAGGAGGCGCTATGACTCGTGCCCGTTCGCAGCAAATCTGCTGTCAAGATACCCCTTATTACCACTGTATCTCTAGAGTGGTTAGAAAAGCCTTCCTCTGCGGCTTTGATAAAACGACTCAACAAGACTTTGAACATCGTCGTCAATGGATGCTAGATAGGCTTGCTGAAATAGAAGCAGTTTTTTGCATCGATGTTTGTTCCTATGCAATCATGTCTAATCACTATCACCTTGTTTTATATATAAATAAAGCGAAAGTAGACTCGCTAACCAATTTAGAAGTGATAGAGCGTTGGCGGAAAATCTATACGGGCCCTGATATTATTCAGCGGCTCATCGCTGGTGAAAAACTCTCAAAAGAACATCATCAGTTAATAGTTGAGATAGTGGCAAAGTGGCGGGATCGTTTAGAGGATATCAGCTGGTTTATGCGCTCACTCAATGAGCCAATATCTCGCAAAGCCAATTTTGAAGACAACTGTACTGGTCATTTCTGGGAGGGTCGTTTTAAAAGCCAAGCGTTACTAGACGAACAAGCACTGCTGACTTGTATGGCCTATGTTGAGTTAAATCCCATACGCGCGAAGATGGCAGAGATGCCTGAAACTTCAGAGTTCACTTCGATAAAGCAACGAATTGATGAAGATCATAGGGTGAAAGAACGACTGCCAAAAAAGGGAATGCAAGGGTCTGGTAAGAATCTATTCTTGAAAGAGTTTGTTGCAGAAGGAAGTCCGCTAACTGATGAGATCCCATATCTTTATCGAGAGTATTCAGAGCTTGTCGATTGGAGTGGACGTGCGATAAGGGCCAACAAGCACGGTGCTATAGATAGCCGTCTACCGCCGATACTGGTACGTTTAGGCATTGATGAAGAAGAATGGCACAAGGCAATGCAGCCTAAAGGGGCTCACCAATTTAGTCGTGCAATGGGCAAGTGTGATGCGATGCGAGCACACGCTAAAAGACTCGCAATAAAATGGATAAAGGGTATCGGAATAAGCATTAAATTATTTCCTACGTAATACTATAAATAATAAATAGAAATAATAACACTGCTAAGCGTAGGGTTTATCGCTTGTAATAAGCTGATTTGACAAAAAATATCTAAGATATGTAGATCAAGAGAGTTAAAGAGAAATAATCTCTAAAGTTTATTGATTGGAGTATTGTCTAGGTTTAAAAATTATAATATATGCCTGTCCTGTAGTAGTTAGTAGTTCGTAGTAGTTCTTTGTAGTAGTTCTTTCACCCCTCTCATCTTCGTTCTCGACTGAAAGCAGGTTTGCATGAGCAATCCATATTTCATTGTGGGAACACAATATATGAAAAACAAAATTTACCAAACGGTCACCAAGCAAATTATCAATCAATTGGAGCAAGTGAATCTAGGGGCAATTTATGTGGAGCCGCTCTTCAGTGGGTCTCATTATTCAAATCCGTTGGGTCAGTTTTAAACGCCAATGGCGGGTTAAACTTAAATGCTCGTCGTATGAATAATAGTTAAAATTGAATACGCTCAATTAGCGCCGATTCTAGTTACAGCACATTGTTTTATGAAAATAATCGTTTGACATACCAGCTACTCTTGTTAAGATAACACAATAAGTTGTTATATTGAGAGTGAAATGACAGACGAATATGATCTTATTATCATTGGAGGAGGTATTAATGGCGCAGCCATTTGCCGTGATGCCTCGATGCGTGGTCTTAAGACACTTTTGCTAGAGATGAATGATTTCGCGGCCGGGGCTTCTGGCCACAATGGTCGGATGATTCATGGTGGGCTTAGATACTTGGAAAATGGCGATTTTCCGATGGTAATAGAAGCCTTGCAAGAACGAAACACCTTGCTTAAAATTGCTCCGCATCTGGTAAAACCCTCTACATTGTTAATTCCTATATTTGAAAGTTCACGCAATCCAGCTTGGAAAGTAAAGTTAGGCTTAATGGCGCTTGATATCCTTGCGCCAGCTGGATTTCCTCGTCATAAAAAATTAAACAAAAAAGCAGCAATGGCTCGTATCCCTACCTTTCGTAGCCAAGAGCTAGCGGGTGGTTTTTTAATGTACGATGCTTTCGCGGAATTTGCCGAGCGTCTAACCATTGAAAATGTTTTATCGGCGAAGGAATATGGTGCTGAGCTGCACAACTATGCGTGTGTTACCAAAATTGTGCCAGAACCCGGTGTCGGGTTTCGTGTGACTTGGCAAGAAAAAAACGGCAAGAAAAGCGCAACTGCTCGTAGCGTTGTCAATGCGACCGGCGCGTGGACAGATAAAGTAATAAAAAATGCAATGGGTCAGCAATCATCACTTACCACTATAGCTCTCGGTTCATTTATTGTCGTTAAAGCCAATGAAAATACGCCAAACGAGGCGGTGTTTTTAGAATCTAGGCAAGATGGCCGGCCTATTATCGTGACGCCATGGCAAGATAATATACTAATTGGCACCACAGACCGAGTTGTGAGTGGCGATGTGGACGAAGCCGCAACCAGCGAGGTCGAAATTGCTTATCTTATGGATGCATTATCGAACACCTTTAAGGCTGGCACGTTTAAGCGTTCGGACATTATTTTCACTTATATGGGTGTGCGGCCGTTGCCCTTTGCGGTTGGGCCATCACGTAAAATCACCCGCAAACATGTGATTCACCATCACGGGTTGTCCTATGCGGGCATGATATCTGTATATGGTGGGAAATTATCTACATTTCGCAGGTTGGCAGAAGATGCCGTGAATGCTGTTTTTAAGCTTCGAGGTAAACGAGCTCCTAAATCATTAACAGCCGAAACGCCTCTGCCCGGCGCGGGGCAAGTTGAGCAAATACAATTTAATGAAGGTTTTTGCCTCACGTCTGCCACTACCAGTAGATTGGCTAAAATCTATGGTTCTAAGTCTGCATTGATTATAGAGATGGCCCAAGATACGCCCGACCTCGCGACGGTTATCGACACAGACTCTGGCGCGATTGCTGCAGAAATGGTCTATGCGGTGCGCCATGAATTCGCTAGGTCCTTAATCGATATTTTACTGCGTAGGTTGATGCTTGGGCACCGTGCCAACCGGGGCCGAGAGGTTCTACCGCACTTTCGCAACATCGCACTGCGCCATTTGGGTTGGTGCGACGACAAAATTGACACTGACCTTGTTGAGTTTAATAACTATCTTAATGCGACAACTGGCGCACGATTCTGGAATTCTAATGAGTCAAACCCACCAGAAAGGGAGGTGAAAAAATGATCAAGCAACCACTATCAAAGCAACAACGTTTGGAACAGATTAGCAATTTGGTATTAAGTAAAGGCGAGGCAGGGCTTGACGAATTGGTTGTTCTGTTGGGCGTTAGCCGAATGACAATCCACCGGGACCTAGAAGAATTGGAAGGCAGAGGCGTTTTGCGGAAAATTCGCAATGGTGCCACCGCACAGCCATCATCTGCTTTTGAAAGCAATGTCGAGTTTAGAATGACCCGTGCCATTGAGGCGAAGAGTCGTTTAGCGAAATATGCCGCGTCATTGGTAGAACCCGGCGACGTGATATTGTTGGACGAGGCGACCACGTTGTTGCCTATGTTGGGGCATCTGTCGGCCATTGAAGATTTAACCATAATATCCAACTTCCTGCCGATTCAAGCGGCGGTTGCCAAGCTAACATCGATTAAGTTGATTGGTCTTTGTGGTGAATATCTTAGTCAATACAATACATTTAGTGGCCCTCTTTGCGAGCAATCCATACAGCAACTTAAGATTAACCGATTTTTCACCTCCACCACCGCAATAGATGGCAGTGGGGCTTTTCATCCAAACTCTATTATAGCCAGTACCAAGAGGGCGATGATCCAGGCTTCTGTGCATCGCTATATGCTTGCAGATAGTTCAAAATTCTCCCGTACGGCTCTGCACAAATTCGCTGATCTAGATGAATTCGATCAAATTGTTACCGATTCCCCCCTGGCCGCTGAACATCTAGTAGGCATGGGACACCTCACCGATAGATTGGTAATTGTCCCTCAATAACAACACTCTTAATTTAGGAGAAAACTTATATGTTTGACCTCTCAAAAATTTCAGAAGTATTGCCTGCCGACCGGATACTCACCGGCGATGCAGATATTGCTGAGCATAGCTATGACGCTTGGCCAGTCGCGATAAAATGGCGGCAACAAGGCAAACAGCCCTGTAAACCAGAAGCTGTGGTGAAAGTAAAATCAACTGAAGAAGTTTCGGCGCTGTTAGCAGCTTGCAACGCACAGGGTATCGCAGTAACGCCTTGGGGGCTTGGCTCATCCGTTGTTGGCTCGCCGTTAACAGAAAATGGTGGCGTGGTCATTGACATGTCTGAAATGACTGCTCAGATTAAACTGGACGAAGTTAACCTGCTGGTGACCATAGAAGCTGGCAAACGCGGTGACCTATTAGAAGCAGAGCTGAACAAACGTGGCTATACGCTCAATCACTCTCCACAATCGCTTGACCGATCGACAGTGGGTGGATGGATTGCGACACGGGCGACAGGACAGTTTTCTTCTCTATATGGTGGCATAGAAGATCACGTTATCGCGATTAAAATTGTTTTGCCCGACGGGCAAATTGTGCAAACAAAACAAACCCCGCGTGCGGCAATCGGCCTCGATACAAAAGAGATTTTCATAGGCAGCGAAGGCACCTTGGGAATAGTCACAGAAATTACCACAAAAATTTTCCCGTTAAAAACCTACCGCCTTTTTGAAACCCTCGAATTTGATAATGTTACATCGGGTTTGAGTGTTTTGCGCACAATCACCCAGGCCAGCATAAAGCCTTTTCTGGTGCGTTTTTATGATGTCGACGAATCTCGCCACGCGATGAAAGACAGCAAAATCAATAAATGCGTGATGTTTTTGGGATTTGAAGGCGTTCCAGCAATGGCCGATGCTGAATATCAGACGGTTATTGACATCTGTATTGAGTATGGCGGACGAACCATAGGCCCAGATGGGGCTGAGGCTTGGATGGATCGGCGCTATGATTTTTCGGCCATCGAAAAAATCTTGGCCGAACCTGGTGGCGTTGCGGAAACGATAGAAATTTCGGATTTTTGGAGTGGTATCGAGGGAACATACACGGCGTTAAAAGAGGCGCTGAAACCATTCGCAGATGAGGTTTTATGCCATTTCTCGCATGTTTATGCTCAGGGAACATCGCTCTATGTGATTTTGATTGGTCAAGCAGAAGATGCTGCCGCGGCCGAGAAGCGCATTCTTCAGATCTGGGATACGGCGATGACAATTTGTCTTGAGCGAGGGATAGCAACGTCTCATCACCATGGCGTTGGGTTAGCTCGCAAGAAATTTGTTAGTGCTGATCAAGACAGCGCAATGATCGTAAACCGAGCAATTAAATTAGCGCTTGATCCTCACAATATAATGAATCCAGGAAAACTTGGTTTCACCGACAACACAATAAAAAGCGAGAAATAAAATGGATTCACGTACAGGAAAAAAAATCCGCTTGGCGCGGTTTCTAAACCAACAAAGCGGCAATGGTTTGCTGGTGGCATATTCACACGGTGTCATCATGGGTCCTTTGCCCGGCATGATGTCATTAGCTGAAATGCAAAAAGCTTGTGAAGAAATGTCAGCAGTAGATGGCCTGATGGTGGCTCCTGGCATGTTGTCCAAGCTGGAGCAATATTTCATCGGACGGGATAAACCGGCGCTAATGTTGCATATGGACTATCAAAGTTATGTCAGAGACGTGTTGCCCTATGACCTCGGTGGAACGATCGAGCTTGCGACAGTTGAACAAGCCCTGGCCGCTGGCGCAGATGGCATCATGACCTACATGTATATTGGGCACCCAGACCCTGAGGTTGAAAAACTAGAAATTCAACGCAATGCACGGTTGGCACGTGAATGCGAACGTCTGGGTTTGGTTTTCATGGTTGAAGCGCTTAGTGCGCAGCTCCGCCACCACCCTGAGCATCGAACAGACATTAAAATTCAGTCATTAGGATGTCGTATTGCCGCGGAGTTGGGGGCAGATATTGTCAAGGCGTTCTACCCCGGATCGCTAGAAAACGTCTCGGAAATGGCTAGAACTTGCCCAGTCCCGTTGTTTTTGGCAGGTGGTGCAAAAGCAGCCAATCCAGAAGAGGCCTTCAGCCATGCAGATGATGCCATAAAAGCAGGAGCTCGTGGTCTGGTATTTGGCCGCAATATTTTTGAAGCGGATGATGTACGCGCTACGGTACAGCGGTACCGTAAAATTGTACACGGCGATGCCGCTTAAATTTCTGACAACTATTAGAGACCCATTAAAATGAAATATGTGATTGGCATAGATTTAGGATCTGGCAGTATTCGAGCTGCCGCTTTTGACTTAACGGGTAATGTCGCCTCGATCGCGTCGCGGCCGTCGCGCAGCGTCGCACCAGATTCAAATCATCCCGATCACATTGTTTGGCCTCATGAAACAGTGTGGGAGTCAACTTGCGCTGTTTTGCGCGAGGTGGCACAAACACTTCCTGGCGACGCTGAAATACTGGGTGTCGCGACAGCTTGCCTAGGTATGGATGGCTTGCCGATTAACCAAGCTGGCGAGGCACTGTATGATTTTATAGCGTGGACGGATCAGCGTTGTACACCTTATTACGCAGCGTGGTGTGAAAAATTTGGCGAAGATAAACAATTTTTAACCACTGGCACGCCCGCGCGCGGTTTCAGTACGTTGTTTCGCTTGCAATGGATGGCAGACAACCACCCAGAAATTATAGATCGCACTCATAAATGGCTGCTTATGGGTGATTTTGTGAATTTTCGGCTCTGTGGAGAATTGGCAATCGATTATTCGATGGCTGCATGCACGCTGCTCTTTGATCCCAGAATCAACGATTGGCATCCTGAAATCGCGGCAGCCAGTGGTGTAGATACCTCACTTATGTGTGACCCACACCCGTCGGGAACTGTTTTGGGAACGATCACACGCTTAGCGGCGCAAGAGACTGGATTGCCAGAGGGTACACCGGTTATTCTGGGAGGACATGATTATTTATGTGGCGTTTTGCCGCTCGCTACTCAGTCAAAAAGCTCAATAGTCAATGTTGGCGGCACATGGGATATTATACAAACTGCCGTTGCTGATTTTAACCCGCCAAAATCTGCCGTTGGTACCGGTTGGACTGTCGAACCACATGTAGTTCCAGGCACTTATTCCGCTTTTGGCGCTGCAATTGGTGGAGCCGTTACCAATTGGTTTCGGGATGAATTTGCCCGTGAACTGAGCGACGATGCCTATTTTAAGCTATCCAAAAATGCCGCTGGGCAGCAGGTTAACTCACTCTTGTTTTTGCCTCATCTCGCTGGTGCTACAGGACCCATTATTGATACATCTGCTGCGGGCGCTTTTTTGGGGCTGCGGGCAGGTCACACACGCCAAGACTTATTAAGCGCCATATTTGAAGGGTTAAACTTTCAAACCAAAGAAATACTCGATTCAGCCGCAAATTTTGGTGTCACCGCGGATCGACTTATCTTTGTGGGTGGCAGCTCAAAGAACAAATCGTTAGTACAAAGCAAAGCCGACACCATGGGGTTGCCAGTTGATGTGCCTGAAATGGCGGAAACCACTCTTTTGGGTGCGGCCATTCTGGCAGCGTTCGGGGCAGGTCACTTCGGCTCTATGGACGAGGCAATCCATGCGATGAAACCCGCTATGACTTGTACAGAACCCGATCTGACACGAACAATACTCCTAGCAGAGCGATTTGAATTTTTTAAAGAAGGATTTGCCACGCTCAATAAGATTAACAGAGTGTTGACTTTAACCGGGGGAACCTAGGACGGTTTTCTCAGAAATGAAATGGGACAGGCGATTTTTATCTCTATTATTAAGCTATAAATAAGATAATTTCTCTACCTTTATTCAATTTAATAGATAAAACGTCGCATTCCACAAACCTAGCTACGGAGCCACCAAATCCCCTTGTATTGCCGCCGGAGCGATTTACTAAATTGATGAGTAGAGCGACAGGATGTCGCGGAGAGCGAAGCTAGGCCATGGACGGCCTATCTGAGCGGCCGTCAATTTTGTAAATCGCGGAGGGGTCTTATGGCAATAGCAGGGCGAAATTTTTATGTTCAGGACGAAAGGTATTAGGCGGTGCCAGGGATGGCAAAAAGCCTCTTTGGTTCGGTTTCTTTTTTTCGCAAAAAGAAATGAACTCGACGCAGTCGAAACTGCACTACAATCTTTTGAATTTAAACTACAAAAAAGAAATCAGTAAAAGTTTTTATATAGGTTGAATTGAAGAAGTAAGGAAATATTAATTTTTAAAGAATGAACATACAGAGTATTAAAACTGAGAGTAAACAAAGAAAATAAAATATAACAGAGGAGATTGGAAGCAGCTCCGCCAGCCACATCCCGGCACACGAAGAGGTCGCTGTGGCTGCTCCCTTCCAGGCCTGACCAGATTAACGACTTATCATTGCGGGAGGACCGACAGAGCTACCATAGCTCGGCGAGACCGCCTGTTCTCAATTGAGAGCGCGAAGTATACCAAGGTGAATCTAGATTGCAAAAAGTTTTAGGAATTAAATACCAGTTTTCTTAGATCGAATAAAAGATAGGCAATTCAGTCCGATAATCGCCTCGTCGAGAGTAGCTTTTGCTTGATCCAAAGGTGCAGTGGATCTTGATGAAAGCGCGAGTGCCAATACAGATAAAAATTAACTTTTGGCATTTTAATCTCTTTGGGTAAAGGCTTTAACACTACCTTGCGCCCCTTGGTTAAAGGCATGATTAAAGCTCGCGGCAACATAAATAAAATATCGCTTTTCTCCACATAATCGATCACAGACCTAAAGTCCGAAATTTTCAATGCTACATGACGTTTCATGCCAATGGAGGAGAGATAGTTATCTAGATAAGTCGGCCCCTTGCCGGTGATGGTCACAAAGCCGTGTACCGCCGCTAGATATTTTTTAAAATCCAAGGTCTGCGCTGCCAGTGGGTTGTTTTCTCCCATCAGCACGATTAAGTCTGACTCACCAAGCAGACTGCGGTGAATATCTCCCAGATGTTTGCTGGGCCCTATCCCAGTCACCACATAATCGACATCTCCTTTTGCCAACATATCAAAATAATCGGCGGGCATATAAGACACATCAATATTTAAATTAGGCGCCTGGCTGAGAAACTTTGCCATTAACTCCGGCATATCGATCCAACTATCTAAATCGATTCCGGCGAATTTAATCGTCGCTTCGACACGTAGCGGATCAAACTCCGGCTCTTGTATCAACCTTGTCACTGATTTCAAAGCCATATCCAGCTCTGCGGCAAGCTTATCTGCTCTTTTAGAAAGACTATAACCTTGAGCGGACTTGACTAACAGCGGATCATGAAACAGCACGCGCAGCCTTTGTAGCGCTCTGCTGACCGCTGACTGGCTCATGTTTAATCTCTCTGCGGCACGGGTTACATGACGCTCTTCCAACAGTACTTGTAACACTGTCAACAAGTTTAAATCTACCGATCTTAAATTCACTTCACGCATGGGAACTATCATCATTATGCATTAGACGCCTCCATGATATATCGATAAAGTACGCTTTCCCAGCTAATATTTATGCAAGGCGTTAACTTTACATAACTTAACACGACTTAAATAAATATGCAGTGAAGCTTAGGAACTTATAGTCTACTGTAAAATCCTAACTTACGACGGTCTGGGAACAGCCTCCTGGGAAAAAGCATTAGCTGTTTAATTGATCAACTTGGTTATTTATGAATTTAATAAAGCACTACAAAAATACTGACACTCAATGGGGTTGGGTCATCATCGCCCTACACTGGCTATTAGTTCTGCCTATCATCGGCCTCTTTGCGCTTGGTCTGTATATGATGGATTTAAGTTACTACGACCCTATGTACAATTTTGCACCGCAAATACACGAGGCGATTGGCATTCTTATTTTGGCCCTGATGTTATTTCGTCTCTGCTGGCGGTTATTCGATAGCACCCCAAAACCACCTGCCACCAACAGTAAAATAATTAATTTGGCCAGCCATCTGGCGCATAATTTTCTCTATCTGCTGTTGTTCGCCATTCTTATTTCAGGATTGCTGATTAGCTTTGCAGGGGGGCAGGGCCTACAGATATTTGACTGGTTTATTATTCCCGGACCCGCTGAATTTTTTGAGAACCAGGCAACCTTTGCTGGAGACATTCACGAACTAGCTGCCTTTGGATTAATCGCTCTGGTGATACTTCACGCAGTAGCAGCTTTAAAACACCACTATATTGATAAAGACACTACCCTAACAAATATGTTGGGAATCAAGGAGAAATAATGAGAAGTTTACTTAAATGCACACTACTTGCAGCTGCCATTGCCACCAGCACGATAGCAACCGCCGCTACCTATGTAATCGACGACGTCACAGCTGGCGCCCACTCGCAAATTGACGTCAAGGTAAAGCACATCGGCATCAGCTGGGTAAAGGGCCGCTTTAATAGCTTCGCCGGTACCTTTGAATACGATAAAGATCTGCCGAATGACTCTAGTGTTGAAGTCACTATTGACACTAACAGCTTTGATTCAAACCACGCTAAGCGCAACAAACATATCATGAGCCCCGATTTTTTAGACGTGGCTAAATATCCAACTGCGACCTTTAAAAGTAGCAACATTAAAGATTTGGGTGACAATAAAGTACAAGTCACTGGTGAGTTAATCTTGCACGGCGTCACTAAAACTATCTCTTTTGATGCGCTACTACTCGGTGAAGGTGATTCCCCATGGGGTGATTATCGCGCGGGCTTTGAAGCTTCGGTTGACCTGAATTTTGCAGATTTCAAAATCGATACCGTTAAATATGGCGTTTCAGATTTTACCATCAATATGTTTTTTGAAGGTAAGACAGCTAAGTAATAACCCCACCTCTCGCAATTCACTGCGAGAGGTTATTCTAGCGCTAGATTTTATCCCTCGACACCTTGTTTAACGCTGCTATACGCCTATAATTGCGCCACACTTCCCTTTACAGATTTGGCCATTATGCTATACGTACTTCCAGATTCCGCAGGCGACATGCTGATACTTCAAGCCACCGGGACTCTCTCTCAAAAAGATTACACAGAAGTTTTTTTAACCCAGATACAAAAGCAGCTCAAGCCCGGCTTGAGTTTACGAGTTTTGTTATATCTCGATCAAGATTTTAAACAGTTCGACGAAGATTCTAATTGGAATGCCCAGCAGCTCTTTGCGCTTGCCAATGCAGACATCAGCAGAATGGCCATTGTTAGCGCAGGCTGCGGCGATGAGCTGTGCCAAAGCTTTGCCAGCCCGTCTGTACAGCACTTTGCCATTGCTGAGTTTCTAAAAGCTCTACACTGGTGTGACGAAGCTATGCACTAGTTTTGTGACTATCTTGTATGATCAAAGGTTGCTCAAATTTATCGCATTCAATAAATACATGCTGAGTACAAAGCTCACAGACACTTTGATTTAATCGGGGAAAGATACTTTCTATTGCCTCTTTTTTATTTTCAAAAAATTGCGACTCAGACAGTTCACTGGTTAATCCGAGTTTAATCGCACGCTGTTTAACCACAGGTTTCATCCCATAAAAATACAGACCGCCGCCTTTAGCTTTTAATTTTTTAGCTAAGTTGATCAACAGATCTGTGCCACTTAAGTCAATAAAGTTAATGCCACTGCAAATTATCAAAATACTATTGACTTCTGGTTGCAACAGAATGCTTTCCACTCTATTTTGAATGTGATTAACCGAGCCAAAGTAAATAGACATATCAACGCGTAATACTCTCAGTTGCGGGCAGTGCATGCCCGTGTGGGTACTCGCTTCCACAAAGCGGTGTTGACCGACATTCAAGGCCATCTCGGTTATTTCAGGGCTTGAAGTTTTGGCTAAAAACAAAATTAGCGACATCATCACACCCAGGTAAATGGCAAATTCAAGCTCTAAGAACAAGGTGGAGAAAAAAGTAATCAGCAATACTGATGACTCTGCCTTACTGGTGGTCAATATTTTTTTAATATGGACCATATCGACCAGATTATAAGCGACTAACAAAATCACTCCCGCCATTGCCGCCACCGGTAGATAAGCGGTCAACGGTGCTATTAGCAATACAATTAATACCAGAATGATGGCGGCAAAAATAGCCGACAGCCCTGATTTAGCACCGGCTTCATAGTTAACCCCAGAGCGGGTGAATGATCCTGAGCCCGCATAGCAGGAGAAGAAACTACCGACAATATTAGACAGCCCCTGACCGATAAATTCCTGATTGGGATAAATGCGCTGCTGCGATTTGATAGCGATTGCACGACTGATAGAGACCGCTTCAATCAAACCTAATAGAGCGATCGCAAAAGCTTCTGGGGCCAGTAATTGCAACGTTGATAATGACAAATCCGGCATCGATAAAGGTGGCAGCCCAGCGGGAATCCCACCGACAAATTCAATCCCTGTGCCCTGACCTAAAGAGACTGCAATTAAACTACCGATAATCATTGCCGCTAATAAGTTGGGTACTTTAGGCACCAAACGTTTTACTAACACGGCCACCGCTAAGGTTGTAAAGCCCACACTAAAAACCGCAACATTAAGCATTTCTATGTTGGTGAAGAAGCTAATCCAAGTATCGATGAAAGACAATCCTTTGCCAGTGGCTATGCCACTAATATGTTTAACTTGGCTAGTTGCTATTAAAATAGCGGCTCCCGCGGTAAAACCAATCACCACAGTATGCGAGACAAAATCAACTAGTTTTCCCAATCTCGCCAAGCCAAAGGCAAGCTGATAGATACCCGCCATTAAGGTCAGGGTTAATGCCATCGAGATAAAGGCTTCACTGCCGGGCTCGGCGTAGCCGCTGAGTGAGGAAAACACCACGATAGAGATGGCAGTGGTAGGGCCTGAAATTAAATGTTTAGAAGAGCCAAATAGCGCGGCTATAACCGGGGTGACCATGGCCGTATACAGGCCATACTGAGGAGGCAAACCCGCTATCGTGGCAAAGGCCACTCCCTGTGGCAGCACAATAACAGCACCGGTGAGCCCGGCCAAAAAATCAGCTTTTATATCCGCAAATGTTAAATACTTAAACCAAATTAAAAATGGAAAAAAACGATTATTCATTTATTTACCCGTGATAGGCCGCCTCAACAAGCCACAATCAGACAACGCAAAACACAATGAGCGGGAGTATTCTTAAAAATATAGACTATGGTTTCATACCCAATTTAAATTGGCCATCCTGATTAAATTGAATAACTTCATTTCTGCGCTTACCCAGTAAAATAGGCCCATTATCCAAGAATAAAAAATTCTTCCAATGTGAACAAAAAACTTCCCATGTGGTTTCGATGATATTGTCTGCATGGTAGCAAAAGTAGACGACTGTATTGCCCTCCCAGTCTATAAACTCTTCAATCTCTCTGGGTAAATCGCCATCATCCGACTCCCAGCAAACTTGCCATTTCCCGGTTACTTTCCAACTGGTGGATTTTGCAGGCCAATCGGTGCGGAGAAACAAGTCCGGATGGTTGGCATCTTTACTGACCAGTTGATGCCAAAGTTGATTGGATCTACTTTCAACCAAAGGCTTAATTAAGGATAAACTCTGTGGCTCAATAGGCAGTTCCCGGTGATTAAAAAACCAGGCGTACCGATAGTCATTTAAGCTGATATATTGCATTTTGATGCTGCCAAAATTAAATAATTATAGCCTGTTGGCGCTGTATTTTCTATTGATATACTGCCATTTACGACCTTTATCATGGATGTTCCTTTGCTAAAAATTAAGGCATAATAGAGACATGATAAAAAGACCCTCAAAATCTGACATTCGAACTCTCCTGGACAATCAAATTCATGATTATTTAAATCGTGGCGGAAAAATTCAAGAGTATAGCCAAGGCGATAGCTCTCTCGTCGACGGAAGGTACGACCGCAATCAATTTATTCACGGCATGCCAAAACAAAATCGCACCCCGGTTAGCGACACCTTAAAAATTATTGATCAACGCAAAACCAGTCACCCTGCCCCTCTTCACAAACGTAATCCTAGCCGCGTTAAAAAAATGATTTATGATGATTTTGGCGAACCGCTTCGCGAAGTATGGACCGATAAATAATGGTTGCGACCTAGTCTATGCTGTAGGTCAAGCTAAAATTGATACAGCTCAATACTATCTTTATCACATTTTGCTATCTTGAGATGAGCTTAGCTTCTAAAACAAACCAATAATAATTTTTATAAAACTTACTATCTACACTCCCTTTTTTAGAAAAATAAAGCTATAGTGAATTTATCAACGTTGCTTGATAATATTTTTTAATCACCTAAACAGAGGACATCTCACCTTACAGCCGTTTAACTTTTTGGCTCACTGGAAAATACTTTTATCGTTAAAAGTATTCAGAACATACAGAACAGTAAGGAAACGCAAATGATTATAAACATTACCCATCGCAGTGAAAAAGTATCACCTGCAGTTAAAGAAAAAATTGAAAACTGGCTAAATCACAGCCAGCAACGCTATGACATTATTACTAGCGCACAAGTGACCATTGACACTTCAGAGCGCGGTGACGATATAGAGGCAACACTTCATACTAGCGGCAAAGAGATATATGCAAAGACCCATGCTGCCAACTTATTTGCAGCCATCGATTCTCTCACCGATAAAATCGACCGCCAACTCGCTAAAGCCAAGGATAAAATGAACTCCAAGAAAGGAGGCCCCAGGCATCTAGAGGTAGCGGCAGAAGAGATACCCGTTGAAGAGCCGAGCACTCTCGAGGCTTAATCTATCAAATACTCCCGAAGCAAAGGTTTCGGGAGATCAAAAAACATTACGACTACTTCTAAACCCTAATTTTAAACCCTAAAAAATTACTTTTCTGCACAAAAAAACCTTTTTTCGCTAAAAAGCAGTCAAAATAACGACGAAAAAATGCTACATTACTCAACATCATTTTATCGAATAATCATTGACAAACGAAAGTGATATACCTACTCTCTCTTATCTCAAACGATAATGATTGTTATTTAGAAACTATTTACATAATTGGAATTACCAGTGAGCATAGCACTTTTTTACGGTACAACGACCGGTAACACAGGAGATGTAGCCGAAAAAGTTCAGCTGCATCTTGAGAATATAGAACTTTTTGACGTGGCTGACTCCCCTCTTAATATTATTGAAAATTATCAGCAGATAATTTTTGCCATACCAACCTGGGACTATGGCGAAGTACAAGAAGACTGGCAAGAAGTGTGGGATGAGGTTGATACGCTGGACTTCACCGGTAAGACCGTGGCTTTTATTGGTCTGGGAGATCAGTACGGTTATGCCGAGTGGTTTCTTGATGCTATGGGCATGCTACACGACAAAGTCGTCGCTAAAGGAGCCAGCATTGTGGGTCACTGGCCTACCGACAGCTATGAATTTGACGAGTCTAAAGCACTCACTGCCGATAAAAAGTTTTTCATCGGCTTAGCTATTGATGATGATTGCCAAAACGAACTTAGCGATGAAAGAATTGAACAGTGGTGTGAACAGGTTAGCTTAGAGTTTGGCTAATTAATACTTATCTAATCCGTCACTTAGCGCTCATTTTCGAGCGCTACCTCTCTACCCGCTCGATTCGAGCCACACATTGCCAATCTCAATAACTTATTGCAGGCCATCTGCTATTCAAATATAATCTATTAGCTTAAAGATCATTGCAGTTTATATTATTGAATCTATTTTGTTTTCTTATTAAAAGCCCTTCCAAAAAAGCAAGAAACAACATACTCTCTGGTGCTGTAATAAATTTTCATAGGAGAGGACATGTTTAGACTGGTTGGTATTTTTTTAGTAGTTGCTATCGCCGCTGCTTCTTATTTTTTAGTCTTTGAAGACTCCGTATTACCGAGCGCAGATTTAGCTCCCCTAACTCAGCAGCAAAACACTGCGCCAATAGCCGCTACTGAACCCACAAAGGTTGAAGAAGTTGTACCGGCTCCTCTGGTATTGCCAAAACTTACTAGCTCAGAGAAAAAACAGGCGCAGGCCCATGTTAAAAGCATAACCTCTAGCGCCTCACAGCCCATTGAAATCACCAGTGCCGATCACTTCGTCACCGCCGATCAATTACTCCAGCTACCTGAACTTGCCCCACTGATAGCCAAGCTAGAAAGCCCGACCCAAAACCCTGCATTAATAGTCTCTGCCCCTAACACCGCGACAGCCAATTTAAACGACGTGCAAAAAAACGCCGAAAATGCCACAGTCGCCCAGAGTTTTGCGGTTAAAATCCCCAGTTTTAAGAAAGTCGACAAACTAGCGATTAAGACTGAGCAGCAACCAACAACTGAGCAAAACAAGACCGTCATAGAAGTTATAGCCGTGCAGAGCAGCGCCAATCAAATCAGCAACGATCAGAGTGTGATCACTGCAGATCCAGTCAGTAATGCGCAAACCAAGCCTAAAATCATTGAAGTCATCGTTAAGAGCCAGACCCCCCCCAAACAGACTAGCACTGTAGAAAAACCTGCTACTATTGAGCAAACGGTGACTGTAGCGAAGCAAAATCCCGCCAGCCAAATAAATTCTGCACCCAGCATTACCATCGTAGATAATCTAGCCAACCAAGATCAGCTGATCTCGCCAAGCACCTCTGAAGAGATTCCCACGTCACTGTTTAATACCCTGAAGAAAAACTTAGAAGAACTTTCTGATATTAAAGTCAGCGAACTGGCAGCGCTGGTATCAGATAATATTATCAGTGTGCAAGACCCTAAGCCGACAGCGCAAATGACACTTAAGGCTGAGTCTGCAACTAAGCCTATTCAAACCCAAGCGCCAGCAAGCACTGCCACCACCCCTATTGTGGCACCCAAACCCACCATCACTGCACAACAAACCAAAGATCTTTCTAAAGATAACCGCATCACTTTACGCGAGTTATTGAGTGAAACTGAATCCGATCAAAAGCGCATTTTTTATCTGCATGCCGTTAACGTGTCAGATGAGCAAGGTATTTGGGGAATTATCCAACAGGGACTGATGGGGACTTTTTCCAAAGGTATCACACTGGCACAAGCTAACGGTGAAGTCAGAGCGCTGATACCTCAAGATGCGGATGAAATGCTAAGCAGCAAAAAGAGCTCTTTCCTGGGAAGATTATTAAACTACAAAGTGCTGACCACTTACGTCTACAATTATGAGCAGGGCTATATCGGCAAAAACCCCGACATCATAAAACCCGGCCAACAACTCATCATTGTTACTTTTACAGAAGATGAATTAATGAGTGTTTACCAGCATTTCAAAGCGCTACATTAACCACTAGATCGCGGTTAATAACTGCCAAAATAGACACTGTGCTCGCCACTTTGCAGATAGAGTTTTTGCGCTGCTGCATCATCTATCGCTAATGCCACTAACTGGTAGTACAAATTGCGGCTAATTTTCCCCTCCATGTTGTCTCGCACTTGCAGGTAGTGACTGGGTTCTCCTGTGATTTCATTGACAGATACGCGTAATTTATCGGCTTGATCAAGTATCACCACATCTTCGGTGATACTAACGAAACGCAACTGCGTGTCCTGCCCCTCAGGCACTTGCTCTAGATGAATAAAATAAAAGGGCACGTCTGCTACTTTAATCCGCCATTTCTCATGCGGAGTCTTTAAAAAATACTGATCGCCTTCGCGACATAAAATTCGCGCGAACATCCGTGGTATCGCCGTGCGCTTAAAAACATCCCCACAGTGACGCCAGACGCCCTGTGTGTCGATACTGATATCTATGTCCCCCGACAATGCAGGGTGCCACAGATGCAGTGGTGGCGGCGAGCCTTGCTCAACACTGTTAATTATCTTTTCAAAATCAAAGGTAGTTGGCATAAGGTATAACTTCTATAGTTAATAAGTGGCCAGATATTAACCACAGCATGGCAAAATCTGAAGAGAATGACCCTCTATTAGGTTTTCTCATCTTAACGTTAATTTATATCATATACAGATCTATTAACATGAATAATATTCACTGCTATACTAATTTCATCATTAACTTAATCATAGTGGATATTAAACATGCGTGCCAATCTAGCGACTCGACTCAGTGACCCAAACCGTGGGGTATATTTTGTGGGAACAACCCCACCAAGAGCCGAAGTTGCCGAAATGGATATGCACATCATCGCAGATAAGTTATTACAACGACTCACCTCCATTGATTACGATGGTTTGGTGGTCTATGACATTCAAGATGAGAGTAGTCGTACAGCGACACCTAGGCCCTTTCCATTTAAAGCGACCTATGACAGCCGCGTCTATTCAAGCGTGCTCAGTAAAAAATCTAGCCATCCAACCATTACTTATAAAAGTGTCTCGGCGAGATCAAAGCAAGAGTTTAACCAATGGTTAGAGCAGGCTTGGACTGAATACGGCATACGCAATTTGGTATTGGTCGGCAGCCCCTCTTCGACCGGCAACATTCAGTTACCGCTCAAAGATGCCTATAAGGCACTTGAAGCTCATGAACGCAGTTTTAATTTAGGTGGCGTTGCCATAGCCGAGCGTCACGTTAAAAAGGGTGATGAGCATCTGCGCATGCAGCAAAAAAGCATTGATGGCTGCAATTTTTTTATCACTCAAGCCGTCTATGATGCCGATGCGACTATCGACCTACTGCAGCAGTATGCTGCACTGTGTAAAGAGCAGGGGGTTAAAGCCAATCGGGTGATCTTAACATTCACCCCCTGTGGCAGCCAGAAAACCTTAGATTTCATGCAGTGGCTGGGAATAGCCACGCCGAGCGCTATAAAAACTCGGATACTCAACGCGCCAGATTCACTGGTTGAATCTATTGCTATTTGCGAGGAGAACTTACAAAAAATCTTAAACTACTGCCTGAGTTTAGACATCCCACTGGGATTAAACATCGAGAGCTTAACCAACCGTAAAGAGGAGATTGACGCGTCGATTAAGCTGTTTAAATTGCTCAAGGCAACTTTAGATTTAAATTTGGCTAAGCGCGCTTAATCCTTTGCTTCAAATCAGTAACTGAGGATTCATTCAGCCTCAGTTGCTGGCCATCAGCAATAATAATACCGCCGCTAGGCTGACAAAAATCATGATCAAACGCATTCTCTGACAGCTTTTACAGACCTTTCTTTTTTTTACTTTCATCTAGCCACCTGCCAGTTTCACCTTGTATTGACGTTTTTCCAGAAAGACTTTGAGCACTTGGCGTTGATCACCCTGAATTTCAATCACGCCCGCTTTTACTGCGCCGCCGGTACCACAGTGTTGCTTCATTGCTTTCGCCAGCAGCTTTAATTCTTTATCGCCAAGGGAGACACCCTTGATTAACGTGACACCTTTACCCTTTCGGCCCTTAGTCTCACGATGAATACGCACAATGCCATCTAACGTGGACAATCGCTGCTGCTCTGATATCTGCTGGCAGCAGCACTCTTTGATAGGCGCTGCACAGCCGGGGCACATATTGCCGCTATCAGTTGAATAAACCAATCCACCGAGCTGCTCTTTTAATGATTTCAATGCTTTGTTCTCTTAATGTACTGTGGTTATACCGCCAATCTGACGAGAGAGGTAGGCGGCATAGTTATCTGTCATGCCGGAGATGAAATCTAAAACTCGCATGTAACTATGGTATAACTCCCAATCCGGCTTGGGGGCGTGGATGCCCATTAGACTTAGGATTTTCTCACTGCGATAACTCAACTGTCCACTCTCTTGCTGATTTTTTTGATATTGTTCGAAAACCGCATGACAAAAAGAATCCAGCAACACCCCTAAACTACTATAGGCACCCACCTCTAACTCGGTTTTGCGGGTATCGGGAAAAACCTCGTCACGAGCCAGATGTTTGGCCGCAGCCAAACCTTGGGCGACACATTTATCACCATCAACTAATAACTCTCCCCGGTATTTCCCCTGCATAATGGCCGGGTAATTATGCATAAAAGCATTGATAACCGATTCAACCATATTTTCCATGGCCTTACCGCGCAGTGCCGATATTTTGCGCCGAGAGGATGCCTGGGAGTGAAAGACACTGTCGTCAAATTCCAAATCACCACAGAGTTGTTGCAAGATGGGTTTAATGCGGGCAAAGGATAATATATTTAACTCCATCGCATCTTCTAAATCTAGAATAGCGTAACAAATGTCGTCAGCGGCCTCCATTAAATAGGCCAGCGGATGACGACACCAATGATTATCACCGAGCGAAATGAGCCCTAACTCCCCGGCTAACTTCTTCATGAAATCTAGCTCGGTCAAGTAACAACTAAATTTTCCCTTGTCACTCGCTTGCATCGATAACCAAGGGTATTTAATCAACGTGCCTAAGGTCGGGTAAGTTAAGCGCAAGCCTCCATCATACAAATGATTCTCGATGGTAGTCACCACCCTAAACCCCTGTGCATTACCTTCAAAGGTCTGTATATCACACTGTTGCTCTGGGCTGAGAGAGGCAATCAGTTGCTCGCCCTTTGCCTGCTTGAACCAATCGCGGATGGCATATTCGCCAGCATGGCCGAAGGGGGGATTGCCAATATCATGGGCGAGGCAAGCCGACTGTACTATCATACCCAAATCATGAGGACTCACCCAGGAAGGTAATTTATCCTGAATGAGTTCCCCCACTCTAATCCCAAGGCTGCGTCCAATACTACCCACTTCAATGGAATGGGTTAAACGGGTGTGGATATGATCATTTAAGGCCAGCGGATGGACTTGTGTTTTTCGTCCTAGCCGCCGAAATGCGCTAGAGAATATAATACGATCATGATCTTTGTGGAAATGACTACGACCCAGCTCTTGGGGTAGATCTTCATGACCATATCTTTTTGGCGTTAGCAATTTTTGCCATTGCATTGACATTTCTCATTCCTCGGCACTAGCACTACTTAGCAGTAAACTGTTGAATGCTAAGCATAGTCTGTAATTATCTAGGGTACAACAGCCTTTAGTTTCAAACGCTAGTCCCTATGCTATTTTCATTGCCCAGTGGCACGCAATGCCCATCGGTAACTCGTTATTAGCAGCAATAGCCTCACTTCAACAGCCAGGCTAGAACTGGAACGGGCCGGCTATGCCGCTGGCAATATTGGACCTACAGCGAGGCGCAGAGTGCCCATAACCTCTTAGCAAAAATAAGCGAGCGATAAACCATGACTATTAAGTATTTTTATCGCAGCTGATCACGGCCGAAGGTTTTACAAGCTACTTATCTTACCCTTCAATCGATAGGCATTACTCACCACAGTAACCGAGGAGAGCGCCATCGCTGCACCCGCCAACATAGGATTAAGTAAGATACCAAAAGCTGGGTAAAGCACCCCTGCAGCCACCGGAATTGCAATAATATTGTAGGCAAAGGCGCCAAATAAGTTCTGTTTAATGTTCGCTAAGGTTAACTTTGACACATTAATTGCATCACTGACCAGACCTAAGGATCCATTGATCAAGGTAATATCTGCACTGTGAATCGCCACATCTGTTCCCGTGCCGATGGCACAGCCTAAATCAGCAACGGCCAATGCCGGCGCATCATTGATACCATCGCCAACCATCGCGACAACTTCGCCACTGGCCTGCATCTGGGTAATAGCCTGCTTTTTTTGTTGCGCATTCAGCTCCCCAACAAAGTCTGAAACTCCAACTTGAGAGGCGACTGCCGCGACAGTCTCACGCTTATCGCCCGATAAAATAACGACTTTCAGGCCCTGTTGCTGTAACTTTTTGATCGCCTGAACCGAGTCGGCCTTCAATGCGTCTGCCACCGCTAATATCACCACTAACCTACCTGCGACCTCGACGCCTACCAGAGTATTCGCCTCGCCCATTTTTTGTTGTGCCCACTGCTCACTCTGCACCCCTAGGTCAGCGTCCAACCAAGCTAAACTGCCAATTCTGATAGTCATACCGGCGATAGTGGCACTGACTCCTGAACTAGTCACACTGTCAAAGCTCTCAACGGTTAATGACTCATGGAATTCGCCATGCTCGCGAGAAAATTCGACCACGGCTTGTGCCAATGGATGCTCAGACTTATTCTCTACGGCATCAAGATAACGATATATCACTTGTTTATCAGCGACCGCTAACCAATGACTATCGGTTACTTGCGGTTTACCTTGAGTGATGGTGCCCGTTTTATCCAGCACCACGGTGGTTAATTTTTGGGCGACCTGTAAGGCATCACCATTTTGAATTAGAATGCCCTTTTGCGCCGCTAGACCTACACCAATCATCGTCGACATGGGTGTGGCTAATCCTAGTGCGCAGGGACAGGCGACGATTAATACCGTCATCGTTGCGCTCAGCATATAACTCCAGTTACCAGTTGGGCCAAACCACCACCAAATCAAAGCGGTGAGCACAGCGATCACCAACACGATGGGAACAAACACCGCGGCAATTTTATCGGCTAACCTACCTAGTGCAGGTTTGGCATTTTGCGCCTGTCGCACCTGACTAATAATTTGTGCCAGCATAGTTTTTGCGCCCACCTGCGTGACTTCAAATACCAGTGAACCACTGCCATTCATCGTACTGCCGATCAGTCTGTCACCGCGTTTTTTAGCCAGCGCTAAAGACTCTCCACTGACCATGGATTCGTCGACAAAACTGCTGCCTTCTGTCACTTTACCGTCAACCGGAATCACCTCACCTGGTTTCACCTGCAAGATGTCACCGGGTACTATCATCTGTATCGGCACTTGCACATAGCCATTTTCGCCGTTTTTACGCCAGGCTAAGGTGGGTTGCAACTTCACCAAACTCTGCACAGCTTTAGCAGTGGTGCCCCGCACTTTTGCCTCCAGTGCCTGCCCCAACAAGATAAACCCCAAGATCATGACCGTTGCTTCAAAATATAAATGCTGGGCAATACTGGGCACCAAATCTACTGAGATACCCATTAAAACAAGCAACGTTAGCGAGTAACACCAGGCACTCAAAGTGCCGAGCGCTATCAATATATCCATATTAAAAACGAAATTTTTTAAACTCTGCCAGGCGCCGCGATAAATATTTGCGGCGCAATAGTACATAATGGCAGCGGATAACAACGCCTGCATTACTCCCTGCCACCAGCCAACACTGGTGCTCAGCGGTGCTACTAAATCTAGCATTTGCACTAGCATCAACAGGAAACCGACTCCCATTGCCAGCCCACTTTTGATCAGGGTTAATTTGAGAAAGTACTGCTGTTGCTGTTCGAGCTGTTCGCGATCTTCATCACTGTTTAGCACACTGGCATCGTAGCCCGCTTTTTGAATGCTCTCTATTACCAATTGGGCACTAATCTCACCGCGAATCGCCGCACTGCGATCGGCAAAATTAATCGAGAAGTCTTCTAAGTCAGACTGTTGTATTTGCAGCGCCGTCAACGCCTTATCGACTGAGCGCACACAGCCGGCACAGGATATACCCTGTAGAGAGAAAAATTGAATATTACTGGTACTCGCCATCTTAACCTCTTAGAAACTTGTATCGATCAACTCCCCCACAGGAGCTGCTACATTATACTGTATACGCTATCTCCAACACCGCCGCTTAATCGGCTAAACTGCAGTGCTGCTAATATCCGCCCAGGAGACAAACTGACTGCTATCAACGGCTGCGACCTGACGTATTTTCTTAGCGGTCCCCAAATAGAGAAAGCCAATTATCTGTTCATTCGCCTGCACGCCCAAGCTCTGTTTAACCAAATCATCAAACATCATGCCGCCCGATCGCCACATTGCACCTACACCTTGGGCAAATGCTGCTAACTCTATGGCATGCGCCACACAACCTGCAGTGATTAACTGCTCTATTTCGGGAACTTTAGGATGATCTTTAAGGTGCGCCACGATGGTCATTATCATCGGTGCTCGCAGTGGTTTTGCCGCTATTTTTTTCTTTTGCTGCTCAGTTAACTGAGGATTTTTAGCGACATTTGCCCTGACAAAGACTTCGCCCAAGGCAACGAGTTGCTCCTTATCCAATACAATAATACGCCAGGGACGAAGACAGGCATGATCCGGCGCCCTCGCGGCAGCTTGGTACATCACTTCAAGTTGTGTTGCACTGGGGGCTGGACCCTCTAGCTGTGGAGATGAAACTCTCTGATGCAATAATTCAATCGCCTGCATGTTTTTCCCTTATCTAGGTTTGATTATTGGCGCGAAAGTCTTAAATTTTCTGCCACCGCAGCGACACTACTTCTAAAGGGATTGATATCTAATCCACCCCGGCGTATATATCTTGCGTACACCGTTAGCTGCTGGGGTTGGCAATGTTGCCAAATATCCATAAAAATATTTTCAACACACTGCTCGTGGAAATCACCGTGTTCACGATATGACACTAAATAACGCAGCAATCCTGACTCTGATAGTTTAGGCCCCTTATAATCAATGCTGATACTGGCCCAGTCTGGCTGGCCTGTTACTGGGCAATTCGATTTAAGTATATGGCTGAAAAGCTGCTCTGCAACAATGTTGCTCTGATCTGCCGCTAGTAGATCAGCATGTGGGCTGTAGTGGTCTATCTGCACATCACAGTCGTCGATACACCGCCCCGCAAACTGCTGCACTGCAGGAACTTGCTCCAACGAATAAAACACCACCTCAACCGGCTCGCCAGACACCGCTGACAAATCTTGTTGCATCTGCTTGAGTACCACGGCTTCAGAGGAAAATTCACTCAAATTGTAAGAGTTGAGATAGAGCTTAAAAGATTTAGATTCGATGATATAGGGGGAGTGCGCGCTAAAGGTAAACTGCGCTACCCTCACCAGCGGCTTGCCTTTTTTATCTAACCAAGAAATCTCATAGCCATTCCAAATATCAACGGCACCACTGTGCTGTAAGAAAGGCAGTGTCTGTCGCTCTATCGACCTTTTCTGCCAATTGATATTACGTTCAATCGGGAACAGTAAGCTGACGTCATAATGATTGACGTAAGCGGTATGACTGCCCAGTGGAGAACTCTCTACACTGTGCGGCGGATGCTGCACAGAATCATTATCACTCATGATCTAATCCCTTTACCTTTATTTAACATGTCCAATGCCACCATAAACAAACCCACCACAAAGACCACTATCACCACCAATGCCAAGTATATATTAATGTCGCTAGCCCCTAAAATACCATATCTAAAGGTGCTGACCATATACAAGATCGGATTCAACTGAGAGACGCCCTGCCAAAATTCTGGCAACAGTGATATCGAGTAAAAAACGCCGCCTAAATAGGTTAACGGCGTCAATATAAAAGTGGGAACAATTGAAATATCATCGAAAGAATTAGCCAACATCGCGTTGATAAAGCCCCCAATGGCGAACAGTATTGAAGTCAATAATGTCACTATAATGATGATCGTCAGGCTGTGCACTTGTAGATCGGTAAAAAATAGTGACAACATGGTCACTAAAAAACCAACCATAACCCCACGGGAGACGCCACCTAATACATAGCCGACTAAAATGACCCAATTGGGCATCGGCGAGACTAACATCTCCTCTACGTTGCGCTGGAATTTAGCACTGTAGAAAGAAGCGACCACATTACTGTATGAGTTGGTAATTACCGACATCATAATCAGGCCAGGCACAATAAATTCCATGTAGCTAAAGCCGCCCATTTGACCGATACGACTACCGATCAAATTACCAAAGATGACAAAATACAAACTCATGGTAATCGCTGGTGGCAATAGTGTCTGCAACCAAATTCTGGTAAATCGTCGAATTTCTCTGCGAACGATGGTGTACAGTGCAATAGCTAGTTCTCGATTATTCACCGGCTTGCTCCAAATTATTTTCCACCATTGAGATAAACATCTCCTCTAATCTATTCGATTTATTACGCATACTCGTGACGGTAATGGCCGAGCGCTCAAACTCTTTAAATAAACCATTTAAACTCTGACCTTTCTTCACCTCAACCACTAGCGAATGATCATCTTCCAAGGTAATGCAATAACCGTCGATTAATGGCGCCTCTTGTAACGCGGGAGTAATATCAAAGATAAAGCTCTCTGAATCAAGCTGGGCAAGCAGTGCTTTGATACTGGTATTTTGAATGATTTTTCCGCGATCGATAATGGCTATATTCTTGCACAGATACTCGGCTTCTTCCAAGTAGTGGGTGGTTAAAATAATGGTGGTACCCGCTTCATTTATCTCCCGTAAAAATTCCCACATAGATCGGCGCAGCTCAATATCAACCCCTGCTGTTGGCTCGTCAAGGATTAACAATTTGGGCTCGTGGACTAACGCCCTCGCAATCATCAACCGGCGCTTCATGCCTCCCGATAACATCCTGGCAGCTATGTCGCGCTTTTCCCAAAGACCTAATTTTTGCAGATAATACTGCGAGCGCTCAGCCGCGAGCTTATCGGGTAAACCATAAAACCCCGCTTGGGTTTTAATAATGTTATATACCGTTTCAAAAGCATTAAAATTAAACTCTTGAGGGACCACACCCAGAAACTGTTTAGCTTGGCTGGTCTGAGTCGCTAGATCATAACCAAAAATTTCTACCTTACCGGCAGTGGCATTCACCAGGGAGCAAACAATGCCTAAGGTCGTAGATTTGCCCGCACCATTAGGGCCTAAAAGCGCAAAAAAATCACCTTGTGCTACATTCAATGACACACCTTTGAGGGCCACAAATCCATTGTCATATATTTTTTCTAGATTGCTAATTAACAGTGCTGACTTCATAAAACCTCTGATTGCAAAAAATCATACTAACGATACCCCGTCTTGCCAATCACCTCAGTGAAAGTATTCATTTACCGATTAAACTCGCTATACTTTTAAGATTCAGCTGGACAGATTCTGCACCTGACAGTCTGTGCACTAGTTTTACCTTTGATTTACAGACTTTTCTTGCTCATTCAGCCGCACACACCAGTACCAGTTTCAATCGAAGCGATCCTTTGAAAATAACTAGCGGCGCTATCATCACAGCATTGCATACCATATCAGAGCTTGCTGGATTTGGCTTAAATTGGGGCAAACAACGCTAATTCAAGGTGCATCTCGTTGACTAAAGCGCTAAACTTTTAGGCTTAAATTACCTAGTTGAGCGATCCCATGAATCAGTACCATGAATTTCACGTAGAACTACTCAAGCAGACCTATAATCAATTGCTTAGCCACTATCCTTTTAACACCGAAGAGCTAATGATCGAGCAGCAAGATTTTTTGGATGATTTCGTAGCGCTAATCGACCTATGCCAAAAACAGAGCGAAGACGCGACAGAGAAGGGACAACATTTCTGTACTGGCTGGGTGCGCACATACTCAGATCTAACGCCATTGCTGCCCAGAGATCTACTCTGGTACTTTGGCGGAGACTGCTTACACTACATGCCAGATGATGAGATAGTGCAGTTCCAGTATTTGGACGAGATACGCCACGAGGCACTTTCTGCTGGCAAAGAGTTTGACTACCCTAGCGAGCGGTCTAGAGTGTTTAAATTACAACACTAATGATCAGTATCTAGCGGATCAAAAAAAGCAACCATTGACCATCACAGGTCGATGACCGCAGAACAAAAGTTAACGCTCTTACGCTTCGCTTGATACATTGCCATCTCGGCATTTCTGAGCAGCTCTGGCACACTCTCGGTGTGCTCTGGCGCATAACTTGCACCTATGGTAATCGCTAAAAAATACTCTTTATCATCGACATTAACTGCCTGCGTATAACTCGAGATTATTTTGTCGGTGACAATTTCAGCATCGCTGATATCGCTCAGCCCCTCCAAGACAATGACAAAATGATCATCACTGAGCTGTGTAAGCATATCATACTGACGTAAACAAACTGACATTCGATCATTTAAGTCCTTAAGAATCAATGGATTTAGATCCAAATTCTCAATACCGGACTGCTCGGGAAAACCACTAATTTCGCAGTACAACAACGCCAATACTTTATGCCTCTCTAACGAACGAGATATTGCAAATGGCAGGTACTCTAAAAAAACTTGTTTATTATAATTTATCAAACTCGGATCGTTAAACGCCAACCACTCTAGACGATCCTCTGCTTTGCGCTGTGATGTAATGTCGACACAGATCGACAATATTACCGGATCAATAGTGCCCGGCACACTCAGCAGTGCATGCAACCATAACAGCACATAGATATCACCTTTACCATTACGCCACTTCGTTTCTGCCTTGACCAAGGTCTCTCCACCTAGGTACAGATAATTTAGCGCGGCGAGTCCATCATCTTCGGCTAAATCAGTGCAAAAAATTTCAGAATAGGTTAAACCATTAAAATCCTCTATCTCAAACAAGCTACAACCGGCTTGGTTTAGCGCAATAATTTCACCTCCCAACTTTTGCACTAGAATGACCGTTTGTTGATCATTAAGCATTCGATCAATAAAACTTTTAGCTTGGTTGAGTTCACGCACCATCGATTGTAATTTAATCGCATTATTAGCTTCAGTTTGACGTAATAAATCCATTTTATGACTGATTTTTGCCAATTGACGATCGTACTGTTGCAACTCATCATCCAGAATCCGATGACCGTCGGTCTTGTTCTTAGCGCTGAAGAGGTCTTCTTCTAAACCTATCGCCTGGGACATCGCCAACAGGCGCGGTAGCTGGTAGGAAATTCGACTAATAATAATATAGAGCAACAACAGGCTCAGCGCTAAACTACCGATACCCCAAAAAACAATCGTTTCGAACAACTGATTAAACCGCTTGATCCTATTCGTCATGCTCTGAATAAAAACCCACTTAATAGGCTTATCAACACTGTCCGACAAACTATCAAAATACACCGCGTATTGATCGTCAAAAATACTCACTGAATACTCGACGCCGTCCTTCAGATCGCGAGCAGTTGCGGGCAGCCTCTGCAACAGGGCTATACTGCTCTCTCGATGGGTAAAGTCGAAGAACACTTGCTGCCACTGGTTAGACTTTTCTTGCCTCGCCAGAAAATCAAACAAACCAACTTCCATATTCTGTTGTCGATTAAAATTATTGAGCAGAGGCAATAAGTCTTTGTATACGGTAACAAAGGCAATGATCTCTGCTTTATTTTTTATCGGCAATACCCAATATAAACGACAGCTCACCTGACAGTTCAAACCTGACGAAACAGTACTAGAGTCCGATCTACGCTGAATAATTGCAGAATTTAGCCACTCCTGCCTCCCCCACTGCTGTAATTTCTCCGCATTGGGGCCCTGCAATACAACAGCATCGAGATCCCCTGCTGGCACTGCCTCGAAGTAGCTGTCTATGATTAACGTTAACTGACTGATGGACAGTTCTGAATGATTCAAAGCATGTGCTGAGAAATTATAGGCGGCCTGTTCCAGATTAGCATTCGCCAAGCTAATCATTCTATCTAAGACCTGTATTTTTGAAGACTTAAGCTGTTGAGTGCGCTCATTAAACACCCTTTTTTCAAAGTTATAAAAACCTATACTGAAGGCTGCATGTATAATAACGATCAAACAAGCCAAGGCTAAAAACAGCTTCCAGCGAATACTTAAAAAAGGCCTTAACTTTGGGTTTCCCAGCTCATCTTGCAACACTCAAACTCCCTTTCACTGCCAACAATAGAACAACATAAATAAAAATAAACTGATGAGATCTCGACACAACGAGCACCCTCGATACCATCGCGTTACAAACCGGCTCCCGACCTGCGGATTTTTCAAGCCTTAGCTTCGCCCGTAACGCTATTCAGCGCTCTTATCGATAACAACTAACGGCAAAACATTACCAGAAAAAACCAATCACAGCAGATAGCTTAAAGATCCAACCCTGATAGCAGCGATTTTCAGCTAGTTTTAATGCAGCGTTTAGGCCGTGCCAACACGCGATCCTAGCATAGTAAAAATACCATCGAGACAGATCGGTTCATAACGCACAGTGAATCACTGTAATAACAATACAATGACAGCTAATCCGCTACTATGCAGATTAAGTGAAGATTTTCAGTAAATCAAGATCTATAGAATAAAGATTTGGTCGCAATACTGCGATAAAGAAGAAATGGCGTCCCATAGGGGGTTCGAACCCCTGTTACCGCCGTGAAAGGGCGGTGTCCTAGACCACTAGACGAATGGGACAACATCACATTAAAAGCGCTGCTCTTAAATGCGGGGCAGATTTTATATCGATAACTAATGTAGCGTCAAGTGGTTTGTCGGTTTTTATTTGGATAGTCATCAACAAGCGCATTTTTCACTCAGCAATACGCAAAATTTAGCTTTTATTGCTTTAAAATCGAACAGCAATGGCGACCACAGCAACCAGACAAGCCTTTTTCTGATCGGCCATTAACGTTAACTCCATTAACCACAAAGCCATTTCATTAGCCGATATAACCCTTCTCAACGGCTAACAATCGACTAACCAGACAATCCTCGATAATAATATTAACCATTATTTTTTTTGCCTATTCCATGCCAAGCACTCTTAATTTGGTTGTAGTACAATAAGTATCTAAAGCCAAAAAATGATATCTCAATTTTCAGGTATTATTTGGGCTCTATTTCAGACAGATGTAACCACAATAATAATAGGACTTCTAAGGGAAGCAATCCTCGGCAAGTTCAGTTTTTTTACACAGGCGAGTAACAAATGGGTCAAACGGAAAGCGTTTTATTAATTCTATCAATCATTGTCATATTAGGTGCAATCGCATTCACTATTCAAACCATTGAAGAGCGCAAACAAGCGCGCAAACGACTGGTATTGTTACTCAAGAGACAAATAAGGACCGCTGTTAACATCTACAAGGGGCTGCCTGAGGTTTTTATGACGGTTGAGCTGCACAACTTTATCAGCCGCCACATCATCGCGAAATGGAATAAACTGCACGCTATTGAAACAACTCAAGAGAGCCTAAGGGCCTTTAATACCTTTCAAGAGCGCGCGCAAAATAGAGTGATTACTTTACAGCATCCAGAGGGGTCAATGACCGTCTACCAGGAAGAGGGGCAGGTCTATCACACTTTGGGCTTATTAAAAGAAACCACTTACTGGCTCGGTGAGCTAAGTAAAACCAAGCAGATATCTGAATTTTCTTTTAATGAATTGGGCTGGCAAGTGAAAGATTTTTACGATCGAGTCTCCTGTGATATCGAAATTTTCGAGGCGATTGAAACCTTGCGCCAACACGGCGAGAAGGCCAGTTTTCCCAAGTTCAAGATAGCCTTAAGATCTTTGGGTAACCTGAATCAATCTGAGGCTTTAGACAGTCAAATATTTGAGATTCACAAAAAAATGGAACAACTGAGAAATATTATTATCGAGAAAAAAGCCGCCGATGAACTCGCTAGACGAGAAGCTGAAGAGGCGGATGACAATTAACGGGGTTTACACCCCCTAGGCAGGCGCTGACAACTGTTACAAAACACCGTCGAGCGCTGGCCCAGACGAATTTCCTGCAGCTGATTCTGGCATAGATTACAGCTCTGCCCTTTTCTCCCATAAACCTGTAACTCCTGAGCAAAATAGCCGGGTTTACCATCACCTCCGACAAAATCCTTTAAGGTGGTACCGCCACGCTCAATAGCCACCCCTAAGATATATTTAATGGCAGTCACCAACGCGCTAAACTTTGCCTTGGAAATTTTATTGACGGGAGATTCAGGATGGATGGCCGCTGCAAATAAGGCCTCTGCCGCATAGATATTTCCAACTCCAACGACGACCTTGTTGTCCATGATAAATTGTTTCACCGCAATTCTGCGGTTCTTCGCGGCGCTTACCAACACTTGCAGGTCAAAATCGTCAGTTAAGGGCTCGGGGCCCAAGTGCCTAAGTAGCTTATGAGGAAGCTCACCCACTTGCCAAAGTACCGCACCAAAGCGACGCGGATCGGTCAACCTAAGCGTCACTTCATTGGCAAAGACCAGATCGAAATGATCATGCTTTTGTACCTCTTGAGGGGTCAATAATACTCGCAAGCTCCCAGACATACCCAGGTGGATAATCAGCACTCCAGTACTAAAGCGCAACAAGATATATTTAGAGCGCCGATCGACAGATAACAAGCGCAAACCAGGCAAATCATCAATCAACAAATCGGGAATTAGCCAGCGCAACTGTGGTTGCCTAATAGTGACACTCGTGACAATTTGCCCCTTAACATGCGGTGCAATCCCGCGACAAGTCGTCTCAACTTCCGGTAACTCAGGCATCACTGACCCCAAAAATCCACCAGCATACCCTTTTGACCTGGTTAAGCCAAGACCCCCAAACCCAGACCAAAGTTGACTATCTATCGTTTCATGACACTTTTTAACGCACAATTTTGATCGACAAAACAGATCACCGCCCTAGCCAAATTTTGGTAATCCTGATTAAAGGTACCTCTGCGCCACATACCACCGGCTAAAATATCGCTCATGTCAGCCACATTTTTTTCTGCGAACAAACGATTTTCTGTATCTTTAATGCACTGCTGCCACTGACTGTCATCGCCGCTGCTCTCATAAGCTTTACAATCGCGGTAGACACCACTAACCCCGTAGTGCTGATCTGCAGGATCACCCGCTATTGCGGTATGGGCAACATTGGCAAACTTATAATCCACCCCTTGATAGGTTTGTGCTAGTGCCGGTCGCTGTATTTCTACGATACCCGCACACTGCGCTAACGACTCTTGATCAAAACCCTCATACCAGTACATCAGCTTTCGCTGGTGGCTCAAATACCGACAGTAGAACTCTCTAGCCACACTTGGGTTGATAGTGGCATCATCGGCACTTAGCGCCATAAAAACCGGCACATCCACCCGGTATTGCGGATCGAATAGATCTTGCGTTAACTGATAGAACTGCGCACCCGAATTGGTTGAAAAGGACGAGTACCGGGCAGCATCGCGCTCCACTTTCTCACCTAACCAATCTTTAAACACTTTGATATATTGAGTCAGCCAGGCGAATTCACTCTTCGCCTGCAAGGCGGTAGAAAGCAGCACTAAGCCTTTAATCTTATGCGATGCCTCCTGTTGTTGCAGCTGCTTTATAGCCAGTGCTGTGCCCGTTGAAAAACCCACTAAATACAACTCTTCTATGGATTTTATAGGATCAAAACTGGCAACGCCGTAAGCGGTGATAGCCATCCAGTCTTGATACTTCATCTGCAAGGTATCACCGACCACGGTACCGTGTCCCGGTAAGAGCACCGCCCGAATCAGCGCACAGGGATATGCTTGGGCTATCGAAGCGGCCAAATTTCTCAGCAGATACGGAGAGTCAGTTAAACCATGGATTAACAAAAAACCCTTTGCAGCCCCTCGCTCAAGTGCTGTGCAACGATTTTTTTCCCGCATCGGTAGTTGAAAGGGGCCGCGCATATTAGCAACCTCACGTGCGCTATAACCACCGACAAAGGGAGACTCCTCCCCCCTGTAGCGAAGCTTAGCGAGCACCCTCTCTATGTTGTCACGACTTTCACTAACATAACGCTCAAATGCCACTGTCGATTTAGGCACCCCGGCTGCACTGCCACTGGCACTCATCCACGGTTGATCCGAATCACAGCCCAGCAGAAAACTCGCCATCAAACTAAATATACAGATTTTAAATATTGATCATCTTGCTGTCACCCTCACAAACTTACAATATTTCGTGTAACAGCCAGATTTTTTCACTCAGTGAGTAAAACCAAAGTACAATAATATGAGAAAATCATTCGGCCTTTTGACTTTAGCCAACCACCATTATTTAGGCATTTCAATATGATAAAGATTAGTAAACCACTCTTCAAGACGACCTTCACCAGCTGCCTTTTAATCAGTGCTTGCAGCACTCTACCCGCCCCCTCCACATTAGATAACAACACCCCCAGCCCACTGACTATCTCTTTCAACGAATACTTAGATAGCCCATACCAACAGGTACAGGCACATTTCACCACTGAAAAATCAAAACTACTCGTCTATCGGGTCATTTCGGATTTAGACCTGACCAAAAACTGGTTTGAAGACTTAAAGAGCATAGAAGCGCTCTCCTTTGACACTAACAATAAGTATCTACTGCGCTCTGTTCTCAACAGCCCCTGGCCGTTTAAAAACAGAGAGCTGATTAGCTGTATTACAACGTCATTTAGCGCCGCCATCAACACTGTAAATATCGATGCCTGTGCCGACAGGACAACACCTGATCCAGCACTCGTATCCATTAGCCAATCTCATGCGCGCTGGCAGTTTGAAAATATGGATAACGGTCAAGTAAAAGTAAGTTATACTGCATGGCTCAATCCTGGGGGTTACGTTCCCGCTTTTTTTTACAACCAGAAATTGGCGACTAGCAGTAAAAAGTCACTCTTAAAACTGCAAAAACTAATCGCAAAAGCAAGTCTCGAAGACTACCCTTATTAAGCAGGTTTGCCGTTTTCAATAACGCTTTTTTTTATTTATTGCAAATATTAATTCCATCAAGCTACAAGATACAGTATAAAGGCGCCATGAAAATTCCAAAACGCATACAACCTTTAGTCGACGACGGACTAGTCGACGAAGTACTCTCACGCTTAATGAGCGGCAAAGAAGCTGATGTTTACGTGGTTCGTGCCCATGGCGAAATACGCTGTGCAAAAGTATACAAAGATGCCGCACAACGCAGCTTTAAAAAAGCAGTTAACTATCAAGAAGGCCGAAAAGTTCGCAATACTCGCCGCGGCCGTGCCATGGAAAAAGGTTCTAAATACGGCAGAAAACAACAGGAAGCCAGTTGGCAAAACGCCGAAGTTGAAGCGTTGGCAAAACTCGCCACCGCCGGCGTTCGGGTACCTGAAACCTATGGCTGCCTAGACGGTGTTTTGTTGATGGAACTCATCACCGACCATGAGGGAGATGTAGCGCCGCGTCTCGGTGACGTTACTATGTCTGCTGAACAAGCCACTGAAGACCATGCACTCATTATGAGTTATGTGTCAAAAATGCTCTGCGCAGGCATCATACACGGTGATTTATCTGAATTTAACGTACTCGTTGATCAGTATGGACCGGTAATTATTGATTTACCGCAGGCAGTCGATGCTGCTGCTAACAACCATGCTAAAGCGATGTTACTTCGCGATGTCGCGAATATGACCAACTATTATGGCCTGTTTGAACCTAAATTATTGCAAAGCTATTACGCACAAGAAATGTGGGAGCTGTATGAAAATGGCCAGTTACAGCCAGATACCCTGCTAACGGGTAAGTTTAAGCAGCCAACCAAAACAGCGGATGTCGATTCTGTGATGGATGAAATAAAAGCGATCATGGCCGAAGAGCAAGCGCGTCAAGAGCGCTTAAAAGAGTACGCAGAAGAGTAACCTTCTGCGTCTATTCGCAGCCGCAACAAGCACTGCCCCTAAAGCAAACCCTACCACCGCTGCCGATAATGAGAGTAACGGCGGTGCCAACCACCTGCCCTCTCAATAACCAGCGATGAAGTTTTATTGGGCGTCCGAGCGAACTCAGTACCGCCAAACCCTGTCGCATAATTGCTTCCCCCGACTATAAATATCATGACTGTCACAGTCTAATTTAAAAATCAATAAGCTTAGGCGCAGAAGAAAAACAGTGCTTATAAAGGCCTTCATCCTCCATTTTTACAATTATGGGACATTGAATTATACACCACAAAAGTAATCATTATTGCCATCGGCGACACTGCTGGCCCTGGTATGGCGTGCATGTCATGATGATAGCGCCGAATATTGATTTTACAGGCTTTTTTTGGATTGAACGTCGTACTGGCGTGCCCCGCTGATTAAGAAAGAAAAGTCTTTGTAAACAAGAGGGAAGTTAGAACAAAAATAGGTTGTACGACAGTACTTGCCAAAGGGTACTGTTCTATCAAAGTATTCACCAGATGACCTTAATCAAGTTGCTAAAAACTAATTAATTTATCACCTAAAACGCTAGGTTATGATACGCCGCAAGTGAAATTTAAAGTGTGTGTTGCATTCATTAATTGAATTCACAGCATGCTAAAAAAGTCACTCGCCACAAGACTAAAAAATAACATCAGAGCAAATACTAGCGTTAGCATTAGCGAGTGCCCGCATGAAGTTAAACCGGACACTAATCTCAATAAATGATACTTTTACTATAAATTTCAGTAAAATGCAGCGAATAGATACGCCAATGCAAGGAAGGATGATGCTCAATAAAATTTTCAAAGTTAATAGTTTTCAGTTTGGCGAGGGGGCAATCAGTGGTTATATTGCCTGTATGTTGTCAGTACTGTGTTTTTTCGGAGTGCTCTCGTTTCATTTCCCACAGTATTTAACCACGCCTGAGCTGAGAGTTAACTACAATGTCGAATTTTTACGTCAACTTTTATTTGTCAGCTTAGTCATCGCCGCCAGTCTTGGGCTGCTTAATTTTGTCCGTAACAAAAATAAGCGTCTCGGGGCATTTTCCTGGTTCTTTGTCATTATCTCGATCGCCTTGGGTGGCCACCAAGTAGAAGTTTTAGATTTTCAAGACACTACTTTTTATCTGGGTATGGATTGGTTTATTTTAGATTTACTCGGCTCTACGCTGATTTTTATATTTATAGAAAAGCTGTTCCCGCACCGCAAGTCCCAGCCGATATTGCGCCCCCAGTGGCAGGCAGATTTAAATCATTTCTTTGTCAATCATCTACTGGTTGGGATTGTTTTATTAATTGCCAATATCTTTATCCACCAGGCCTTTGCCTCGGTGGTATATCTAGATGCACAATTATTTATAGCGCAGATGCCATTTTTAGGGCAGCTCTTTTGTATTGTATTAGTCGCCGATATTGCCCAGTACATCACTCACCGTTTTTATCACGAAGTACCCGTATTCTGGCGATTTCACGCCGTGCACCACAGTGCCAAACACATGGATTGGCTAGCCGGTTCCAGACAACATATCCTAGAGTTAATAGTGACCCGTTCGCTGGTGCTCGCCCCGATATTTTTACTCGGTTTTTCCAAGCAAATTATTGATCTTTATGTGATTATCGTCGGCCTACAAGCAGTGTTTAACCATGCCAATGTACAGCTAAAAATTGGCTGGCTTAAATATATTATTGTCACCCCACAATTTCATCACTGGCATCACTCCTCTGACGATGCCGCCATTGATCGCAATTACGCCGCCCATTTTTCCTTTTTAGATTATCTACTTGGCACGGCTGTAAAATCACAGCCTGAGTGGCCTGAAAGCTATGGTGTGGTTGGTGACTACGTCCCCAATGGCATGTACAAGCAACAGCTGTTCCCGTTTAAATCAGTGTGGCGCATGTTGCGTAAGAAATTACACCGCTCGAGCTAAAGAGCGAGAGAGTACCCTATGACTGGTTTATTACTGCAAGCTTTTATCTATTTATGCGCAGCGGTGATTGCTGTTCCGATCGCCAAACGATTCGGCTTAGGCTCGGTATTAGGTTATCTCATTGCGGGCATATTTATTGGCCCAGTCACTGGCCTAGTCGGCGCTGAAACTCAAGAAATACAGCATATCGCCGAATTTGGCGTCGTCATGATGCTGTTTTTGGTCGGCCTAGAGCTAGAGCCAAAAACACTTTGGCGGATGCGTGCCCAACTTCTTGGTTTTGGCTCACTGCAAGTCGTTGTCACCGCCTTGGCGGTAATGCTAATTGCCATGTGGATGGGTAACAGCTGGAATATATCACTTGCCATTGGTTTGGTATTTTCACTGTCTTCAACGGCGATAGTATTACAGACTTTAAAAGAAAAGGGCCTGATGAAAAGCGATGGCGGCCAGAACAGTTTCTCTGTGCTGCTGTTTCAAGATATCGCGGTGATTGCCATGCTCGCCTTTGTCCCCCTACTGGCAGCCCCAGAACTGCTAGAATCGATGGCGAACCAACAATTAAACGACGGACATCAGACCATCAGTCTAGTGGCCGGGTTAGCGCCCTGGCAAACAGCTTTAGTCACCATTGCTGCCATTGGCTTGGTTATTATCGCCGGGCATTATCTATCTCGCCCATTGTTCAGATTTATTGCCCAGGCCAAACTGCGCGAAGTATTTACCGCCGCGGCGCTCATGTTAGTGATTGGCATTGCCATCTTGATGAGTTTAGTGGGGTTATCGCCGGCACTCGGTACTTTTTTGGCGGGTGTGGTGCTTGCCAACAGTGAATTTCGCCATGAACTAGAGAGCTCTATCGAGCCCTTTAAAGGATTATTGCTAGGATTGTTTTTTATTACCGTTGGCGCGGGGATAAATTTTGGCTTACTCTCCAGCGAACTGGGCCTTATTATTGGTTTAACCTTGGGACTAATGTTACTCAAGACTTTGATTCTACTGGGTATCGCCTTTATTTTTAAGATGAAGCTGACCGACAAATGGCTGTTTTCACTGGCGTTGGCACAGGCGGGTGAATTCGGTTTTGTACTGCTCGCTTTTAGTGTGCAAAACGCCGTTCTCCCTCAGGAACTTGCCGATAAGTTACTCTTAGTCGTCGCTATCTCTATGTTATTAACGCCGGTTCTTTTTATCCTATTTGATAAAATAGTCCTCCCCAGGGTAAGCCAACACCAACAGCGTCCCGATGACAAAATTACCGAGACAGCCTCGATTATCATTGCCGGTCACGGCCGCTTTGGCCAGATAATCAACCGCACCTTACTGGCCAGTGGCTATCATACCGTGGTCATTGATTTACACGCAGAACTGATTGAGGGCATGCGTAATTTTGGGGTTCAGGTATTTTACGGGGATGCCTCGCGCCCTGATTTAATTCACGCGGCGGGCTTAGAACAAGCTCAGCTATTGGTGGTCGCCATTGATGATCCAGAACAGGCGCTAACCTTGGTTGAATACGCGCGCAGAACTCAGCCCAAATTACATATCATTGCGCGCGCCACAGACCGTGATCAAGTTTATAAACTCTATAGCGCCGGTGCTACCGACATCGTTCGCGAAATGTTTGACTCGAGTGTGCGCGCCTCACGTTATGCACTGATAGCGCTGGGTGACTCAAAAGCACAAGCAGAGTTAAGCATGGAAAAATTTGTTGAGCACGATAAAAAAGCCATTTTAAAGATGGCCAAAGTGTGGCGGGCCGACGTTGAAAACTTTAATAATAAAGAGTATGTCGCCATGGCAAAAAACATATCGCAGCAACTTGAAGAGGTCATGCAATCGGACAAAGAAGACCCAGAACTTGACTGCATTAATCACTCTCACGCCTCATTTGAGTCGCCAAAAACTGATCCATAAAAAGAGTATGCAACCCCTGTGCTTCGCAACTGCTCACTTGCAGACTAGAGGGCTATAGCCACTACAGACTCAGAGCATTTTACCCATAGTGACCGAGGTCATCTGCGAAAAGCCCGGATGTGCACTGCGGCCTATTTCAACAAATCCCATCGCGGCAAATGCCGCCTGATTTTCGGTTAATTCAATTCGTACTTGCAGTTCTAATCTATGCAAATTAATGCTGCTGGCATAGCGCTCAACTTCCTGCATTAAGCTTTGCCCGATACCTCTGCCCTGCATATTGGGCACGACCGCCAATTTTCCAACATACAGAAAGTCTGGTTGTTTTTTAACAAAAACACAACCGAGTAACACGCCATCATCAACAGCGATATAGAGCCGTTCTGATTTAGATTTTTCAACAATCGTCTGTAAATTAAGTTTAAGTAGCGAGGAAGGAGGATCAATGCGCTGGTGTTGAAAATCAAATGCTGCGAACAGTAAATCTAACAGCGCCTGCCAATCTTTGAACGCAGCATCTACCACCTTAATACTAATTGCCATTTACCTGCCTTTTTCTGTATGATTTATAAAGAGAGATTATTTCTAGCTGAGCTTTACCAACCTTAAGCTGGGCAGTACAGCGTAATAATCTGAGTGGAGGGCTTATTGCGGTCAATTTTACTCCGTTGAAAACACCACGGTTTTGCGCTCACATCCTAGCCACTGAGGAACTATTTAGCAAACATAACCACGACAGCTCATCATCATCGACTTTATTGCAAACTCTATTTGGGGGAGATTACATGTATAAAGCCAGCTGCCTATGCGGCCAAGTAACAATAGAAATCAACGGACCTATTAGCGATATCATTTACTGCCATTGCTCTCGCTGTCGCAAATCCACAGGCTCTGCTTATGCCACTAATGGTTATGTGCTTAAAAGTAGTTTTAGCATTGTGCTAGGTGAAGATAATTTGCACTATTACCAAGTCACCGAGCAGACCCGACGCTACTTCTGCGCAGACTGTGCCTCTCCCATCTACAGTGAAAACAATACTGACCCGCTGCGCGTCCGTCTCAGGTTAGGCATACTCGATTCTGAGATTATCGAGCGGCCCAGTTCACATAATTTTGTCACCTCTCGTGCCAGTTGGGATCAATTTAATGATCGCCTGCCCCACTATAAAGGGAAAGAGCCCAATCGCAGTAAAGGTCCCACCGACTAATACATTGATCCGTATTCTCAACACTAATCTATATAACGCTCTCATTGACAATGGATCTGTCGCGATAAATACTGGGGGGGTGCGCAACAGGCATTTACCCGTGCGTTGCAACCGGTACCAATAGAGAAGATGCTTCACACCTATACATATAGGGAAATAATGAGCAAAAAGAATCGATGATGGGGTTGTCCTTTTTCGCATATTTGCCAAAAAAAGCTGATAATCCCACGCTTTTAAAACCAGCGGTCACTGGCTAGTTCAGGACTCGAAAATTATATTTTTTAAGGGGCACTCACGATTAAAATTCAGTTATCTAAACTGTGAATGTACAGCAATTACAAGCGTACTGCGCCTCACTCGCATACTCAAGCGTCGATCACTATACTGATAATCGCAACATTCTAATATACAGCATAGATCACAAAAAATTTGCCTATTTTAAAACCAGTGAGCCCCAGCGCTGGCGCTTTAGTATCAGAGTAAGCCCCGAGCATTTTTTAGAATTAACCGATCAACATGGCATTCAACCCGCTCGCTATATGCATAGATTTTACTGGATCAGCATTGTTAATGTCGCGAGAATTGACGAGGATTACCTTAAACAGCTGGTCCAGTACTCTTATCAACATACATGGCAAAGTTTGACCAAAAAACGTCAGCGAGCGCTCACTGAAGAGTAGTTGTACTCTGACTTTTTGCAGAGACCAGAGCCAAGTCGAAACACCTCACTGTTCACACAAACACTCAGGGACTCATACTGCTCAGCACTTGTGTGGATGCAAAAAACAATTTTATCGGCGCCCTGTTGGCATCCTGCTACTGAATTCTCAGGTAATTTCTACATCTACCCCAGCACTTTCAAACAGATTCGGCTATATTTCGGCGTACTAGGTATGCCAGTATGGTTTGGGTAACACAAATAATTAAGGCTCAAAGCCCGCAAACTACTGCCATGAAAGTTACTCTTCTAGCTCATTCAATATTTGATAATATTCACTGAGCACCGTCTGAACCTGTCGATGTAATACGCTTTCAATCTCTAAGCGAAGCAACGAGCGTTGATAGTGACCGATAATTTGCCCTAAATAAGCTTGGTGCAGGGCATTGGAATTTTCCCAGAGCAGCGAACCTGTCGCCACTATTGGGCGATCAAGCCGCCGGCTTTCACCTGTACCAAGCAACGCATTATTATTAGCGACATGGATGATTTCATAGTACCACTTTTGCTCTTTTAGTAACTCCTCGTCAATCAAAGTTAAAGAGAGCTGGGCTAAGCCCTTGCGTAAATTATATTGGTGGCGCAATGGGCAGAGGATAAAATCAAGTCGATGTTGGGGGTAGCTTTTGAGCAGCTTTTGGACTATTTGTAAACTCAGTTCGCCACCCACTCCGGCGATGATAATTAAATGGGATTGCTCAAGCGCATAATTATCGATAGGTAAGGTAAAAACATCGATGGTATACAACTGCCATTGATCATTATGCTCTCCAAAGCGATGGGTTAACCGTCTCTCTAGAGACTCCATGATAACCGGTACCTTATCGACAAAATGGATCTGTTCTGCCGCATCGCGCTCGAGTAAACGCATCCCTAATTGGCCGTGATCACAACAACAATCCCAGATATGCTGATAGCGATTGATCACCATTGCATCAATACCGCCCAAACGTTTGCTTATTTTCACGATTCGCCTATAAATCCCTTAATGTTAAATAATTTAAGTAGCTTTTAATACGTTAAATCTAACTTTAAATCCCACCGATTAAAAACCTGCGGTATCATAATCAATTATATTATCCTTGAAGCGTAATTTTTATGACTAAGATAGATTTTTCAAACATCAATACTAGTACAGCGCAATCTTTTAAAGCGCAGCGTAATTTAATTAAAAAATTGGGACGCGGCGCGACTGTGTTATGTGAAACCTGCCAGCAACCATTGAGTCTGACCACGCCAAAGGCACAAGGCAAGAAACTTGAATCTGGCATAAGCTGTGTTAATGGCTGTACCGATATCTTATTGGAGTTCGATAATTAAAATAGTGATTTTCACCTCAAAATCATGCATCTCAATTTCTAAATAAACGGCCTAATTATTATCATTTTTCTAGTCATATGATCAAAAAACAAACACTCAAACTCATAATATTAATATTGAATTCAGATAGTTAGTATAACTACCTCGAAGTCAATCTGATCCTTTACCCTCCATATATTATCTGTTATAAATTTTGTATAGAAAAAAAATTTTAGGTAAAATATGACGTTACACTCGCAGGCAAAATTGCTATTAAGGTACCAGTCTCTGGGAATTATAAGCATAGTGCTATTCATAATCGTCGGTGTTTTTAGCTATTTCCTACTAAAAGACAATTCCAATTACCAGCGAAAACTCGAAACTCTAGACAGAGAAATTCGCCAGCAACACCAAGCACAAATAAAACTAGAAGTTAAGAGCGCCCGAGATTACATTCTCTATATGAACTCTCGCGCTGAACAACAACTGCGGGAACAGTCGAGAACCGCCGTTGAACAGGCCCACAATATTGCCGTTTCTATCTACCAACAACAAAAAGATAATTTTTCACAAGAACAAATCAAAGCGCTCATTATCGCCAGTTTGCGTAACATTCGCTTTTTTAAGGGCCGCGGTTACTATTATATTTTCCGTTTAGACTCTTTCACTTTACTCTTACCGACAGCCACCGAATTAGAAGGTACTTACCTTTTAGACAATCCGGAGGGCGCAACGCCAATCCGCAACGTTTTAGACTCGGTAGACAACCCAGAAAAATCGGGATATGCAAGCTATCGGTGGTACAACCCATTGCAGCCGAAAAAACTCAGTGAAAAAATAAGCTATTCTAAGGTATTTAAACCGTTTAACTGGGTGATAGGCACTGGAGACTACGTTTCGAGTTTTGAAGATGATTTAAGGACAGCAGCGCTGGAAAGACTAACCACGCTGAAATCCCAAAGTCAGGCGAATATTACGGTGCTGGACACCCATGCAAAGATCATTAGTCACTTGGATAGCCCGGATAATCCATTGCAACAGGCCCAACGACTCAGACCTGAACTATTTGCAGAAATATTGAATTTTGCCAAAAAAGGCGGGGGCTTTACCAACTTTTCTGATTTAGTTAACTATCAAAGCGCCGCAATGCAAGTCGATCGACTCGCTTATATTGAAACGATTAGCCCATTTGGCTGGGTGCTAATTGCCGATATGTCTTCAAGTAGGATCAACGCATTCATTGAAAAACAGCGCAAGCAAATGAATCTGCAATCACAATCTGACTTAATCATGTTGTTCGTAGTATTAGCGATTACTGGTTTGCTGACCTTAGCCATGCTCTATCTATATACCTATTGGTTCAAACGTATTTTTAGAAATTACCAGAGAAGTATCGATCTTCAGCAGCGAGAACTCTCTCTCAATACGCAAGAATTAAAGCTGGCCGCTAGGGTGTTTGACTCGTCAAACGATGCGATCATGGTTACGGATGCTAATTATAAAATCATTGCCGCCAATCCTGCCAGTCACAGAGTTACGGGATATAGCAATCAAGAGGTATTAGGTCAATACCCGCTCTTTTTCGCCTCTGATCCACAAGACCACCTTTTTTATAAACAAATGGCCGCCATCATAAAAGAAAATGGCCATTGGCAGGGTGAAGTATTCCAGAAACACAAAAGTGGCAAGCGCTACCCTATTCGTCTGTCCATCTCTACCTGCCTAGGTAAAGATCGAAAAATAATGAATTATATTTCAGTATTTTCCGATATAACTGAGCGCAAGAAAACAGAGCGACAACTGATTTACTTGGCTGATTTTGATCCGCTTACCAAGTTGGCAAAACGCCATCTTATCGCCCAGCGAGTGGATGAGGTAATCTGTAATAGCAAACGTACTGGAAATCAGAAATTTGCCTTAATGCTGGTTGACTTAGATAGATTTAAAAACATTAACGACTCACTCGGTCACAATGTGGGTGATCAGGTACTGCAGCAAGTCGCACAACGATTGAGCGCTAACATCAGGGCTTCTGACATCATCAGCCGCTTAAGTGGCGATGAATTCATTATTTTAGTGAACCATCACAAAGCTGAAAGTGCCGCAACACGACTGGCCAATAGAGTGCTGAGAGATTTAGCCGAGCCAATAAAAATAGGCAGTCACGACCTTGTCGTCACCCCGAGTATTGGTATTGCTATTTACCCTGCCAATGGAGAAAACTTTGACGCGCTGTTGAAAAATGCCGATGCGGCGCTACACCATGCTAAATCTCAAGGACGAAACAACTTTCAATATTTCACCATTGATATGCATCAACGGGCCTCAGAAAAGCTAACTTTAGAGCGAGGTTTGCGCCAGGCATTACACAATCAACAATTTGAACTTCACTATCAGGCCCAATACGACCTTAATTCTGGACGGTTAGTAGGCTGTGAGGCTTTACTGCGCTGGCATTGCCCAGAACTAAACAATCCCTCACCTGATAAATTTATCCCAGTAGCAGAGGACACTGGCCTCATTCTACCGATCGGTCAATGGGTGCTAGAGCAGGCCTGTCTACAGGCAGCCCTCTGGCAGAGCCAAGGCTATGAGCCCATCCCCATCGCGGTCAATGTATCAAGTTTCCAATTCAATAAGAACATTGTCGCCTCTGTCGATCGATGCTTACAAAAAGCTAAATTGGATGCAAAGTGGTTAGTCGTCGAAATCACCGAGAGCGCACTGATGCATGATCCTGAGCTCACTGAACAAATATTGATTAAACTGCGCCAGCTAGGCGTCAAAATTGCCTTAGATGATTTTGGAACCGGGTACTCTTCTCTCGCCTATTTAAAACGCTTTCCCATCGATAAATTAAAAATTGATAAAACCTTTATTAATGGCCTCCCTGGAGATAAAGACGATTTGGTGATCACTCGCTCTATTATTGATGTCGCCCGCAATTTAAATATGACAATCATCGCTGAAGGGGTAGAAACTACCGCGCAAGAACTACTACTTAAGAGTTTAGGCTGTCATCAAATGCAAGGATTCCTCAAGGCTAAGCCAGTGGCTCAATCACAGTTTATTATTGATCATTTCCAGCCTCTGACTGAAAAGGAACCCCGACCAGCCAGCCCGGTTATCGGTTAATACAGTGATATTTATCGATAGCCTGAAGCTTTTCTCAAAGTAGCCAGGATCGCCTGTTATCTGACCCTTTTTCTGGATCAACAACTGGATTAGCTGGTGGATCTTCTACCAGCTCAGTGGTTATTTCATTTTTCAGCGATACGCCGTTATTTTATTTATCGCTAACCCTGCACAAGATAATTGTGGAGGATTTTTCATATGCCTGTCTATGTAACCAGAGCATTGACATATCGCATTTTTGAAAATATTATCAGTTTGAAAATTTAACAACCGGCTTAATATTCATCCACAATATGGATAATATAGTCATTGATTATTTTACGGGGATACAAAGTGGCAGATCTAAAAGCAGCATTTATCGGACTCGGTGTAATGGGTTACCCAATGGCGGGTCACCTTCAATCTCAAAACATCTCAACTACCGTCTATAATCGATCGATTAACAAAGCGCATAAGTGGCAGCAACAGCACGGCGGAAACTATGCAGAAACCCCCGCAGCAGCGTCTATAAATGCTGATATAATATTTGTCTGTGTGGGTAATGATCAAGATGTTCGCAGTGTAATCTACGGCGAGCAAGGCGTATTGAGCGGGTTAAAGCCCGGCAATATACTGGTCGATCATACGACAACTTCTGCCACTCTTGCCCTAGAACTACAAGTTGCCTGTGAAAAAGTTGGCGCTACTTTCATCGATGCCCCAGTATCGGGTGGACAAGCAGGTGCCGAAAATGGCAAATTAACCGTCATGTGTGGCGGCGACCAAGCTAGCTTCGATAAAGTATCTGTATTGATGCAGGCCTACGCTCAACAGATTCAATTACTCGGTGACAACGGCCAGGGACAGCGCTGCAAAATGGTCAACCAAATTTGCATCGCCGGTATTTTGCAGGGACTTTCTGAGGCGCTAGCGCTGGCACAAAGTGCCGGGTTACCTATCCCTCAGGTAGTGGACACCTTAAAGCATGGAGCCGCTGGCTCATGGCAAATGGAAAATCGCCTGGTTACCATGGATCAAGGAAAGTTTGACTTTGGTTTCGCCCTAGACTGGATGCGTAAAGATTTGGCTATTTGCCTGGATGAAGCAGAGCGTTACCAACTTGAATTACCTTTAACTAAAGATGTCGATGCGCGCTACGCCAAGCTACAAGAGGCCGGCATGGGCAGATTGGACACTTCTGCACTGGTAAAAAGCTTAAAGTAACCGCTGATCAGGGCCAGTATTGGCCCCGGTTTTCTCAGTTATTCTCACTCGGCTTTCGCCACTAGCCCTAAACTGTTGACTCATGGTTAAAGCAAACGCTAAATTGGCTAACTGTTTTTCTAGCTCAATTAAATTAGCCACTGCCTGTATGTGCTTCTGCATACCGGCAATAATCATTGAGATCATATACATCCTAGATTAATCGTACTTTTCAATTAAATGATGGTCGAGCTTTACTGGGAATAGCGGCACTTGAAACTTTTCTTCGCCGCTAGCCCGGATATTGCATGCAATGCCGTGATGATGGCGCCGCTAGTTGTTTTTCCAGGATTTTTTTCGATTGAACGCCGTTCTGGTGTGTACGGTTGATTGAGAAATAAAAGTCTGTAAAAACAAGGAGCAAGCTAGAACACGAGCTATTGGGTGCAATATCCGGGCTAGGTAAGCGAGCGAATAAAGATCTATTTCAGCTTGGATGTCACCCATTGACTTAGCTAACGCCAATGAGCCGTTTGACATCATTACTGTAACTTTTGACACCTTTTAACACTTATCTACGACTCATAACAGCGTCTTTCGCCTTCATCCGGATGCCTTTTCAGACCATACCAGCCTGAATGCTTTTATTGATTAAAGTGGCGGTTATGGCATCTTCACAACTTGTGACAACCACCAGCAATACAGTTTAGATGCTGTATCGCTCTGTTGTAGTTTTTAGTGACAGGATGATAAAATCCAAATTATGCATAATATGGTTGTATTAGCAGCATATTCTATATCCCCTGTAGCCGATAGTATCGAAAGTTCGAACCAGCCTAATTACGACCGAATCTAGCCCTAATCAATAGACTATCGTTCAGCTCTGCTCAGTAACAACATAGAACTTGTGAGGAATATTGCCGATTCCTTCTTTGAGATTATATAACTTTATATTATTAATATAATATAAATAGATCACGGTATTATCCAAACATTAACTAATGTTTCCCCAACATCTAACGCCGTCGAAATATGACTAGTATTTTATTAAGCACAGTTTTCTCTCAAAAATAAACATTTTTGCAAGCTACCTTTTAATCAATATAATCGCTCTTTCCAGTGTTAACAAACCCTCTGCGCATTTATAAAAATGCAATACGACACTTTTCTCAGATAAAAATGATTGAGTAGATAATTTAATCCAACGCTACTTCAGCTTAACTTGGCCACAGCAGCAATGACCACCAGCAGCGAGAAAAATTCTATGACGGATCAATATATATTCTTATTTATTAATTTAAACTGACTACTTACAGCAACCAGATACTTTATAAAATCACCGCCATGCTCAAGTTAACTAGCTTTTCCCAGATAAATTTCTTTTATTTTTAGCAAAGACACTACGCACCGATTTAGGCAACCACTTGACATTCGGCTTAGAATTCAATATTTTTATTAAACGTGCATTTAATTAAACGCGCATTTAATAAAGAGACCGAGTCGAATGCCAAAAGTTGGAATGCCAGCTATCAGAAAACCTCAATTAATCGATGCGACTATGCATACCATTAATGAGGTGGGCCTACAAAAAGCCAGTGTTGCTATGATTAGTAGTTATGCGGGAGTATCACCCGCTATTATCAATCACTATTTTGGCGGTAAAGATAACTTACTTGAAGAGACGATGCGCAGTATTTTGCGGCAGCTCTCACAGGGGGTACAGCAGCGCTTGGCACTGTGCGCCAAAGATGATGTGATAGAGCGCATTAATGCCATCGTTGCTGGCAACTTCGATCTGGTGCAGCTCGATTCTAAAGTAGTAAAAACCTGGCTGGCGTTTTGGGCCCAGGCAATGCACCAACCCAAGCTATATCGGCTGCAGAGAGTTAATGAAAAGCGCTTACTTTCACACTTGCTGATCGAGCTCAAAAGAGTATTAACGCCAGAGCGGGCTAAATTTGTCGCCCTCTCTATCGCCGCCTTAATTGATGGTATCTGGTTGCGCGGCTCACTGTCTCCCACCGGCATTGACGGCCAACTCGCCCAGCGAATTATTGCCGACTATCTTGAAAAACAACTCCCCAGTGAAACAGTGGAGTTCCACCATCAACGTCAACTAGCGAAAAGAACATGAACATGAACCCTACGCAATTATATATACACGGACAATACACTGCCGCTACTTCAGGTGAAACATTTAACAGCTACAACCCGGCGACCGGAGCGTTGCTGGCACAAATTCAGCAAGCATCTTTGGCCGATGTTGATAGGGCGGTAAAATCCGCCGAGCGTGGCTTCGCTGTATGGTCGCAGATGAGTGGCACCGAGCGCGGTCGCATTTTACAGCGCGCCGTCACTATTTTACGTGAGCGTAATGATGAGCTAGCCATGTTGGAAGTACTAGACACGGGCAAACCCATCCAAGAAGCCGATTGTGTCGATATCGCCAGTGGCGCCGATGTGATTGAGTACTACGCGGGATTGGCCACTAGCATCGCCGGTAGTCACCAAGATTTAGGCGGTTCAAACTTTTACTACACTAAGCGTGAACCCCTGGGTATTTGTGCGGGTATAGGCGCCTGGAATTACCCGATCCAAATAGCGATGTGGAAATCAGCTCCCGCCCTCTCCGCGGGCAACGCGATGATCTTTAAACCTTCTGAAGAGACCCCGTTAAGTGTGTTAAAGCTCGCTGAAATTTATACCGAAGCAGGTCTACCAGATGGCGTGTTTAATGTAGTACAGGGTAATGCAATCGTAGGACGGGCATTGACCAGACACCCGGGTATCGCAAAAGTATCTTTTACCGGAGAGTGCGGGACCGGTAAAAAAGTGATGGCGGATGCGGCGAGTACCCTCAAACAAGTGACGATGGAGCTGGGCGGAAAATCTGCTTTCATCGCCTTTGCCGATGCCAACCTTGAGAATGCGGTCTCAGGGGCGCTACTGGCTAATTTTTATACCCAAGGTGAGGTCTGTACCAACGGTACCCGCGTCTTTGTCCACAGTAGTATCTACGCTGAGTTTATTCAAAAAATCAAACAGCGCACTGAAAAAATGATTATCGGCGATCCGACCAATGCCAATACTCAAGTGGGTGCGCTAATTTCCAAACCCCACTTAGAAAAAGTACTCTCTTATATAGAGGCCGCTAAAACGGCGGGAGCAACCCTTGTTTGCGGCGGTGAGCGAGTGACCGAAAATGGCCTAGAGGCGGGCAACTTTGTCCAGCCTACGGTATTTTCCGACTGCACTGATGAGATGCCGAATGTCACCGATGAAATTTTTGGCCCGGTGATGTCTATTTTAAAGTTTGACACCGAAGAAGAAGTTATCGAGCGCGCTAATAATACGGATTTTGGTCTTGCCGCCGGCATTTTCACCACTGATTTTGCTCGAGCACACCGGGTTATTGCCAAATTACAAGCGGGCATCTGCTGGATTAATACTTGGGGGAGTTCCCCAGCGCAAATGCCAGTCGGGGGCTATAAACAATCGGGCATAGGTCGCGAAAATGGGATGGAGACCTTAAACCAATACACCCAAGTAAAAAGTGTCTATGTCGAGCTGGGGGATGTCGAGTGTCCTTACTAAACGATACACAGAACTACGATTATATCATTATCGGCGCGGGCTCAGCTGGCTGTGTTTTAGCCGACAGATTATCGGCCGATGGCAAGTACTCAATACTATTGCTAGAGGCCGGGGGCACTGATAAAAGTATTTTTATTCAGATGCCGACCGCCCTGTCCTTCCCGATGAACAACAGCCGTTACACTTGGCAATTTGACTCCCAGCCAGAGCCGGGGTTAGACAACCGGGTGCTCCACTGTCCCAGAGGCAAAGTACTGGGAGGAAGTTCTTCTATCAACGGTATGGTCTATGTGCGTGGACACGCCAAAGATTTTGATCAATGGCAACTCCAAGGTGCTCATCAATGGGATTATCAGCACTGCCTGCCCTACTTCAAAAAAGCCGAGAACTGGATGAATGGCGCTGATGATTATCGCGGTGGCGATGGTCCTCTGACCACCTGTAATGGCAATAATATGACCACTACCCCGCTCTACCAAGCATTTATTAATGCTGGCATTGAAGCGGGGTACCCTAAAACTGACGATTATAATGGTTTTCAGCAAGAGGGTTTTGGCCCTATGCATATGACCGTCAAAAACGGAGTGCGCGCCTCCACCAGTAACGCCTATTTGCGGCGCACCATGAAAAGAGAAAATTTTTGCTTAATCAGCGGGATTATCTGTCGCAAAATTTTAATCAGTGACAAAACCGCAGAGGGCGTGGAATATCAAAGAAAGGGTGTGATTCATCGCGTTTATGCCAACCGAGAAGTGATATTAAGTGCTGGGTCTATTGGCTCGCCGCAACTTTTACAGCTGTCTGGCATCGGCCCCGCGCAGGTATTAAAAGAGGCGGGTGTTGAGATAGTTCACGAATTGCCAGGGGTGGGGGAAAACCTCCAGGATCACCTAGAGGTCTACTACCAATATAGCTGTAAGCAGCCAATTACCTTAAACGGCAAATTAGATTTATTCAGCAAAGCTTTTATAGGCGCGCGCTGGCTGTTGACTAAGACTGGACTTGGTGCTTCTAACCACTTCGAATCCTGTGGCTTTATTCGCTCCCGAGCTGGCGTTGAATGGCCCGACATCCAATTTCATTTTTTACCTGCTGCGATGCGCTACGACGGAGCCCAAGCGGTTGATGGTCACGGCTATCAAGTGCATGTTGGGCCCAACAAGCCCACCAGCCGCGGCAGAGTTTGGATTACCTCTGACGACCCACTGGCTAAACCAAACATCATTTTCAACTATATAAGTACCGAGCAAGATCGGCAAGATTGGCGCAGTTGCATAAGGTTGACCCGAGAAATTCTCAGCCAGAGCGCGCTGGATGAATACCGTGATCAAGTGCTACAACCTAGTGATCAAATTTTATCAGATGAGGAAATAGACCAGTGGGTCAAAGAAAATGTAGAGAGTGCCTACCACCCATCTTGCAGCTGCAAAATCGGTGCCGATGACGACCCTCTTGCGGTACTCAATAGTGATTGCCAAGTGCGCGGCATTAAGCAGTTGCGGGTGGTCGACTCCTCTGTTTTTCCGACCATCACCAATGGTAACTTAAATGCACCTACTATCATGGTCGCGGAAAAAGCCGCCGACCTTATTCTAGGCAGGCAACCACTACCGGCCGCCAACCTGCCGGTCTGGGAAGATCATCAATGGCGAGAACAACAGCGCCTTCATCCACAACCAGAAAAATCCTGACCTAAGCTTAACCCTTAATCGGTCGGGACCTCCCGGCCACTTCATATAAAGAGATAGATAAGGAAATATCATGTCGACTATTCAGAAAACAAAAAAAAATAAGCATTTACTGACTGCCGCGATTTTGTCCCTAGGTTTAATCACTACTGGCGCTTTTGCCGGTAGCTGCGACAAAGTCAGATTTTCCGATGTAGGCTGGACTGACATCACCGCGACTACTGCTGTCACCAGTGAAATAGTCAGTGCTCTGGGGTATAAAACCAGTACTCAATTACTGTCAGTGCCGGTCACCTATACCTCGCTAGCCAATGGCGATATTGACATATTCTTGGGGAACTGGATGCCCACCATGGAAGCGGACATCGCTAAATACCGGGATGCGGGAACTGTTGAGACAGTACGCGCCAACTTAACCGGTGCAAAATATACCTTAGCCGTGCCCAAGTACGTGTTTGACGGTGGGGTAAAAACCTTTGCCGATCTAGCCAAGTATAAAGACAACTTCAAAGGTAAAATTTACGGCATAGAACCCGGCAACGATGGCAACCGTATCATCCAGTCGATGATCGACAAAAATGCCTTTGCACTAGAGGGCTTTAAGCTGGTGGAATCCTCTGAAGCGGGCATGCTTTCACAAGTATCACGCGCCGCTAAACGCCAGCAATGGATTGCCTTCCTAGGTTGGGCACCCCACCCGATGAATGCCAATATCGACATGGCCTATCTCGACGGCGGTGATGATTTCTTCGGCCCTAATTACGGGGGCGCTAGTGTCTACACCAACGTGCGCAAAAACTATCTGACAGATTGTCCGAACATCGGCCAATTGGTGCAAAATCTAAATTTCACTTTAGCGATGGAAAACCAAATCATGGGCGCTATTTTGGATGATGGTAAAAAGCCTGAAGTGGCAGCTAAGACTTGGTTACAGGCCAATCAAGATGTATTAGATGCCTGGCTAAAAGGTGTTACCACCAAAGACGGCGGCGATGCTCTACAGGCAGTAAAAAGCAGTCTTTCTATGTGATTTCCACACTTAGAGGGCTGTCCGCCCTCTTCTTCATTCGCCAGGGGTTTCTACCCCTTTAGTACTTCTATTGCATTTTTTTAGATGAAAGGCACTTGCATGAACTGGATCACTGAACACAAAATTCCGATAGGCTCCGTCATGGAGGATATTGTCGACTGGCTAACTGACAACGCTGACTTTATATTCGATGCAATTTCTGTGTCTCTAGAGTTCCTAATCCTTAACATCGTCGGATTCTTCGTCTGGTTACCCCCTTTTGTACCTATGATAGCCACCGCCGCTCTCGCCTGGTTTTTACACCGCAGTATACCGCTGGTCGTTTTCGTCGTCTGCGCGCTGTTACTTATTTTGAATTTAGGCTACTGGCAAGAAATGCTCGAAACCTTTGTACTAGTAATCACTGCAACCACTATCTCCATTGCCTTTGGTGTGCCTATCGGTATCACCGCCGCGCACAAACCTTGGCTTTACACCATCCTCAGGCCAATCTTGGATTTAATGCAAACTATCCCCACTTTCGTCTATTTAATCCCCACTTTAGTGCTATTTGGTCTAGGCGTGGTACCCGGGCTTGTCTCAACCATCATTTTTGCGATTGCAGCCCCTATTCGCCTCACCTACTTAGGCATAAGTAAAGTGCCCAGTGAATTAATTGAAGCGGGCCGCGCCTTTGGCGCCACCCCTTTCAAGTTGCTTTATAAAGTAGAATTACCCGCCGCTATGCCCAGCATCATGGCCGGTATTACCCAGTGCATCATGCTCTCTCTCTCCATGGTGGTAATTTCCGCCCTAGTAGGTGCCGACGGACTGGGAAAACCCGTGGTAAGAGCTCTCAATACCGTTAACATTTCGCAGGGGTTTGAAGCGGGACTCGCCATCGTCTTAGTCGCCATTATCCTCGACCGGATTTTCAAGGCGCCAGGCGCCAAAGGGGAGGGGTAATCATGAGCGCTATTAGTATTCAAAACGTCGATGTCATCTTTGGCAAAAATACCGCTAAAACACTGGCGATGTTAGATGATGGTAAAAGCCGTCATCAAATCCTCGGTGATACGGGTGATACCGTGGGTGTGCACAATGCTAGCCTCGAGATCAATGCGGGGGAAATCTGTGTCTTAATGGGGCTTTCAGGCTCGGGAAAGTCCAGCTTATTACGCGCTATTAATGGCCTTAACCCGATTAGTCGCGGTAAGCTGTTAGTCCAGGATGGCGATGAAATGGTTGATATCGCCCGTTGCGATAGCACTACTTTACGGCACATGCGCAGCAATAGAGTCTCGATGGTATTTCAAAACTTTGCCCTGATGCCCTGGCTTAACGTGTTAGACAACGTCGCCTTTGGTCTTGATATGCAGGGCATGAACAAAACCGACCGCCACCAAAAGGCCATGCATCAGCTGCAATTGGTGGGACTAGAGCAGTGGGCTGACAAGCTGCCCAACCAGTTATCTGGCGGTATGCAGCAAAGAGTCGGCTTGGCCCGCGCCTTCGCCATGGATACCGACATTCTATTAATGGATGAACCCTTTTCGGCGCTAGATCCGCTGATCAGAACACAGCTGCAAGACGAATTAATTGAGTTGCAGCAAAATATGCAAAAAACCATCGTTTTTGTCAGTCACGATCTGGACGAAGCACTGAAAATTGGCAGTAAAATTGGCATTATGGAATCTGCTCAGATTATCCAATATGACACCCCCGAAAATATCGTGTTAAACCCAGCTACTGCTTACGTACAAGATTTCGTCGCCCATACCAATCCTTTAAACGTCCTCAAAGGCCACGCATTGATGACGCCGGTAAGTCAGCTGCCCGGGGATGAATTCGGCTTACATTTAGATCTAAAACAGGCGATCAGGTTGCAACTTGATCAAGGACAACAGCTAATCAAAGTGACGCGAAATACCACTGAGTTAGCCATGCAGTATTGTTCCCCAGAGCAAGACATTGCACTATTATCCAGGAAAGCTATCACTATTACCCCCCCGGATATAGGGATGCGCCGCGCCATTGAAATCAAACATCACACCGGATTACCACTGATTTTGGCTGAGCAGGAAAAGGTACTAGGCATACTCAACGATGACAATTTTTATCACGCTCTGTTAGGAAAACACTTTAATACTAATTTCGAATCAGCAGCTATTTAATGAAGATGAACAGGGGGGGGACCTTGGCATAACTCACCCAAAGAGCATGATGACTACTCTGCGTAACAAGCTGGTTCAATACCTATAGAGCGGGGTTACACTGATCTCGCTGTTTCGTCGATTTTTGTCTTATATTACTTTTACTGGTCAGCTTATGTTGAGGTCTCTGGAGGTTGGCTAAAGATGAATTCAAGCTGATCGGCAGGTTTTGGTCTGGCAAAGGAATAGCCCTGTACTTGTGGACAGTCTAGTGATTCTAACAACTTTGCTATTTGCTGGCTCTCTATCCCCTCTGCCACCACATCGATATCTAGGGCTTGGGCCATGGTAATTATCGCCTTACACAGAGCTAGCTCTCTAGGATCATCCAACAGTTTTTGCACGATAGATTTATCTATCTTGATAATGGTTAAAGGCAAGGTTCGAAGATAGGTAAGTGAAGAGTGACCAGTACCAAAATCATCGAGGGAAAATTCACAGCCGACATCGACCAAACGCTGCAGCCGCTCAATCGTTGTCGACTGATCGTCCAATAAATCACGCTCTGTCAATTCGAAAATCAATTTGTGGCACAACTGAGGATATTGTTTTACCACGCTAAGCACGTGTTCTGTGAAAGCTGAAGTTTTGAACTGCTTTGGGGAGACATTGATGGCTATCTTTCCGCTATATTGTTGCCCCTGCTGCCATTTCATTAACTGCGCACAGGCAGCATCAAAAACCCATAGCCCCAAATCATTAATCAGCGGGCTCTGTTCGGCAATCGAGATCAATTCTTCGGTATTATAAAATTCACCCTGTTCATCTCTAAAGCGCAATAACGCTTCAAAACAGATAATTTTTTGACTAGCTAAGGTTAATATGGGCTGATAATGTAATATTAAGCTGTTTTGTTGAATCGCTGCAGTCAGTTTAAGCTCTAAAGAGTGCCGGTTTTTTGCCTGTTGATGTAGGTCTTGGTTATAAAAACTATAAGTGTTTTTACCTTTATCTTTTGCCTGATACATAGCCCTATCACTATGCTCAATTAATTCACGACTGTCTATTGCATCATGTGGATAAATAGCTATTCCGGCACTGATAGAGACCGTTAGTTCTTTGCCCCTTACCTGGATAGGTGTATCAAACACACGCATGATAGTTTCGATAATTTTGACCAGGTTGAAATTATTCTCGACATTTTTTATTAGCAGTGAGAACTCATCCCCGCCTAAGCGTGCCACAATATCTGCACTGCGCACTGAGTGCTTCAACCTTCTGGCCACTTTAGTTAACAATAAATCTCCCGCAGGGTGACCATAATTATCATTAACGTATTTGAAATCATCTAGATCTATAGTGACTAAGGCAAAGGCCTTTTCAGTCCTCTTACTCTCCTCGATAGCCGCACTCATCAATTCATTAAATATACTGCGATTATACAGCCCGGTTAACGCGTCATAATGCGCCAGTCTATTGAGTTTTTCTTCAAATATTTTATGGTTTAATATGTAGCGAACCGTTCTTTCTAACAGTAATGGACTCAACTGACTTTTAATTAAATAATCGTCAGCACCGTAGTTCATGGCCTTGATGTCGGTACGTCTATCATCAACGCCTGACAACATAATGATAGGCGGTGCGATCTCATATTTTTGTTTAATACTTAGAATTAAATCCAGACCTAATTCAGCGCCTAAGCGATTGTCAATAAAGTACATCTGATAGTCGCTTTGCTTAATTAACAACCGAGCACTACTAAAATCTTCAGCCCAATCAATCTTGCCTACAACTCCGAACGCCTCCTCTAATAACTCTTTAAGCAGGATATAATCATCTTCATCGTCTTCGACAATGAGCACTTCCATACGGTTGTAATTAATTGTCATGCCGCAGCCAATAGAGTTATTTTAAGTTGTCAGGTAAGGAGACGATATGAAACCAATAATTAGTCATTGACTTGATCGTTTCAACCAAACTATCGAAAGATACAGGTTTGATAATAAAAGAATTAACCCCCATATTGTAAGTTTTTGCAATATCTTCTTCCGCCTTGGAAGTCGTCAAAATAACCACGGGGATCGCTTTAAACACCGGATCTCTTTTAAGTTCATTCAACACTTCTCGCCCATCCATAATTGGCATATTTAAATCTAACAATATCAATCCGGGTAGAGGTTCTCCCTGAAGGTGGCTAAACTCACCCTCTCTTCTTAAGTATTGCAATAGTTCTAAACCATTGTTAGTAAAGTCAATAGGGTTCCCAAGCTTTGCCTCTAACAGGGCATCTGATACCAATAATTGATCATCTAGATCATCATCACACATATGGATTGACATCATATTACTTTTCATCTTCTCTCCTCATTTTTTCCAACCACAAAATAAAACAGCTGCCGCGACCAAGCTCAGATTGCACAGTGATTTCACCTTGGTGTTTTTCCATGATTTTTTTGCAAATGGCCAAGCCTATGCCCGTACCTTCGTATTGACTGCGCCCATGTAAACGTTGGAACACTTCAAATATTTTATCTTTATATTTCAAATCAAAACCAATACCATTATCTTGAATAGAAATTTTCCAGAGCGATCGCTGCTCTTGCTCGACAAGTTCACAGCTAATAGTTATTTTAGGGCTTACATCCGAGCGGCCAAATTTTAATGAATTATTAAGCAGATTGAGAAAGACCTGATATAACTTACTACTTTCGCCGTAAATAATCGGTAGGGACTGGCAGACGATTTCCGCTCTCTTTTCTTTTATCAGTATTTGCAGGTCATCTTGGACCAGCTGCACAACCTTATTGAGATCGACACTTCTAAATTGGTATTCTCGGCTGCCCAATCGCGAGAACAATAACAAGTCATCAATCAGACTGCGCATTCTGGTGGATGATTTTTGCATACGAGAAATATAATCTAGTGCCTTCTCATTGGTATTCTTATCTAAACTAGATTGTAGACGGTCTCCAAAAGCTTGTATTTTTCTCAGAGGCTCCTGTAAATCATGAGAGGCAACATAGGCAAATTTTTCCAATTCTTGATTGGATTGTTTTAATTTGTAGTTTAACTGCTTCATTTCATCCGCTTTAACATTTAATTTTTGATGAGTTTCAAGTAGTTGTTGATGATGTATCTGCTGCTGCTTATAGGTAAGCAAATAATCTAAAACTAACCCGCTCAATGGGACCACATAGGCAATTATCTTTAAAAAATGCGCCACATTAAAATCACTATCAAACAACCGCTGCGAGCCAAAAGCCATGTGTAATTCCACCACCACTTCCGGCACGGCACTAAGCAACAGTGCCGAGGCAAAAATACTGGGGTAACGCTTTAAAAACAGCGGATAGATAAATAACCCCGCAAACAGAAATAATAATAGTGGTAGCACATCATAGGGGCGACGGATGAAAGCGTCGGGAAACTGCGTTTGAGGTAAGGTATGACTAGTGGCTGCCAAGTGGATCAATACATAACCGACAGCAGAAAAAACTAAACTGGTGATGACTATGAACCATATGCCCCTGCTGGGTCTAATTTTATCGCCGCGCAGAAAAATGCCAACCCCGGCGATCATAATAAGCGCATTAAACACCCGCGACAACGCCCAGGTAAAAGGGATTAAATCTTTATTATCAGCCACTGCCGAGACGAGTCTAGTCGCTGCTAAAGTATGAAAAGCATCCATCGCTCCCGCGCAAAATAGGGCGACACCAATCACCGGCGTCGTGACATCTTTAGTGATAGAGTAGTGACAGAAAGTCAGTAAAACCACAAAAATAGCCGCACAAAAAGCGGTCCATTCCAGCAGGGCATGGGTAAAGCCACCAGCGAGTTGATAAAACATTTGATCAACGCTGATCGACTCGGTCGTTGAAAGCAAAGCGGGGATTGAATTTCCAAAATCCACACCACTTAACTCTAATAGCAAAGGGGCAATACAGAGCGCTAAAGTAAAATAAACAATTGTTTTAGGGAGTTGAAATTCCGAATCCGTTGAAAAATAATTCACTTTCATGGTAGCGACATTCTCCTCTCTATTTTTTATTATTAAGTAGTGTCCTTACATTCAGCCGTTAATTGATTTCGTCGGCCATATTTATTTCCGATTATCGATAACCTTTAAATATTACCTAACTATATCAGCCCTTTAGGATAATTTAAAGGGATGTTTACCCAGCTTCCCCACTGTCCAAGCTCTATCGTTCTTATAACTACAGATCTATCTGAGAGTAGCGTAGTTGAATATATTCATTATTTACAGCACTAATTAAATTTGACAACATTCAATGACAAATTTTTATCTGCCCACTGTTTTACTAAATTGAGATAAATAGCTATCGAGCAGTTTGATATTTAGCAAAAAAAATGGATAATCAGCGGCTGACTTTTAAACTATACTATCCATAGTAGAAGTTGTTTAAGCGCTATACAATACCGACCACTCGACGATTTATTATACTTTTTAATTTTTTCTTTTAGATGACTAGCTAATGCAAAAAACAAATTCAAACAGCCCCAGTGAAGACTGGCAGATCAGCGACAGCGAAAACTTATACGCTATTAATGAATGGGGAGCTGGCTACTTCAATATTTCCAAGCGTGGCGAGGTACAAGTTACTGTACAAAATAACCAGCCATCCAACAGCGTCTCTCTGTTAAAAATTGTCGAGGGCATGAAAGAGCGTGGCCTGGAAATGCCCTGTATTCTACGTATTGAAAACGTCTTAGACCACCGTATCAAAGAGCTTAATGAAGCTTTTCATCGCGCCATTAGTGCCGTCCAATACCAGGGAGAATATCGCGGTGTCTTCCCTATCAAAGTCAATCAGCAATGTCATGTCATCGAGGAAATTGCCGATTTTGGTCAGCGCTTTAATCACGGCTTGGAAGCAGGGTCTAAAGCTGAATTAATTATCGCCCTCTCCCAGTTGCGCGATCACAATAGCTTAATTATTTGCAACGGTTATAAAGATGCCGAATTTGTTGATCTGGGTCTGTACGCCACTCAGTTAGGTATCCACTGTTTCTTTGTGCTGGAGACACCGGCAGAGTTACCGATTATTTTAGAGCGCAGTAAAGCGCTGGGCATTACACCTTTTATCGGTGTACGCATAAAATCTTCGGTGATAGTCGACGGTCATTGGAATGAAGACAGCGGTGATCGCTCTATCTTCGGCTTATCCACCAGCGCCCTATTGGATGTCGTTGAACAGCTTAAAGATGCGAACATGATCGATTGTCTGCAAATGTTACACTGCCATTTAGGCTCGCAAATTCCCAATATCCGCAATATCCGCAGCGGAGTGTTAGAGGCCTGTCGCTTCTATACAGGTCTAATCAATGAAGGCGCACCTATGGGTTACTTAGATCTCGGGGGTGGTTTAGCCGTAGATTATGAAGGTGCACGTACCAACAGTACTCACAGCATGAATTATCAGTTAGATGAGTACTGTGTCAACATAGTGGAGACCATCGCCGAGTGTTTAAACCCACTGCAGATAACCCACCCGACCATAGTCACTGAATCGGGACGCGCCACAGTCGCCTACTCATCACTGTTGTTGTTTAATATTTTAGATGTACGCAATCATGAACCGCAGCCGCTCCCCGCCAAACTCAAAGAGAGCGATCATGAAACCCTACACAACCTGTTTAGTGTCAATGTCGATGTCAATGAGAATAATTTTCAAGAGTGTTACAACGATGCACTCTATTATCGCGATGAAATAAGAGAATTATTTCGCCGCGGTCACCTGGGCCTGAGAGATCGAGCCCTCGCCGATAACATCACTCTCTCGGTACTGGATAAAATCGCCAAGCTGTTAAAAAGCATAGAGCGAATCCCACCAGAGCTGGAAAATTTACCCGAGTTATTATGCGACATTTACTACGGTAACTTTAGTCTGTTTCAATCGCTCCCCGACATCTGGGCAATAGAGCAAGTATTCCCGGTGATGCCGATCCACCGTTTAGATGAACAGCCAACACGACAGGCAATTATTGCCGATATCACCTGTGACTGCGACGGTAAAATAGACAAATTCATCTCACCACAGGGTATCCGTAACACTCTGCCCCTACACTCGTTAAATGAAGACGAAGAATACTATATTGGCGTCTTTCTAGTGGGCGCTTACCAAGAAACTTTAGGTGACTTACACAATTTATTTGGTGATACCAATGTCGTCAGTGTTAAAATCAACCCGGATTCCAGCTTTGATTTCGTCCGGGAGTTTCAAGGGGACAGCATCGCCGATGTATTGAGTTATGTAGAGTACGAGCCCAAGCAAATGTTAGAACAATTCAGGCGCACCGCGGAACAAGCGGTACGCGATAAAAAGATTAGTGCCTCCCAGAGGCAAAAGATGTTACGCGCATTCAAGGATAGCTTGCAGGGTTATACCTATTTTGAGCGCGAGCAGCATTGAACCTAAATCCGGCAGTCGAATTCAGGTTGAACCTACATAATTTTAAAAGGGAACCACTATGTCTAAAGTAATTATAATTGGTGCCGGCGGGGTCGGTGGTGTCGTGGTACAAAAATGCGCGCAAGTCGCCACTATCTTCAGTGACATTTTACTGGCCAGCCGCACTCTCTCTAAGTGCGAGGCAATCGCCGCACTGGTGAAAGAAAAAACCGGTCAAATTATTCGCACTACACAAGTGGATGCCGATAATGTGCCAGAGTTAACCGCCTTACTGCGTGCCGAGCAGCCGGTGTTAGTGATCAATGTCGCACTGCCCTATCAAGATTTGACCATCATGGATGCCTGCTTAGCAGCGGGTGTTCACTACATGGACACTGCCAACTACGAGCCCTTAGACACGGCTAAGTTCGAGTACAAATGGCAGTGGGCCTACCAAGAAAAATTCGAAAAAGCCGGTTTAATCGCACTGCTGGGCAGTGGTTTTGACCCGGGGGCAACTAATATGTTTACCGCCTACTTAGCCAAACACTACTTCGATGAAATTCACGAACTCGATATCATCGATGTCAATGGCGGTGACCACGGCTACCCATTTGCCACCAACTTTAACCCGGAAATAAATATTCGCGAAGTCACGGCTGAGTGTCGTCACTGGGAAAATGGCGAGTTTATCACCACCCCTGCCCTGTCCAAAAAAGCCACTTTCACCTGTCCCGAAGAGATTGGTACTTTTGATATTTATCGTATGTACCACGAAGAACTAGAATCTTTAACCAAACACTATCCGAGCATCAAGCGCGCTCAATTCTGGATGAGTTTTGGCGAGAGCTACCTCAAGCACCTAGAAGTACTGGGAAATGTCGGTATGTTAGGTATTGAGGCTATCGAGTTTAATGGTCAGCAGATAGTACCGATTCAACTACTGGCTAAATTATTGCCCGATCCCTCTTCGCTGGGCCCACGGACCGTGGGTAAAACGTGTATCGGCGCGGTGGTGCGCGGGATCAAAGATGGTCGTGAAAAAATTGTCTACCTATACAATACTTGCGATCATCAACAGTGTTATAAAGAAGTCGGATCACAGGCCATCTCCTACACCACTGGTGTACCCGCCATGATTGGCGCCAAGCAAATACTAGAGGGCAAGTGGATTAAACCTGGCGTGTGGAATATGGAACAACTAGACCCGGATAGTTTTATGGCCGATATGAATCAACACGGTCTGCCCTGGAAAGTCATCGAATTAGATGAATTCAATCTAGACACTTAATCATGCAACCTAGATCTCTATAACCTATGCAATTTACCGACTTTTCTAAATTAGATTTACAGCGGCTGCCCTCCCCCTGCTTTGTGGTAGATGAAGTCGCGATCGAGCGCAACTTGATCATACTCAATCAGGTCGCCAGACAAAGTGGCGCAAAAGTGCTGGCGGCGCTGAAAGCATTTTCCATGTGGCAGTTAGGACCTTTGACCGCCCGTTACTTGGATGGGATATGTGCCAGCGGCCTCTATGAAGCTCGATTGGGAAAAGAAGAATATCACTATCGGCAACACAGCGCTGAAGTCCATGTCTACAGCGCCGCTTTCAGTCAATCCGATCTCGAAGAGCTACTGGGTTTCGCCGATCATATTGTCTTCAATAGCTTAAGTCAGTGGCGGCGCTTTCAAACCTTGATTCAAGCTGCCACGATAAAACGCCCAAAATTAGCCTTTGGCTTGCGGATCAACCCAGAGCACTCCGAGGGAAGTGTACCCATCTATGACCCCTGTGCAGCGGGCTCGCGTTTAGGTATTCGCATCAGTAGCTTAGAAGATCAAGACCTTGAGGGGATTAGTGGTTTACATTTCCATACACTCTGCGAGCAGGGCTTTGCTGAGTTAGCGCGCACCTTGGATGCGGTAGAGAAAAAATTTGGCCACCTACTGCACCAAATGAGCTGGATTAACTTTGGTGGGGGTCACCATATCACCGCGCCGGAATATGACATTGACGGGCTGATAGCCCGAATCAAGCAATTTTCTGCCAAATATCAAGTGCAGGTTTATCTGGAACCCGGTGAGGCAATTGCCATTGGCACTGGCATCCTCTGCACTGAAGTACTGGATATTATCGACAGTGATGGCAAGCAGGCAATATTAGATACCTCGGCGACTTGTCATATGCCGGACACTTTGGAAATGCCCTATCGACCGGATATTACCGGCGCCGGTGAAACAGGCCAATACCGGCATAATTACCGCCTCGGAGGCTTAACTTGCCTCGCGGGTGACATTATTAACGATTACAGTTTTGCCCAGCCATTGAACATTGGGCAACGGCTGATTATTGAAGATATGGCACATTACACTATGGTTAAAACCAGCACTTTTAATGGCACAAAATTACCGGCATTAGCGCTGTGGAATTCACAGACTGATACGCTTAAGATCATCAGAGAATTCGATTACAATGACTTTAAGCACCGCCTCTCCTAAAATTTCAGGCATTAGAAAAGAGAACCACATGACCACTCAGCAAGATAATTATCCGATTTTTTTAGGCTCAGAAATAGAGCAACCCGCGCCCCAAGATGCCGCCTTCCACATATTACCGGTCCCCTACGAGCAATCGGTTTCCTATGGTGGTGGTACCGGCAATGGCCCATCCGCTATTCTCAAGGCATCATGGCAACTTGAGCAGTGGGATGGCAAGAGCAAACCTTGTGCTGCAGGTATTTACACTTGCCCGCCGCTCGAGTGCGACCTGCCCCCCCAGCAAGTCATTGACAATATAGCCACGGCGGTAAGCAACATTATTCAACAGGGGGCGACTCCTATTATTTTTGGTGGCGAACACACCGTCACTTATGGGGTGGCTAAAGGCTTACGCGATGCTGGTTTCGATGATTTTGGTATCGTGCAAATTGATGCTCATGCTGATTTACGCGAGGCCTATGAAGGCGACCCTCTTTCGCACGCCAGCGTAATGAAGCGCTGTGTCGACTTAGGCATCCCCCTCTATCAACTGGGCATTCGTGCATTTTGTGAAGAAGAAATGCAGATCAGAGAGCAACACGGGGTCTATTTCCAAGATGCAGATCACTTAGTACCGCACAATATTCAGGAGATCACGCTGCCAGATGATTTTCCGCAGAAGGTATTTTTCACCCTCGACATCGATGGTATGGACCCCTCGGTTTTCCCCTCCACCGGCACACCTGTTCCCGGGGGCTTAGGCTGGTATCAAACCCTTAATTTGTTCGAATCTATCGCTAAACAAAGAGAGATTATTGGCTTTGATATCATGGAGTTTGCACCGATTGAAGGCTTTCACGCCTATGATTTTGCAGCGGCAGTACTCACCTACAAAATGATGGGAATTGTATTGCGATCACGCGAGTCAAAAGTTTTAAGTAAATCATGACTCCCTGCTAATTGGGAAATTTATCGCAGTTGCAGCACCTTGAGTTCGCTGTCTATTGACTAATAATACTCGCGAGCAAAACATAGCTCTGGAAATTACCGATTTCTTGACTATCCTTAAACTGCCGTCGGTTAAAGTAGCTAAAAAGATGGCTTCAATCGGTCGTAAGATAATGTTACTGTTTATTAACGAATCAATTGTTTGAGCATCAAGGCTGATCTATACTGAGAAATATTAATATAGCGTTAATCATCTCTCGAGTAAAATAATATTCATAACGCTGCAGCTACGCATTATACGCAAAGAAGACAGCCCAGGCTCTTTGTATAGATCACCGCTAACGACCTCAACACAAGCTCACGAGCAGAGGTGAAACTAAGCAGGTGAAGCGCAGCTAATATACTCTCATTTTTGGGTATTGAGCCGATCTTAACGCCCCAGTTATCATGCCCTTTGGGTTAACAATCCTGAGGCCTCACTACTTAATTACCTGATAATAATATGACGAGACGCTATGAAAGCTATTGGCAAGGTAATCTCTTTAACCCGTCCCGCCACCGTAGAGGGCGCTATGGGCCGACGCTGGCGCCTCTATCAGCACAACAATATTTTTATCGGTGATAGAATTTTTACTGCCCAGTACGATAGAGTAGAAATTCAATTAGCCGATAACAGTATAATGATTCTTGAAAACGGCCAAAGTTGGACACCTACTGAAGAATCCAGCCTTACCCTCGACGATTTTTTCACCGCAGACGCAACCCTTAGCGATAGTGCTAAAGGCGAAGCATCACTGATAGAACGAGTATTACAGTGTATGTTAGTCGATGAAGTCACCAGTAGAAGCTTGCGATCGTTCAACACCTCGTCCGACCAACTCGGTTCAGAAATGCACTTTGCGGAGCGCTGGACCGGCTAGTTGTCTCGCTGAGTTCCAATGCTGAAATAATATTAACGTCATTGCTCAGAGGCAGTAACAACTGCCACTAGCCAGCCGATAAAAGCCACTTATTATATACTTTCCTGAATCACTCCCAGGCAGAACAACTCTGCTAGAGGCGTCCCATAACGCACTATTAGCAACGCCTTAGCAGTCTAATTTCATTGATTTTACGTCACTAAGCAGGTCCGCGAAGATAAATCCAACTCCTCTAATGATGCTATAACTTTTTCATCATCTGCAGCAGCCCATCATATTACCTGCAGTACCTCGATGATAATGCGCGAGTCTTGGATGCAAGATTCAGACGAGTCCTAGCACGGCCGTTTCAGTATTTTTCTGGTCAAAGAATAACGGTTGTTCTGAGAAAAATCGGTTACAGGGGTGATTCGATAGTGCATACTTTATGTCTTAGGTTATGGGTAACAAATCTTTCCTATAGACCCCATGCCACTGCTAAAAGGAATTTTTATGAAATCACAATTAAAACAAGATGCCCCCCTCTTAAAAGAAGCGATTAGAGTGGGTGCGGTTTACATACAACAGCGCGGCGCCGGAAAATTTGAACCCTCCGATTCAATGACCATCAAAGTAGAGGCAATCTACCGACTACTAGTTCAAGATAAACTAATTATTCCACTGCCCCAAGACAAAGAGGATGGCAGTGGTATGAAACACAAACTGGCACTTTGGATTGAAAAACAACTGCCCGCCGATCACCCGCTAAAAAAGAGCTGAACTTATCAATACTCATCCCAAAATAGTTTTGTTTGAAAGTGTCATAGAGGACTTATACAGTCAATTAAAGGTCAGCGAGAACGCCGCGAAAAGTGCGCACTCGCAGGCAACTCATAGTGAGTGCGTGGCGCAATCACGCTATGACACCTTAGGCTTAGAGCTGGCCTATTTAGCACAGGGCCAAAGTGTGCGTGCAGCGCAACTTAGTATGGAAATATCACGGATCAAAAAACTGTCTCTGCAACAAAGTTCAATTCAGAGCGGTACTGAACAGATTTCGCTGACCTCACTGGTGACATTAAACAACACTAGTTCAGCGGCCAACGGTATTAAACATTATTTTATCTTGCCGATTAATGGTGGTGCTAATCTTCAACTTTTCACCCAATCAGTCCTGATCATATCGAACAATTCACCGCTGGGAAGCGCTTTAATCGGAAAATATCGGGACGACTGTGTGTTGATCAATCAAACTGAGTATCAGGTAATGGACATCCGTTAGGAACTCACATGAAAAAACTATTAGTGGTTGCGCACGCCCCCTCTTATAACACCCGTAACATGCTTGAAGCACTCGTAGCGGGAGTGAATAAACAGCCTCTTGAAAATATCCAATGCCAGTGGTTATCTCCCTTTGATGCGGATCCAGAAGATGTACTCAATTGTGATGCCATTATATTAGGTACCACGGAAAATTTAGGCTATATGAGTGGTGCACTTAAAGACTTCTTCGATCGCATCTACTACCCTTGCCTTGAAACTAAACAAGGCCTACCTTTTAGCTACTATATCCGTGCTGGTCACGATGGTACAGGGACTAATATAGCCATCAAAAATATTTGTAATGGTTTGAAATGGAAGCAGATTCAACCCGAATTAATTTGCAGAGGCCCCTGGCAGGAAATTTTTTTAGATGATTGTAGTAATTTGGGTGAAAACATAGCCTGCGGCTTAGATTTTGGCATATACTAAAAAACAATCGAGTTTAAATATCACCGTTGATAATAGGCGTCAGGATGATTAACCGTATTACCGCTTTTTTTTGTTGTTCATTACTGTTATTGGCTAGCAACACTTTTGCTGCCAACAGTTTTTTTTCAAACTTGCCAGAGGGTGAGGTTAAAAAAATATTCGATCGGGCTGACAGTTCCGCCGATCCGGTATATCTGACCAATAATAGCGAGTTAGCGATCCCCGCGGTACAAATATTACCTTCAACAGATAGCCCAAAAACAGCCATCAAGCCCACTACGCAATGCATCAAACTCTACAGCTGTAATCAGAGCATTTGCCTGATTGGCGTCAATAACAAAAAATACGCAACCAGCGAGGTCACCCTCAACAAACTCACTCAATTACAGGAAGATTCCAGCAGCTGTAAGCAACCACCGGCAACCGAGAACCTAGCAGTTAAAGAAACATCTGTGATGAAGCCTAGCAACTCAAAAGCAAGCTCGGATAATTGGTTTAAAGTCATTCAAGTCAAAAGTGATGACAGTTTAAATGTCCGCCAAAAAGCCAATTACAAGAGCCTTAAAACCGGCACATTAGCCTACAATGCCAGTTGTATTAAACGCATAGTTTGCAATGGAAAGTGGTGTAAAATAGAGCATCAATCGCTGATTGGCTGGGTACACAATAGCTTTTTAGCTCCCCTGGATAGCGATCAGCTAGCACAGTGTTTATAAGACCAAGGGGATGACTGTAATGCTCTGCTCAAGACTGACGCTTTGATGAGGCGCTAGCATAATATTTTCATGGGCGGTATTGGCCGCCTCAACACAGACAAATTCCCTCTGGCCCGCCAATATATCATACTGCACTGCCAGGGCACCTGGATTCCACACCACTGTTGAACCACTGCCCGCTTTTGAGATTATTAGCTCTCGACCTAATACTTCATCGCGCAGCACTACTTCACCAGCGTGCTTATAGATACTGTCGATCGCCTGTATATTAGTTAGCTCTACACTCTGCTGAGCAAGGTTATTAGCGGCTAATTTATCAATATATTCACAGCCTTTTAAGCCATTTACCTGCACCTTTTCGCTATCACCTACTAGAAAATAGCTATGGATAGCTTGAGTCAGCGGCTGAATTTGATCACTGACATTACGCGTAATCAAACACATTTTTAGCACATTATCGCTGACTTCAATATCAAAGCTAACTGACAAATCAGTAGATAGCGCAGCGATAGGAGAAAATCGTAGCTTGGTTAGCGCACCCTCGCTCTGTAAGCGGCACACATCCAGCTGCCACTGAACAACTCGGGCAAAACCATGATTAGGCAGACTGTGATCTGTTTCATGGGGACCAAACCAGGGCCAACAAAGAGGGGCACCACCGCGGACCGCTTCACTATTACCCCCTGTTTTTTTAACGCTAGCAGCAGCGGTTAACAGAGGTCCAGCACTCATATTTAACCAGAACACATCCTGTTGTCCAAGTGGTTTAAAGTGTAGAACCTGTGCGCCCATTTTCGCAATGACTAACTCACCCCAGGCCTCTTTAACCAGCCAAACTTCGCGTCCCAACCATTCAATTTCGTGGATACCTTGAGCCTGCTCGAACTGTGTTGACATATTGACGCCTGTGTATTGAGTGAATAAACGGGTAAACGCTTAAGAGCGCACAAAAAAAGCGCTTTAATCAGCGCTTTTTAGAGATGCTATTATTAACGCTGCCAACTATAGCAGTTAATCTGTTAGCCTTGAATTTTTAGTGCAGCTGCAGCACCCAATAAACCGGGATATTTCGCATCGCACAACCATACCGGTACCTGGCTTAGGTATTGCTTAAAACGACCTTTGTCTGCCATGGCGATACGAAAATTACTTTGAAGTAAGAACTCTCTAATTCGTGGAGGTATACCGCCACACAGATAAACACCGCCTCTTGCCCCCTGGGCCAACACTAAATCCCCGGTCACCGCGCCAAGAATGTCACAAAACGTTTCCAGTGTTTGCAGGGCAATGGGATCTTCACCCGTCATAGCCGCCGTGGTAATCTGCGCTGCGCTGTCTAGAATTTGCGGACACTGCTTTATTTGGCAAAGCGCAAGGTACAATGCAACAATGCCATCACCAGATAGGATTCTCTCCACTGATACACGTTGATACTTGCGCTGCAAAATAGCTAAAATTTGCAATTGCAATTCATTAGTCGGTGCAAAGCTAATATGGCCACCTTCAGTGGCGACCGCTTGCCAATTAAGTTCGGCGACACTGTGCTGAGCATGTGCAGATTGTGGTACTAAACTAGAGACCCCAAGTCCAGTACCTGGCCCCAGTACCAGTCTTGGATGCTGCGCATGTTTTGCAGAACCAGACTGAATGACAACTTTCTCATCACTCTCAATAAATAACATACCGTAGGCCATCGCAGTAAAGTCATTCAGTAATAAGAATTGCTCTAAGCCAAGCTGCTTTTGCATAGCTTTAACATTAAATGCCCAGTGGTTATTGGTCATTTTGAGATCATCACCAATCGGACATGCAAATGAAATACAGGCTTTATTGAGCGGATTAACCCCTATTTTTTGATAATAATAAGCCACCGCCTGATCAAAATTGTTAAAATCTTGGCAATTTAGTACTTCAACATGCGCCAACTCAACGCTCGCCTCTTCAACCAGTGCGAACCGGGCATTAGTCCCCCCTATATCCCCAACTAATGCATAATAACTCAAATCTGACTCCTCAATACTGCTATCTGTATGGCTAAAATTTCGAGGTGGATCATACCTCAATGGCAGGGCCCAAGAAACCTCCACAAACGCTTATATTACCCGACACAATTCAGCTGACCACTCAATGAAAGCCATCATTAAAAACAGTAGCACCTAATTCTGCACAACTTACCTGTGAGCGAAGCGGCGCAAACAACTCACGACCCATGCCAGTGGCACTTCTTTTTAGATCGCAAATCGCTGGCGTTCTCGCCGCTAATACTGGTGCTGGCACATCCACACTCAACTCACCAGTCAACGCATTGACGTGTATCATATCGCCATCTTGTACCTTTGCCAGTAAGCCGCCATCCAGTGCTTCTGGCCACAAGTGAATAGCCGCCGGGACCTTACCGGACGCACCCGACATGCGACCATCGGTCACCAGGGCCACTTTAAAGCCGCGATCTTGCAGGGAACCCAAGAAAGGCGTTAATTTATGTAACTCAGGCATGCCATTTGATTTAGGGCCTTGGAATCTAACCACCGCCACAAAATCTTTATCCAATAGCCCTTTTTTAAACAGCCCTTCTATTTGATTTTGATCATCAAAAACGACTGCTGGGGCACTCACTACTTGATGCTGTGGATCTACCGCAGAGACCTTGATCACCGCTCGCCCCAAGTTTCCCTTTAATAGTTTAACCCCACCTTCTGCAGAAAATGGCTGATCGAAGCTAGTTAATACAGCACTGTCTAAACTTTTCTCGGGTCCTTCACGCCAGACAATTTTGCCATTTTCCAGAAACGGCTCACGGGTGTAAAAAGACAGACCTTCACCCATCACTGTTTTAACATTCTCATGCAGCAAACCACCTTCAAGCAGTGTTTTAACCAGATAGGAAGTACCACCAGCTGCCTGGAAATGGTTGATATCGGCTTGTCCATTAGGATAAATACGGGTAACGAGAGGCACCACCGCAGATAACTCAGAGAAATCATCCCAATTAATGATGATACCAGCAGCTCTGGCGATGGCGATCAGATGCATGGTGTGGTTGGTTGATCCACCCGTTGCCAGTAACGCAACGACAGCATTGACCATTGAGTATTCGGTGACAATTTCATAGAGAGGGGTAAAACCGCCATTTTGCGGCGTCATTTTAATCGCTCTACGACAAGCTTCACTGGTTAAAGCATCGCGCATTTCACTGCCTGGGTTGATAAAAGACGACCCCGGTAGGTGCAGCCCCATCAACTCAACAATTAGCTGATTACTGTTGGCGGTCCCATAGAAAGTACAAGTACCCGCACTGTGGTATGAATCTGACTCACACTTTAACAATGCCTCGCGGTCCACTTTTCCCTCGGCATACATTTGCCTAATGCGGGCTTTTTCTTTATTAGGTAAGCCACTGGGCATAGGACCCGCCGGCACAAAGATAGTGGGTAAGTGACCAAAACTTAAAGCTCCTATCAATAAACCTGGCACAATTTTATCACAGACACCTAAGTAGGCTGCTGCATCAAACATATTATGCGACAAGCCGATAGCACTTGACATGGCAATGGTATCGCGACTAAACAAACTCAGCTCCATACCAGGTTGCCCTTGAGTAACACCGTCACACATAGCGGGAACACCACCGGCAAACTGTGCCACAGAGCCCATCTGTTGAGCAGTTTTCTTAAATATTTCAGGATAATACTGGAAGGGCTGATGAGCGGACAACATATCGTTATAAGCAGATATAATACCGACATTGACTGCATTGGTCATTTTCAAAGCGGATTTGTCAGAGGGGTTACAAGCTGCAAAGCCATGCGCTAAATTGCCACAGGCGAGGACGGCACGATGTACACTTTTCTCTTCAGCTTGTTTCATTCTAGATAGGTAGTCATCGCGACAATCGCGGCTTCGCTCTATTATGCGCTGGGTTATTCGGGTTATCGTGCTGTGCATACTATTCACCTTCTTTTCGTTCTCATTCTCGTTTTCGCATCCTCACCTTTACCAGGCGATAACTTTATCAACCAGTATACCACTCAACCATTTACCACTGAATCAGCACAATTTGAGTAATACATAAGAGACCAAAGATGCGTTTATTTGTTGTAATATTACAAGATTAACCGCACAAATAGCTATCATAATCCAACAAAAGGAGTAATATTAGACAAATTAAATTTTTCAGAGGAGCTTTACTATGACTATTCGTGTTGCTATCAATGGCTTTGGAAGAATAGGCCGTAATATTTTAAGAGCACTTTACGAGGGTAATCATAGGGACTATATTCAAGTAGTAGCCATCAACGATTTGGGCGCTGCTGAAATGAATGCACACTTGTTTCAATTTGATTCCGTACACGGTCCTTTTAAAGGCGAAGTCAGTCATGATACTGAAAGCTTTACCGTTAATGGCGATAGAATTTATATTAGCGCAGAGCGCAACCCTGCCAACCTACCTTGGAAAGAGTTGAATATCGACGTTGTTTATGAGTGCACAGGCTTTTTCACCCAGAGAGAGAAAGCGCAATTGCACATTGATGCAGGCGCCAAGAAAGTAATTATTTCTGCGCCAGGTAAGGAAGTTGATGCCACCATCGTCTACGGCGTTAACGACCAACAATTAACAGCGAGTCATCAGATTATTTCTAACGCTTCTTGCACCACCAACTGTTTAGCACCTATCGCACAAGCACTCAACAACAGTGTTGGCATCGAGTCTGGCTTAATGACGACTATTCACGCTTACACTAACGATCAAAACCTATCTGATGTCTATCACACCGATCCGTACCGCGCCAGATCAGCGACACAATCAATGATCCCAACCAGCACTGGAGCAGCAGCCGCGGTCGGTCTAGTATTACCAGAATTAAAAGGCGTTATTGATGGGATGTCGATTCGCGTACCAACGATTAACGTATCGGTGGTTGATTTCACTTTTGTCGCCAAGCGCGATACCAGTGTTGAAGAAATCAACAACTTATTATTAGAGGCTAGTAACGCCTCTACAGTATTGGGTTATAATACACGTCCTTTAGTTTCTATAGACTTCAATCACAACCCACTATCATCAATCTTTGACTCGACTCAAACGAAAATTTCTGGACGTCAAGTTAAAGTCATGGCGTGGTACGACAACGAGTGGGGCTTTTCTAACAGAATGTTAGACAACACCTTAGCCCTAATGAATGCACCAGTTTAAGAGAGCCATACATGTTAAGACTTACCAAAATAGTTGCAACCCTAGGACCTGCCACTACCAGCTTTGAAGAAATAGAAGCTGTTATCCTCGCTGGTGCCAACGTATTAAGACTCAATTTTTCGCACGGTGAAGCTGATGATCATCGCGATCGCGCTCGCACCATTAGAGAAGTGGCGGCAAAGCACAATCTGTTTGTCGCCATATTAGCCGATCTGCAAGGTCCAAAAATTCGTATTGCACGCTTTAAAGACAACAAGATCGAAGTTAAAAACGGCGCTATATTTACCCTGAATTCAAAGCTTGGCTATGAAGACGGCGATAGCGAGCAAGTCGGTATTGACTACCCAGCTCTAATCACCGACTCCAAGCCTGGCGACATTTTATTACTTGATGATGGCCGCGTGGTACTTGAAGTAACGGCGGTAGATGCAGACAAAATCACTACCGTAGTAACGACTGGCGGACCACTATCAAACAACAAAGGCATTAACCGCTTAGGCGGCGGACTATCCGCTAAAGCACTAACGGACAAGGACAAAGCGGACATCATAATCGCCACCGAAATCAAAGCCGATTATATTGCCGTCTCGTTCCCAAGAGATGAGCACGACATGCACGAAGCGAGAGCCCTGCTTAAAGCGGCGGGCTCAAAGGCAGGCTTAGTCGCCAAAATCGAACGCGCTGAGACGATCGCTGACGACGAAATACTCGACAATATTATTCGCGCCTCGGAAGTAGTGATGGTCGCACGTGGCGATTTAGCCGTTGAAATTGGCGACGCTACCTTAGTAGCGGTGCAAAAACACATCATCAAACGCGCCCGCAGCTTGAATAAAGTGGTCATCACAGCGACGCAAATGATGGAATCAATGATCAGCAGCCCAATGCCGACTAGAGCAGAAGTGTCAGATGTTGCCAACGCAGTCTTTGACCACACCGACGCGGTAATGCTTTCAGCCGAAACAGCAGCGGGAGAATACCCAACAGAGGCGGTAGAAGCCATGGATCGCATCTGTAGAGGTGCTGAATCTAGCCGCAATCTAGCAAAATCAGGTCTGCGCATCAACGAGCAGTTCGAGAACATTGACGAAACGATTGCTTTGGCTGCTATTTACGCCGCTAACCACTTAGAGGGCGTGAAGGCAATTGTCTGCATGACTGAATCAGGGGCTACGCCACTACAGGCGACCAGACTGCGTACATCGCTACCGGTCTTCGCTCTTTCGGATAACCCTGAAACTCAGACAAAGGTAGCCATGTATCGAAACGTACACACTATCCCATTCAGCTCATCCAAAATGAAAACCAATGAGATTAATCAGCTTGCCATTGACGAGGTAGTCAAAACTGGCTGCGCTAAGATAGGCGACTTAGTGGTTATCACCAAGGGTGACTACGTTGATGCACAAGGCGGCACCAACACTCTAAAAATCGTTCGTATCGGCGACAACATCCAGTAATTGCGCCATATTGCACTGACGCTATTCAGCGCTCAGTGCAACACTCTATGCTGGTTTTCCTTCAGCCTTTCGAAGATCATTTGGCGCAACAGCCACTTATTATTCTGTAACAGCTGAAACCGCTCAGCCATCTCTTACACCACACTTATTCTTCTTCTATCGAATACCTAGTAGAACGCAAACTCTGCTTAATTTTGTCTAAGTGCTGATGAAATCCCAATCCACGACGCAACGTCATTCCCGTGGCGATCACATCCAAGATAGTTAACTGGGTCAATCTAGAGGTCATTGGCATATACACGTCGGTATTTTCTACATGCGGCACACCTAATACAATCGGACATACCTTGGCCAACGGAGAGTCTTCGATGGTCAAAGCGATGACTGTCGCCCCCGTCGCGTTAGCTAACTGAGCAATTTCAATTAAATCTTTAGTGCGCCCAGTGTAGGAAATAATCACGATCACATCCCCGATGTGAGAGGCTGAGGCCACCATGCGCTGCATTAATACATCATCGTAGGCCACCACCGGTAAATTAAAGCGGAAAAACTTATGCTGGGCGTCTTTCGCCACCGATCCTGAAGCGCCCAGGCCAAAAAAAGCTATTTGCTTTGCCTGCGTCAAGTGATCAACCGCGGCCTCTATCGACTTGATGTCGATTTGTTTGCGCGCTGTATTTAACGTGGCGATCGTCGAAGTGAAGATCTTATCTGTATACTGCTCAGCATTGTCATTTTGCTCAACGCTACGGGTCACGAACATAGAGCCACTCACCAAGCTTTTTGCCAGCTGAATCTTGAAATCAGGAAAACCCTTAGACAAAAAACTACGACAAAAACGATTCACCGTAGGCTCGCTGACACCCGCGGACTTAGCCAGCGCCGCGATACTCAATTGGGTGACCACCGATGGATTTTGTAATATCGCATCGGCTACTTTTCGTTCAGATTTGTTTAACTGATCGCGCTTTTGTCTAATTCTAGATAACACGTTACTCTCCCGCAGTGAGTAATTAGATTTTCAGTGGTTATATTACCACATTTTCATTCACCTTTGACTTTATTAATCAGTCGCGTGAGCTGGGCAAGCAACGGCTTAATAACTGCGTATTATCGGGCCGACAGAGCGCTATCTATTTAACCTAAGGCGGCATCACATAAGGCATATTTGTGGAACTAAATAAGTTACAATACGCAGACAAACTTCCTTTTTATTAGTAATATTACACAATTAATTGACGATTATGCCAAAAACACTTAGAATCACTTCAAAATCTAGTTTAATTACAAGAAAAAAGAGTAAGCGATGAACAAACCAACAGCAACAGACATCATTATATTTGGCGCCCTAGGTGATTTATCGCAGCGCAAACTTATCCCCTCGCTGTATGACCTAGAAAAAGATCATCTACTTCCTCACGGAAGCAGAATTCTATGCCTAGCCAGGCAGGACATTGATACAGCTCAGTACCGTCAGACTGCCAGAGAAAATTTGGCACTTCATGTCGAAAACGATAGGCTTGACGAAGAGACACTGGCAAGATTATTGAGCAGAATCGAATACTTAACACTCGATTTCAATACGGATCAGCATTTTCAAGCACTGTCGACTAACCTCGCTAAACACAGCACTCAACAGCGTATCTTCTACTTTGCCACCGCAGCCGAATTTTTTGGCACGATCAGCACTAAATTATCAGAGAATAACTGCATCACCGACACTTGTAGAGTGGTGCTTGAAAAACCGCTTGGATTCGACAGAGAGTCATCTAGTGCCATCAACGATCAAGTGGGTCAATACTTCACCGAGCAACAGATTTATCGTATCGATCATTATCTTGGTAAAGAGACCGTGCAGAACCTCTTGGCGCTGCGCTTTGCCAATCCAATTTTCGGCACTCAGTGGAATCAAAATCATATTTCCCATGTCGAGATCACCATCGCTGAATCTGTCGGTATCGAAGGTCGCTGGAGCTATTTCGACAAGGCAGGTCAAATGCGTGACATGGTACAAAACCATTTGCTGCAATTACTGGCACTGGTTGCCATGGACCCACCTGATGATTTATCTGCGGATTGCATTCGCGATCAAAAGGTTAAAGTTCTCAGACAGCTAAAACCAATTAGCGCTAGCGAGCAGAAACACGCCGTGGTCTGCGGCCAATACGCCAGCGGTAATAATGATGTACAACTGCTGCCAAGTTACAATAGCGAAGAGGGAGCAGAGGGCACCAGCAATACTGAAACATTTGTCGCTATTCGCGCCGAGATTCAAAATTGGCGCTGGGCCGGCGTGCCTTTTTACCTGAGAACAGGTAAGCGAATGAAGCAAAAACTCACCCAGATTATTATTCATTTCAAACAGCAGCCGCATTTCATTTTTGACCCACTGCAACACGGAATAGCCAGTAATAAGCTAATCTTGAGCCTGCAGCCTAATGAAGGTGTTTCACTGCAGGTACAAACTAAATCACCGGGCATCAACAACGATATTCAAATCCAACCCACTATCTTGGATTTGAACTTTAATAAAGAGTTTAAAGATACCCGCACACCGCACGCGTATGAGCGGCTGTTATTTGAAGTGATAAAAGGCAACCAGTATCTATTCGTCCGCCGCGACGAAATCGAACACGCATGGACTTGGTGCGACAATATCATGCAACACTGGTCTCACCCTGAACACGTGCTGCATAAATACCCAGCGGGCAGCTGGGGCCCGACTGAATCTGAGATTATTATCCGCAACGATAAAAGACAGTGGTTTGGAGATCAGTAATATGAATTTTTCAGAAAAAAACAATCTACATAGTTTTGCAGACTTGGAGCAGCAAAGCCAATATTTGGCAGAGACTGTTGGCACTATCTTAATGCGACAAATTGCCAGCAAACAAAGCGCAAGCCTGGCCGTTTCAGGTGGCAGCACCCCCAAGCGACTTTTTGAACTGTTAAGTAATATCGATCTAGACTGGCAGCACGTCACGATTACGCTGGTGGATGATCGCTGGTTAGAAAGCAGTCACAGTGATAGCAATCAACAACTTGTTGAAAAAAACTTGTTACAAAACTATGCGGCCAAGGCTACATTTATTG
>JABSRA010000089.1 GCA_013215445.1 Oceanospirillaceae bacterium
CGGTAGCTGCCACCAGTGGGACATTTTTAGGCGATCAGAGCGGACAAATTGCCAGTTTTTGCAACAGTAGCAATCATTGGCTGCCGTTAATCTGCACCATGAATCTGACCAATGTCACCGGTAGCGTACAGCAACTTACCCAAGTGACGAATGCCAACTTTGATAGCATCCTGACTAAATCTTCCATAGGTGCCGGCGGTTTACGGATGCTGCCGTTTTTTAATGGCGAGCGCACCCCTGATCTTCCCCAGGCAAAGGGCAGCTTACAGGGCATGACTGGGCAGAATTTAACCGCTGAAAATCTGTGTCGTGCCGCCGTTGAAGGCGTGAGCTTTGGTTTAAAATATGGCTATCAGTTGTTACAGCAAAAAGGGCTGGCAGCTCAGCAAATTAGACTCATTGGCGGTGGATCAAACAGCCTGCAATGGCGACAAATAATAGCTGACATACTGAATGTTCCAGTGGTAGTGCCCAAGGAAGGCGAAGCTGCAGCACTGGGCGCTGCACTACAAGCGCAATGGAGTTATCAAATCGCCAATAATAACAGCTGTTCTCTGGCAGATATTTGCGATCATGGGGTTAAGTTTGCACTGGGCTCTACGTTAGCACCCAATTTAGCCAATGCGGCTCTCTATCAAGAGTTGTTTATGGCTTATCAGGCGCAGAAGCTCAAACTGTATTAATTTTGTTATTGCCCATCTGCTTAATAAAGACAGCCAATGGCTATATTTAACGCGCATTATAGACTTTCAAAAGATACCGGTTATAGACCCTCTATGTCTTGTCGGGGCTCTTTTACAAGCTTTGTAAAGGAGCAGAGGTGAAAACCAACCCGCGTACCTGATCCGGTTAATAGCGGCGTAGCAAACAAGCGAAATACTCACGCAGTAAACGACTCGAATTCTAAACGGTGCATTGTTGTACCTTGATAATGTGGCCTGGTTAAGACACGCCCGTAACAGGTGTCTATCCTTAGGGAAGTAGCGAATAAGTCCCCTGATGTTCTCTGTGCCTTTTAGTAACGAAAGTCTAAGCGGTTAATGCCCATAAAAGAGGGGCACACTGATCCGCGGAAGAATGGACGCGAATGGCAAGTCCTCTACCAACGTTCTGACAAAATAAATGCAGACGAAACAAAATTTTATCTCTGCTGATCGCTTAGTTTTCTTTGTAACGTAAGCACCCAGCGGGGCGTACAGGATAGTCCGTGCTCTTTGTGAATGGCTTTCGCCGGGCACAGACTTTTCGGCACTGGGGTCATCGATTGAAATGAGGTGGCGAAAATGACTTGGGGCACGCGGTGGGGCTCTGACACTATCCTGGTTTTATCCGCCGGCAAAAACATTCATGAAACGCGCGAGCGGATAGTGCGCAACTCGTAGGTCCCGATCGGTACCGTGCCTATTTATCAGGCATTGGAAAAGCCCATGGCAGTGTCGAAGACTTCAGCTGGGAAATATTTCGCGATAGGTTTATTGAACAGGCAGAGCAGGGCATGAAGAAAAAAGCCATAGAATTTAAGGATGCAGGGTCCATGTTGTATCAAAAAGTCTAGTTTACCCCCGGCGCGTTGCTTAAGTGGCAACCCAATTGAGGGGTGTTACTTAAGGATTTTTGTATAAATACAGACTAATTCGCATCTTGAATAATTAAGTGCTACTTTCAAGGCACTATTAGCGAGATCTTTAACCCCCACGTTTTAGACAATGGAGCAGATAATGAAATTAGAATCACTGGCACTACATCACGGTTATCAATCAGAGGAGACCACCAAAGCGGCAGCAGTGCCACTCTATCAGACATCGTCCTATACTTTTGACAGTACTCAACACGGTGCGGATTTGTTTGATTTGAAAGTTGCAGGCAATATCTATACACGCATCATGAACCCTACCACCGATGTCTTAGAACAGCGGGTGGCGGCGATGGAAGGCGGCGTGGGAGGGTTGGCACTCGCCTCGGGGATGGCTGCTATTACCTATTCTATACAGTGTCTGTGTGAAGTGGGTGATAATATTATTAGTACCAGTCAGCTCTATGGGGGCACTTATAATTTGTTCGCCCATACTTTTCCTAAACAGGGCATCGAGGTGCGTTTGATTTCCGCTGATGATTTCGCAGCGTTTGAGGCGGCGATTGACAGCAAGACTAAAGCTATTTTTTGCGAGTCTATCGGTAACCCTATGGGTAATATTGTCGATATCCAAAGATTGGCTGAGATTGCGCATAAACAAGGTGTGCCACTAATCGTTGATAATACGGTAGCCACTCCCTTTTTGTGTCGCCCCTTTGAACTTGGCGCCGACATAGTGGTGCACTCTCTGACTAAGTACATCGGTGGGCACGGTACTTCAATCGGCGGCATGATTATAGATTCAGGAACCTTTGACTGGGTGGCAAACAGCGAGCGCTTCCCGGTGATGAATACCCCTGACCCTTCTTATCACGGGGTTGTTTACACGGATGCTTTTGGTCCAGCCGCCTATATAGGACGCTGTAGAGTAGTGCCGTTGCGCAGCATGGGGGCCGCGATATCGCCTTTTAATGCCTTTCAGATAATGCAGGGATTAGAAACATTGGGGCTACGCATGGAGCGTCACTGTGAAAACGCCGAGACGTTAGCACAGTATTTACAGGCGCATGCTAAAGTGAAATGGGTCAACTACGCCGCTTTAGCCGACAGTCCCTTTCAAGATAATTGTCAAAAGATCTGCGGCGGCAAGGCCTCGGGGATTTTGAGTTTTGGTGTCGTGGGTGGCTTAGCTGGGGGGACCCAGTTTATCGATGCGCTGCAAATGGTGTTGCGCCTAGTGAATATTGGCGATGCTAAATCACTGGCTTGTCATCCGGCAACGACGACCCACCGTCAGTTAAGTACAGAGGAGTTGGCAAAGGCAGGCGTCACTGAGGATATGGTACGTATCTCGGTTGGTATTGAAAATATAGCAGATATCATTGCTGATATTTCTCAAGCCTTAGACGCTGTTAGTGATTAGCTGCCGATGAGTTTGGAGCGGTTGCCAATGGTCGATGGGGAATTGTGTTTTGATGCACAATTTCTCAGTATTGACCAAGCGGATTTACTGTTAGAGCAGCTGTTGGCTGAGCTTCCCTGGCGTCACGATGAGCTTACCGTCTATGGTAAAGCTCATTTAATGCCCCGTTTACACTGCTATCAGTCTGAGCAAAATTTGCAGTATCAATATTCTAGTCTAACACTGCAATCACAGCCTTATCATGGCAAAGTGTTACAGTTAAAGCGCTATTTAGAAGCCGCCACAGGACTCTCCTTTAACGCAGTGCTGATCAACCTCTATCGTGATGGCGCTGATAAAATGGGCTGGCACAGCGACGATGAGCGAGAGCTGGGCAATAATCCTACTATTGCATCCATCAGTTTAGGTGCCCAGCGCTGTTTTAAGTTAAGACATAAACAAAAACAGGCCACTGAAATTTCTTTAGAATTACCCCATGGATCTCTCTTGTTAATGGCCGGTGCTCTGCAGCGACACTGGCAACACTCACTGCCCGCACGTAAGAAAGTGACTAAGCCTAGAATCAATTTAACCTTCCGCTACCTTGAAACTTCAGCATAACCTTACCCACAGTGCATGATCATTAGACTTACTAATTTGGCCTTATAACTGGCTTGCAGCCTGATAAGCTCAGGCACACTGACTCTACTATTTGCCGATGTTGCTTCAAACCTTGCGGGCCGCTGCAGCTGTTATCTCCGCTTAGCTTCAACTGCCTGGTTGTTCCTTGCCTGGTGAGGTTATGCAGAGAGCTGATCTTAATAATTAATAGCTTAAGTATTTGTTTAAGGTAAATCGAGGGAGGGCTAGCATACTGCAAAAAAATCAGCTTCGGCAATGGCCATCTTGAGCAAAAATAATCATTTAGTGGCTTGAAATAGAGCGTAAAAAGTCATTGTTTGCTGTACATGCGAAAATTCAACAGTATTATAACCACTAATTATGGTTTTATTTAAAGGCTTCGCCCTTGTCTTAAATTAAGGATTGTTTATGCGCATATTGTCAAAAATAGTATTGGTTTTTTGTATGTTCGGCTCGCTAGCAGCTTGCAGTACTATCGAAGGTATTGGAAAAGACCTAAAAAAAGGTGGGCAAGCCATCGAGAACGCTGCGAATAAAGAATAAGTTCGCAGTAGATTTTCCCGACTATATAGCCAATGTTGTTTTTTTTGTTGTCAACCTAAGAGTAAACTCACTATGACCGCAACTCCCTCTTTTCGTTTTAGACGCCTGCGGCGCACCCAAGTATTACGCGATCTTACTCGCCAAACTTACTTATCTGCCAATGATTTTATTTTGCCTCTTTTTATTGAAGAGCAAATCACCTCAGCCGTTGCTATAGAGAGTATGCCAGGGGTTAATCGAATTCCAGAAGGGGAACTGGCAAAGCGTGTTCAGCAAGTATGGAGCAATGGGGTTAAAGCCATTATTCTGTTTGGCGTATCGCATAACAAAGACGACAGTGGTTCAGACAGTTGGGATGAGCATGGTCTGTTGGCACGCTGCATAAAAATCGCCAAAGCGGCAGTGCCAGAGATGTTAGTGATCAGTGATAATTGTTTTTGTGAATACACAGATCATGGTCACTGTGGTGTGATCAGCGAAAACGATGTAGACAACGACGCCACCCTTGAAAACTTACAAAAGCAGGTAATTAGCTGCGCCAGAGCGGGGGTTGATATGATCGCACCCTCCGGCATGATGGATGGCATGATTGCCTCAATTCGCCAGGCCCTGGATACCGCTGGTTTTAGTCATATCCCGGTGATGAGTTACTCCAGCAAATTTGCCTCAGCGTTTTACGGCCCCTTCCGCGAGGCGGTTGACTCAAACTTTAAAGGCACTCGTAATACCTATCAGCAAGATCCTGCCAATGGACGCGAAGCACTGGCCGAATCTATGCAAGATGAGGCGGAGGGTGCCGATATACTGATGGTTAAACCAGGTCTGGCTTATCTCGATGTGATAGCCGACATCAGAGCGCATAGCGCATTACCACTGGCGGTGTATCAGGTCAGCGGTGAATACGCGATGATCAAAGCCGCGGCCGCGGCGGGGGTTATCGATGAAAAAGCCATCGTACTTGAAACCATGATCGCTTTTAAACGCGCGGGTTGTGATTTGATTATTACCTATTATGCGGAAGATTTGGTGCAGTGGATTAGCCGTGACTATTAATCGTCGCCATTTTTCCAGCCAATTACCGCTCTAGAGTTGCTCGCCAACTTCAGAGCGCAGCGTTAAATCACTACCGCTTGCGGTGTCGGTCAGTGCTGAAATGCCATCGTGCTTGAAACCATGATCGTGTTATACGCGCGGGTGGTGATTTGATTGTTAGTTATTATGCAGAAGATTTGGTGCAGTGGCTTAGCCGCGAAAATTAATCGCTGCAATTTTTCCGGCCAATTGCCAGTCTAAAGTTGATCGCCAACAGCAGAGCTCGCCCTTAATTCACTACCGCTTGCGGTGTAGGCCAGTGCTGAAAAAGCCATTGTGCTTGAAACCATGCTCGCTTTTAAACGCGCGGGCGATTATTAGCTATTATGCAGCAGGTTTGCTGCAGTGGATTAAGCCAGCGCGCTAATCACTGCAGCCTTGGCTGCCAAGCCAGCAACGGCTAAACAATTTATAAAAAGGAACTACTCGTGTCAAATACTCAAAAATTATTGAGTTCGCTGATGGTATTCGCCTGTCTACTGCTGTTAGTTAACTTTGGTTTACGCTCTTCAATGGGCTTCTTTTTAACCCCTATATCCGAAGAGTTTGGTTATGGTCGTGAAGTATTTGCCTTTTCGCTGGCCCTGCAAAATTTATGCTGGGGCTTGTTTCAGCCAGTAGCAGGTGCTTTTGCAGATAAATTTGGCACCTTTAAAACGCTGGTGATTGGCGCCGTAATTTACGCGGCGGGTCTGTACTTTACCTCCATTGCTGAATCTGCCTTTGGCCTGCACATGGCAGCGGGATTGTTGATTGGTATGGGCATCGCCGGTACCGGTTTTGGTGTAGTACTGCCGGCAATTGCACGTATGGTTCCCCCTGAGAAACGGCCACTGGCATTGGGTATAGGCACGGCAGCGGGCTCTGCAGGGCAGTTCTTAGTGATACCCGCCGCACAGGCATTAATAACCAGTTACGGTTGGCAGTTAACGATGTTGGTATTGGCCTTTGGTGCGCTGGCGATGGTGGCACTGGCAATACCTTTTGCCAGAGACAAAGGCTCGCAAGTCAATGTCGATGAGGTCGGTGATTTGACCATGAAAGAGGCAGTGCAAGAAGCGACTGGCAATGTTCACTATTGGTTGCTGATCGCCGGTTTTTTTGTCTGTGGTTTTCAATTGGCTTTTATCACGGTACACATGCCCTCTTACTTGCATGATCAGGGCTTTGATGGTCAGGTGGCGGTGATTTTCCTCTCGTTAATTGGCTTGTTTAATATCATCGGCTGTATATTGTTTGGCAGGTGGTCGGGCATGTACTCGAAGAAAAACTTGCTGGGATTAATTTACTTGTTTAGGGCGATCGCGATTGTGGCATTCATGATTTACCCCATCTCTTTAACCTCCGTTTATCTGTTTGCTATCGTCACCGGTTTTCTCTGGCTGGCGACCGTGCCAGCCACCTCTGGGCTGGTGGCGCAGATGTTCGGACTCAAATATATGGGTACGCTCTATGGTATTGTCTTTTTAAATCATCAGCTTGGGTCTTTTTTAGGGGTATGGTTGGGCGGTTACTTGTACGATGAGACTGGCTCTTACGATATAGTCTGGTGGAGTTCTGCGATCATCGCGTTACTGACTGCCGCTATCCATATCTTTATTGATGAACGGCCAGTATTGCGCATTAGACAGGCGCGCACTGGTGGCTCATCTCTGGCCGAGACGTCGTGAATTTAACCTATCACAGCCAGTGATAGGAATCGATTAGCTGCTGCTTACAAAGGGAGCAAGGGTGGTTTTAGCCAATGATATCGAAGCTGTTATTCTAGGCTGAGCTACCTCTTGTAGAGTATAAAGTGGTAATGCCAGCGTAATATAGCAGCTTAAGGGTGATTCTCTCGCAGCAGATTATTCAGTAATTTGGCAAAGTATTGCTGACCCGTGGCACAATCAATTAAATTATTTTTTACTTCGATCATGACATTGTCGATCGATCTATCTCGGCCATGTAGTTGCAGGGTGTGAGTGACACCGTCTGCGGCGCTATAAGGTTGGTTTTGTGCCACCTTTATATTGGGTATCTGTTGAGCAGCTGCGGTTAATGAGGCGGCCCAGGTCGGGTCAATATCGTTGATTATGCCAATATCAACCGTCCTTTCTATACCCCTATAAATAGGATTAAAGCTGTGAATGGTGACAATAATACTCGCTTCTCGCTGGTCTAAGAATTGACTGACACTTCGGTGAAAAGGGTAATAATAATCTCTGGCGCGAGCCTCTTTTTCAATACTGCTTAAATTGCAGTTACCCGGAATGATGGTCTCTTCACTTTTTTCAGGTATAGCGCTTAACTCGGTCACCGGGCGGTTACAGTCGTAGAGTAAGCGTGAGTATGTCTGTAAGATGAGCGGGGCATTCAGCAGTGCAGATAATTGCTCGCTTAGCGCTTGCGCACCAATATCCCAGCCAATATGACTGGTGATTTGCTGTTCTGTCAGGCCTAAATTATTAAAGTTCGTCGGTATATAATGACTGGCGTGTTCACAGATAAGCACGAAGGGTGAAGTACCTTGAGCGTTAATGATGTTGGCAATATTTTGCTGGTTAATTTCTGACACTTCGTCCCTCGCTATAGAGTACTGTCTGCTCGCCAGTCGCGTTATTTTTGCCACAATACAGGTGACTCAAATTGAACAAGAAACATTGCAGATGAATAAATGTTAAGATCTTTACATAAAGATCTAAGATGGTCAATATCTTTACATAATTATAGCGACTGTGCTAATTTAGTACCTATCGACATTTGTCGCTAAAATTTATCTTCAGCAGTGATAAATTAGACGGAGCTTCGATTATCAGGGGTTAATTCCCAGTTTTTTGCGGCAGAGCTAAAGCAACTAGAGGGCTTGCCCAGGGGATATTAAACATTAATAGATGGCAGCAACCGAGAATATCAGTGGAACCAATATGCAAGATACACCCTCACAAATAGAAAATTCACTCGATACCATTGTTGAAAAAATCAGGGTGGGCTTTCAAAAATTCACCCGTTCTGAGCGTAAATTAGCGGATGCATTGATCGCCAATTATCCGGTTGCAGGGCTAGTCAGTATCACTGAATTCGCGAAAAATGGCGATGTATCTACCCCGACTGTACTGCGTATGATCAAAAAGATAGGCTACAGTGGTTTTCCCAAATTTCAGCAGGCACTGCGCGATGAACTGCAAGAGAGTCTGTCTAATCCGATCACTAAGCATGAGCGGTGGAATTCAAAAGTGCCTAAAGCACATGTGATCAATCGTTTTGCCGATGCCACTATCAGTAATTTAAGTCACTCTCTCGCTCAAATTGATCATTTAGTGTTTGATCAGATAGCCCACCTGTTAGCGAATACGGATAAACAGGTGTTCATCGCAGGTGGCAGAATAACCCACAGTATTGCGGATTACTTTTTTACCCACCTACAAGTGGTGCGTGAGAATGTACATTTACTACCTCCTTCAAGTAGCTTATGGCCACATCAGTTGCTGAATGTGAAGCCTGGCGATGTACTATTAATGTTTGATGTGCGTCGCTATGAGACTGACTTATACAAATTTGCCGAGTTGGCTGTCAATCGTGGTGCCGTTATTGTGTTAATGACGGATCAGTGGATGTCGCCGATCTCCAGTTTGGCAAAACACTCTATTCACGTGCGCATCGAGGTACCCTCTGGCTGGGATTCAGCGGTGGTAACGCTGTTTTTTGTCGAGGCGCTAATCGCGGCGATCGAGAGTGAACTCTGGGAGGAAACCAGTGACAGAATGCAGCAATTAGAGGGTATTCTAAACGCTACTCGGCGCTTTCAGAAATAACCGCTGTCCTGGTGTTGGTTTTGCCCCCGCGTCTCTTTGCTGTAACCAATGTAAATAGTCACAAAACGGCTGCGGTCTGGCGTAGAAATACCCCTGCACAATTTCACAGTTGTTATCTTTGAGGATGTTGATTTCCTCTTGAGTCTCGACCCCCTCTGCGACGACTCGTAGTTTTAATACTTTTGCCATATCAATGGTGGTCTTTACGATGTCTATATTACGTTGATTTCCCTCTAAGTCCTGGATGAATAATCGATCTATCTTGAGTTCATTAAAGGGTAGTTGTAGCAAGTGAGTCAGGGATGAGTAACCGGTGCCATAATCATCAATGGAGACATTAATGTTCATCTCTAAAAGGCCATTCATCACCTGCTGTAAATGCTGATAATTATGGATCATCACGGATTCTGTTAACTCGAGAGTCAGTAAATGCTTAGGGATTGGATGACACGCGAGGATCGATTTTAAATTCTCTAAAAAGTCACTGTCAGCGATATCTGAGGGACTGATATTGACGGATACACGATGTTGATGAAAACCTTGAGCAGTGAGAGAGATAATATCTTGGCAGGCTCTGGTGATCACCCAAAGGGTCAATTGATTGATCAAGCCTGTATGTTCTGCGAGATCAACCAGCGCCTGGGCGGGGATGTAGCCTTTACTGGGGTGTTGCCAGCGCAGTAGGGCTTCAGAGCCGTACACGGTATTTTCCGCCAGGGTTATTTGCGGTTGATGGTAGAGTTCTAAGGTATTATTTTGTAATGCCTGTTGAAACTCTTTGGCGATATTTAAGCTTAAGTGCTGATGGTTATCAAAAGCATTGATAGCACGCCCTTCAAGCACCGCGACAACACTAGCTTGGGAGGTTTTTTTTATAATATCGATGGCATTTTGCTGGAGATTATTGACCCGATAAAAACCGATATGGGTTCTTATTTGGATACCGTTCTGCGAGTTCTTAAAAATGTTTTTCATCAACTGATGTAACGGATGTAATTGAGCGATAATTAGCTGAGTATTTTGGTGTTCGGATAATATGACGGCAAAAATATTATCCTTAACTCTGGCTATTTTATGCTCGGGAAACAACCTTGACGCTAACTTTACAAAGTGCGGATGTTGCTTGGTATGTTCACTGATGCCCAATAATAGCTGGCCTAATACTTGCCGGCTTTGAAGCGGACTAAGGTAGGGCGAAAGCTGCTTGAATCCGGTTACTTTAATCAGGCAGAGGGTGAATTTTTCTTGCGTTGATAGTTTTGCAGCTAATGCTTTCTCCAGTGCTTGGTAATTGGGCAGCCTGGTTTCTAAATCGTGGGTGGCATTAAAAATTGCCCGCTCTTTTTGCTGTCTAAGACGTTCTGTTAATGCCATTCCCATTAGGGTTATTTCTAAAATAATGCAGATCGGAAACAAGTGCCTGGTTAAAAAGGAGTAGGGGATGATATCGGTTAATTCCAGTGGCTGGACAGCGCCTCCCACGAGTAGCGGGATCCATGAAATGATGTACAGTCTCGACCAGTGCCGGTTAACTTTATAGCTTTTAAACAGCAGCCAAAAACACAGTAGATAGGTGGCGAACATGGTTATAAAAAAAAGTGGGGCGCTGTGATTTTCTTCGAGTAATAAAGACAGCAAAGATAAGCTGATAATCACATAAACAGCCTTAGTACAGCGTTCGAAATGTTGTTGATTGATGCCCTTCAAATTCAAAAAATGGATGGCAAATAATAGGGCTGCGGCCAGCGTTAAGAAATTTATACTAATGACATTCGGGCGTAGCAAGGCAATAAATGCCGGGGGAAATAGGTAGTGAACAAAACCTTGTACGATAGATGTCAGCGTTAAAACAGAGGTCAAATAGAAAATATAGATCAGATAAATGGGTTTTTTCAAGCCGTAGTAAATGACTAAATTGTAAAGTGCCATCATCAGAATTATGCCGACAAAACTGCCCCATATTAAATGAACAGAACGTGCATATTCTTGAAAATACTCAGGTTTGTATATGTTGATGGGGGTTTTTGTAATGCCCTGAGTCTGTATTTGGATATAGATATCGTTACGGCTAAAGGCCGCTATTTCAAACTTGAAGTTATTAATGCTTTTGTTTAATAAGCTTAAATGCTGATTTTTCCAACCCAGCGAGCGCTGCTTTATGAGGTGATTATCGTGATCGACTTGATAGACCAACAGATTGTCTAGCATAGCATTATCTAAATGCATGATGAAGTTTTCTGCGCGGGGACTGTTATTCTCCAGGGCATATTTTAACCAGTAGCTTTGGGTGCTAAAACGCCAAGGTGTTTTTTGCCTCAAGTTAGAGATAAAAGTGGCGTTGTAGATATCTGCAAGCTGCAAATTATTGTCGGGGTCGATCAGGAAAAAAGTTTGAATCGTAAAGTTTTTAGTGGATTGCAGAGCGTGTGCAGTAGGATTTAAGGTATTGAGGGCAAGGTGTAGTATAGACATCAAAATAATAATGCCGGTGAAGAGGGTGATCATTAGATGTTTATTGATAGATAACATAGTGAGAGATCGCTTCTCCACAAATAGTTGTACTTTACGTTAGGTACTAATCAGTCTGATAGTTGCGCTGCTTCATCACAGCGCCTGTCCCTTTTACCAGGGAGTTGAGATAGGAAAAAAGTAATGCAGGAAATGGCGAGTCTTCTATGGCTGGATTATAGCTTATCCTGTCTATCGCTATTATTTCTAGGCTGTTATGGCAAAATTTCAAAGGTTGCAACGCCAGCAACACTTTAGACCCGTTCACCAGTTTCAGTCATAAAGTTAGTTGGTGGATTGCTATTGTTCAATATGAAATCAATTTTTAGGAAAAATTACTATGAGGGTCGGTATTGGATAAGAGGGGTAGATTGGAGGTTTTACAGAAAAAGGCGGCAGTTAGCCGCCAGTGATCTAAAACAGTTATACTGCTAAGATTTATTTAGTTTAAGTCTGCCTGATAAGCGGCATTAAGCACCACTTGGGTTTTTGCGGTTTCAGTTTTTAATAATTCAAACCACTTTGCGCCGTCTTTAACGTTGTTTTTGAACCATGTATAGACTGGCTCAGCGGACTTTTGGAATTGCATTTTTTGCGCAGGTGTCGGCACATAAATTTCGCCACCACTGGCTTTAAAATCAGCATAGGCTTGAATCGATTTGCGCTTAGGTGAAGCAAAAGTAGCCTGCTGTAGCGCTGAGAAACCATCGACTATCACTTTACGTAAATCCTCGGGCATACCTTTGAAACTTTCATTATTCATGTACCACAGTGCAGACATGTAGGCGTGGCCATCGAGAGTGACGTATTTAAGACCTGCCTCGGGAAATTTCATCCCCATAATGTCTGTAATACCATTCTTAGATCCTTCAACAATGCCAGTTTGGAACGAGGTGAACAGTTCAGGCCAGGGAATAGGCGTAGGGCTTGCTCCCATGGCTTTGACTAACTCCTGTGGGAGGTCGGCAACCACGGTACGTATTTTAAGTCCCTCTAGATCGCTCGGAGTTTTTACGGTGCGTTTAGTATTGGCAAAGTTTCTCCAACCACCGGTATTACCGATAGTCATCAAGCGCACTTTGTCATCAGAATCCGCTAAAATTGCCTTGCGCATTTCTCGGGTAAAGTCACCCATAAGTACAGATTCAGCTACTCGATCATCTGTCAGTAAATAAGGTAGGTCAAGTACCTGGACATAGGGGTACATGTTCGCAGCCCCGCCCGAGGTTGAAATATAGATGTCGACTGAGCCGTCTTCTAATGCCTGTAAACACTCAGTACCATTGGCACACAACTGAGTACCTATATAGAGATCTACCGCTATCCTGCCATTAGAGTGAGATTCAACATAATCTTTGAACACCACCAGTCCATCGAAATCTTCGTCGTTTTCGTTGGAGTTAGCGGTGGCTCTTAAGTTAAAGTCAGCGGCGGCTGCACTTAGACTAAAAGCCATAGCGGCAGCGATCAAGCCAGAGACGATGGTACGCTTAAATGTTGTTGTTTTTATCATTATTGCTTCCTCTATCTTATTGAATTCACTCATTTGATTACATTGCATTGCAATCGCGGAGTTTGGTGGTAGTAAGGCCCACTTATGCGAGACCCAGCCATCGGGGCACAGTCATTGACAGTGCCGGAAAGAAAGTGATTAAGAAAATCACTATTACTTCGACGAATAAAAAGGGCAAAATTGCCTTGGCGATACTCTGTACTTTGACGCCTGAGACACTGGAGGCGACAAACAGTACCAAGCCCATCGGAGGAGTCGCTAGCCCCACGGTTAAATTGACCGACATAATGATCGCGAAATGGATGGGGTCGACGCCAATACTGATAAAAACGGGTGCTAATATCGGGCCCAAGATAATAATTGCCGGGCCGGCATCTAAAAACATCCCGACTATAAATAATAATATGTTAATCAAAAACAGCAGAATTAATGGGTTATCACTGATAGACAGTACCCATTGCGCCAACTGTTCAGCCGAATGGGAGAGGCTGACCACCGTCTTAAAGGCAATGGCGGCACCGACTAATAATAGAACCACTGCTGAACCTTTGGCGCTGCGGTTTAATATTTCTGGTAATTCGCTGAATTTAATAGTTTTTAATACAAAAAGGCTAATCAGTAAGGCGTAACCAACGGCGATAGCAGAGGCTTCTGTCGGGGTGAAGATGCCACCGAGGATTCCGCCGAGGATAATAATCGGGGTAAATAACGGTAGTGCAGCGGCTTTTCCGGCGACTGCGCGCTGTTTCCAGCTCTGCTTTGGTGAAGCCACCGGGAAATCATAACGCTTGGCCATAATGGAAATCATGCCCATTAAGCCCAAGCCGACTAATAACCCGGGGATAACACCCGCGGCAAATAGTGCAGACACTGAAACTTCCATGGTATAAGCGTAAATAATCATGATGCCGGAGGGGGGAATAATAGGGCCTATCACCGAGGAGGCGGCGGTTATTGCCGCGGCAAATTTACGCGAGTAACCATTCTTTTCCATTGCCGGGATCATCATTGAACCGATAGCGGAAGTATCGGCGACCGCAGATCCTGACATGCCGGCGAAGAGCATGCTAGACATAACGTTCACATGGGCGAGGCCCCCGCGAACATGACCGATGAATGACTGTGCAAAGTTAACTAGCGAGAGGGTAATACCGCCGCGGTTCATCAATTCGCCGGCCAACATGAAGAAGGGGATAGCCATCAGTGGAAAAGAATCGATGCCATTGTAGATATTGCGAAACAACAGCGGTAAATCTCTGTCCATGCCCTCGGAAACTAACATAAAGCCCGGGGCTGCTAGCATGGCAAAAAAGACCGGCATGCCCAACAGTAAAAAAATCAAGAATAGGGGCAAGAAAAGAATTAACATTAGCTGTCTCCTCCTGTTTTAGTTTCACCAAAAATAAGGAATCTAAATTCGCTCAACACCAATTCAATATTAACCAATAGCATCGTGCCAAAACACACCGGCATCGCCAGATAGATCCAGGCCCTAGATAAATGAAAGGAGGCGGCACGGGTGCGGAACCCGCGCTGAAAAAACTCTAATCCCAAGGTAAAAAGCTGATACAAAACCAAGGTGGCAATTAACAGTAATGATAATTTTAAGAGGGTCGAGAGTCGCTTGGGGATCGACTCTTGCAATAAATCAATGGCGACAAAGGATCCCTGACGATAAGCTTCTGCTGAAACCAGTGCCATCATCCAAATCATAAAGGCTCTGGCGACTTCCTCGGGCCAAGGCAGTGCACTATTGAGAACATAGCGACAAAACACTTGCAGTAAAATAGTCAACACCATAGCAGCGACGAGTATCCATGCAATACTGCGACCTATTCTGGCGATCACTAGGTTAATTCTGGTAAAAAAATCAATACTAATATTGAGAATATACATAAGTTACTATTCCTTCACAGGCTTGTACTTAATAGGCGGAACAAGCCTATCCTGGATAGACCTCAGCATAATTTAGCCAGAGTGCATGGCGCCTAGTCTCAGAAATACGGCGTTAAAAACCAGCTTAATAGCCAAAAAGCGGAGGCATATTAAGCGGTCAATGACAGCGCTATTGCGCCGATTATTGGCCTGTTTTAGCTGTCCTCATGAGATTTTTAGGATGCTGCAACTCAGGGAACTTCACAGCCCTGTGCGGCGCTGTACAATTCAAACCAAGTTTCTCGGTCTAGCTTTATTTCGCTCGCCTTGGACAGTGTTTTTATACGCTCTAAATTATTGGTCCCTACGACGGGGATAATATTAGCGGGGTGGGCGAGTAACCAGGCAATTGCAATTTGATCAGCAGAGCATTGGAAGCGTTCACACAATGATTTAAATAGTGGCTCTAATCTGCGCGCGACTGGATGGGTCGAAAACAGGGCACCGCCTGCCAATGGCGACCATGCCATCACTTGGATTTGATCCGTTTGCAGATCTGCCAGAGTGCCGTCTCTAAAGCACTCAGAGGCAAGTAAACTAATTTCTATTTGATTGACCTGCAACTTGTGGCTCATATGCTTTTGCAATAGTTGCCAGTCTGCACGGGAGAAATTAGAGACGCCGATCGCCTTCACTTTACCTGAATCTACCAGGGCATCTAAGGCCGCACCTGTTTGCGCTGCATCCATCAGTGGATCGGGACGGTGCATCATCAGTATGTCTAAATGGTCGGTGTGTAAGTTGACCAGAGAGTGTTCTACGCTGTCAGTGATGTACTGGGCACTGGTATCGTAGTGTTTGACGCGCCTATTGGGAAAGCGAGCAGAGGTTAAGGCAATATTACACTTGCTAATTAGCTGCATTTGGCCGCGTAATTCTGGGCTCTGTGCCAAAGCTTTGCCAAACAGGGCTTCGCACTGATAATCTCCGTAGATGTCAGCATGGTCAAAGCTGGTGATGCCCTGTTCAAGGCAAAGATCTATCTTGGCTCTTACCTGGGTGATTGATGTATCGTCATCATCTCCCAGGCGCCAGACACCATAGACGAGCTGAGATAATTGTAAACCATCATCTAAGTTGATTGCATTGAGCATTTCTTGTCCTTTTACAGTATTGTTATTCTTTTAAACTTCGCTTGTGTAATCAGCTTATCAGTGTATTCTTTTCATGTAAATGAATTATAAATGAATTTTTGTAAGTGATAGGCGTTGTTTATCTTTCTCAAATCGTTATTGAAGGTTAGATAAGACCCAAGTATTATGGTTAAACGATTGATTAATAATTATAAAGGACATGTAGTTGATTAAAAATAATAAGCGACAATTACCTTTGTATAAACAAATTTGTGAATTGCTGCACAGAGAGATCACCGCCGGACACTGGTTGCCGGGGGATCGATTACCCGTAGAATCCGAGTTGGCAGCCAGTCTGGGAGTCGCCATCGGGACTTTGCGTAAAGCACTGGCGCACTTAGAAGCGGAGGGAATGTTAGAGCGCCGTCAA
>JABSRA010000090.1 GCA_013215445.1 Oceanospirillaceae bacterium
ATCGTGGCAGTTACCAAATGTTGCTGTCACTTGAGGATGAAGTATTGGGTCCTATCGCCAGGCGCATATTAAGGAGTTTGTTTTCGTTGCCGTTACCGCGGTCCCTGTGCGATAAACTCGCGCTGTGGGTAATTAATTATTGTCAGAGACGCATTGAAGCGGATCACGTCAGGTTGCGCTCGCAGTTATTAAAAAGTGATGAGCGGCAGAAAGATTTGTTATCTTTTAGTGGCCAGCGTCTCTAGTGAAGCTGGACCAACCCAGCAATGCTGAGGTGGTGTCCCCTGTGGCTAAATTTTATTAATGGTTGAGGAAATGATTAATGCTGCGTTTAAATGTTTTATTATTTGGATTATTGTTATCAACAGGCATTGTGGCAGAGGAACTCAATCTCGATGAAGGGCAGTTGAGCTGTCTGTTAGAGCCCAGCACTGAAGTGCAACTCAGTAGCGAAGTCAGCGGTATCGTGCAAGAAGTGCATGTGCAGCGCGGTGATCTAATAGAAGTGGGGCAAGTACTGCTCAGCCTAAATGCATCTGTGGAGACGGCCGTGTTAAATACGGCACTGGCTAAAGTGGAATTTGCCCAGCGAAAAGTGCGACGTAACGCCAAACTCTTTAAGAGAAAATTGATTTCAGATCATGAACAAGACGAAATGCTCACGGAACGCCGTCTGGCTAATTTTCTCGCCATCGAAGCTAAAGTGCGTCTAGCACAGCGCCAGACGTTGAGTCCTATCAATGGCGTCGTCGTAGAGCGGTTAAGAGAGCCTGGTGAATTTGTCGATGAGACGCCTTTTTTAAGAATAGTAACCCTTAATCCACTGCACGCAGAAGTGGTGTTTAGAGCGCAGTTATACGGAAAAATCAAAAAGGGCATGTTAGTTAATATTTTCCCCGAGGGTAATGAACAGCACTATAGGGGTGAAATAATCATCGTGGATCCGGTCATTGACGCCGCCAGTAATTCATTTGGCACCACCGTACTGTTAAGTAATAATCTCGCCCAACTATCGGCAGGGGTTAGATGTAATATAGAGTTTGTCACCGAAAACTAGGCAACATCTCGCCCGAATATGATGGGTATTGGTACTGAGCGTTAAAAGCCGTCACAACAATAAATTAATCATCGCCAACTTGATAACTCTACAGTGGTCTCTTGCAGTAGCACCCGCTTAAAGGGGACAGTAATATGTATGACTTAGATTTCATCTATCCCTATGCGGGTATTTCGTTATTACCCAAAGAAATAGATCGCAACCAGCTATTTAATGTCTCATTTGATTTAGACACCGGCGAGATCAAACTATATATCTTGGATAAATCAGAGCGCTTTGTCTACAAAGTCTCTAAACAGGGTATCAGCAGACAGTACTCTGGGGCTGATCCAGAGTTTGGCGCTGATCCAGAGCGACTCAATGCCTTTCTCAACCTGCAATTTGATTACCGTCAGATTACTATCGATGCGGTGGAGGGGGATAATTATTATGTCTACATGGAGCGGGGTGAAATAGCCCAATACCGGCGCTTTGTACAGAGTTACTGCCAGCGTTTCAACTTAAGCACGGCCCAGCTATTAAGCAAGGTCAGTCGAATCAATAATCGAAACTTCAACGATCTTGAACACTGTTGCCGCGCCAGGGCCATCTCCATGTTACGCATTCCCCTGGATGCATCTGAAAGCAAAATTTATGCGCAGCCCTTTCTGTATGGTAATGGCTTTCCACTTAATCAGCGCACCGAGCAATTTTTGTTAAAATTATTTTCCTGTCGTGACACAGAGCTGCAGGCCAAGTTGCGGCACGTCTGGGTAGTGACTGAAATAACCACCGATAGAACCTTATTGGTCACTCAATATCATGATTTACTACACTATAATTGAGTGTAATCGAAGCTTAAAAAGCCCTCGCAGCTAATGATTTTGTTCGCCAAACAGCAATTTTTTAGCGGGTAACATAATCTAAAATTTTCATGCTCAATTATACAATGCCATTCATCGGCGGCTCTGTAGTAAATTTTAAAGGCTGCGCTGAGCAACCAGTCCTGGCCAAAAGTGGCCGATAGTCTATAACGCCAGCAGGTAAAGCTTAAGCCAGAGGTGAATAAAAGCTCAGGTGTCCCCGGTGGGTTGTGATAACAATGCTCTTGAGAATAAATAGCTGCCTCAGCTGCCTCCTGTCGATCGTTGATACCGATGTCTTGAGAATAAATAGCTGGCACGAGCGGAGGTTTATCCGCATAAAATGGCCAAGTTCTATAACAGGGTTTAACAGCGGGCTTAGGCGGCATCTAGGCGACTTTCGAGACTATAGTGACCAGCCAAATTCACCGACTCGATGCGCTTCGAACTGCTGGCGCATGGCGGTTTTATCGGCGACGCTTTCCAGCGGCCTGACCACCGCATCTATCCTGCGCGCCAGTTGATAACCTTGGGCGGCAAAACGATTGGCGGGGTAGGAGAAGCGTCGTGCAAAATTATTGACAAACTTTGCAACACTCAAGCTGCCCTGGGGTGACCCGCTAAAAGGCAACTTGAGTACCGGCACCTGCAGGATGTTTAAGTTCTCCACAGCCATGCTGATTTGCGCTGACTGAGCTTGGTTCTGGCGTACCACTAAAAGATCAATGTCGCCTTGTTTAAGCCGGTCTCGAAGTGACTGGACGAAGTCTGCAGAGGCGCTGTCAAAGTAGCGTAAATGCACGTCGAGACCACCGAGATGTCCATCCGCGGTCTCATCTGCATGTCCGTCTCGCTCGGCGCTGGCGAGTAAAAAACCGTCGCGAACTGCTGTTCCTGTCACGGCATCAGCCCCTGAAAAAGAACTCACCAGTAACACCGTAAAGGCGTGTGCCCAACCAGTAGCCGGCAATATTAAGAGGGGGATAATGACGCATAGGGCATAGATTGAAGTGCGCAGTTGCCGATAGTTTCTTCGCCCCAAGAGAAGCGTTGTAAAGTTGTTTATCATAATGACCTCTTTGGTTGCAATTAACGCCCTGTAATGGCCAGTGATTCTAGCGTCAAAGTAAAGGGCTGCATCTTAGGCTGAAACCTCAGTATAAGTAATCTAACAGGTAGGATAAACAGGACTATATTAGCTCCTAAAACACTCTGCCAAATGGTCTTATTGCCTACAGCTTCACCCGGTGAAATTGACATTAACCGTTATGCTTAATCCAGTCAAAGCCACTAAAATACCAATAGCTAACCTTATAATAACCCAGTTAATAATGTTTGTATGGCTAGGTACACCTTATCTAAAAAATACATGCGGATAGTGGAAGACAGTGAGGGAAGCGCGAACCAGTCCCAGACGCCCCTGACGTACAATATTGTTGGTGATAGTTCACCACTCTCTGCCAGACCGTTCAATTCAGTTTAGTGCCGCTCAGTCCAGTCCAGTCCATTTCAGCTTAGCTCAGTTCAGTTCAGTTCAGAGAGACCACAGCTTGCGCTTATTTAATGGCAGCTGGTGCGCCCGGTGGTGTAAAACCTGCAAACTATAACAACCAGTACCGGATATCCAAGCGCTGTTTGAACAGCGCCAAATTTGGCCATTCAATGGTTTTGCTCATTTAAATAAACAGTCAGTATTATGGATACAAAGACTGAAATGATTAAGAAAACGTCTTAGCCTGATGCTAAACATTTACATCGTCTTCATTTTAAAAGCAATTGCCGTTAATATGGCAACGGACTTTGGCACGACACTGTCTTAACCCCCTCTAGAGAATACGCTAAAAAGGTATTCGCCGGGGGATAAGGAAAGTGCCTATTGCATCGTTATCTGCTTGAGCACCACATATCTGACATGTTGACCGGGATAGAGGTGGTTTAAATACAATTGTTAAAAGGATCGATATATGAATATGAGCCACTGGAAAATCAGTGCTTATCAGCCTATCAGTATAATTTTCAGCGTACTATTGCTGCAAGCTTGCGCTGATGGCATCGATGTAAAATATCGAGACACAGAGACCAATCGTTGGTACAGCAGTACTCAAGTCGCTCAGGGAAAACAGATTTTTTCTGAGAACTGTGCCAGTTGCCACGGCGGCGCAGCTCAGGGTGGTAACAACTGGCGGGTTGCCAACAAAGCTGGTGTTTATCCACCACCACCGCTAAATGGCACCGGCCACACTTGGCACCACCCTTTTAAAATGCTCAAAGATTCAATAAGCAATGGTACGGACAGGGGGATGCCAGCATGGAAAGACACACTAACTGAGCCTCAGATTGAGGCGACACTGGCATGGATGGCGAGCCATTGGCCGGATAAAATTTATGAAGCTTGGCAGGGACGTCACTAGTGTAGAATTTCGCTAGAGTGAAGTGTCCAGATACTATTTTGCTGAGCCAGTCTGTCTTGTGCTGGTTTCAGCATAATCTAAAAAATAGCGCTTAGCAGTGCTATTTATATAGTCATGTGGCTGTCAATCAGCGGTTATAGATAAGTGATGATGTCATCCAGTGATTTTTTAATCAGTGCATGTTTAGGTACGCTCGCATCAACCTCTGGATAGCCAACAACCAGCAAAATATAGGCTTTGTTTGAGTCGGGGCGAGCACAAATTTTGTTTAAAAAACCCATAGGTTTAGGCGTGTGGGTTAACGCTACTAAACCGGCATTATGCAAGGCGGTAATTAAAATCCCCGTTGCAATGCCCACAGATTCAGCGACATAATAATTTTTATTTTCCATGCCCTTTTCAACACCGCCGCGTCGCTCTGCAAAAATCGCGATTAGCCATGGCGCTTTTTCTAAGTAGGGCTTAGATGCATCAGTGCCCAGTGGAGCCAGTGCTTTTAACCATGCTTCACCGCCGCGTTTTTCAGTATAAAAGCGCTGCTCTTCTTGTTCGGCCTGTAATCTGATTTCAGCTTTTACCGCCGCACTACCAATCAGGGCGAAGTGCCAGGGTTGATGGTTAGCACCACTGGGGGCAGTGCTGGCCGCTTTAATACACTGCTGCAAAATTTCTTTTGGCACAGCACGCGAAGAGAAGCTTCTAACACTATGGCGCCTACTGATGTTAGCTAGAAAATCTGTTGAGCGCTCAAGCATCTCGGCCGGTGGATACTCTTGATAATCCGGTAGGGGTAACGAGTCGTGTTGCTGCATTTATAATCCCTGTATTGGTGCTGTTTGAGTGATTTGCTGTTAGGTGTTTATAACGTAATGTGCTGCTATATGCAATATTAAGAGTGATAGAAAATATCTCTGTCCTGCAAGTTTTTGGGTAACTTATGATCACTTAAATACCGGGTAATAAAACTCAATATTCAATGGTTAGCTTGCTCCTCAAACCGCTCAATTAGCTTTTAGCATGTGACCCACTAAAACATCAGGCTTTGCGCCGGTGCGCGTTTCTAGCATCCAAGCTGTGAATGTTAGATATTCGCCAAGCGCCATCTTCGGTTGTAGTTGATTGTTATCAAAACATCCCCCGGGCAATTTAAAAGTCGGGGCTATTTTTTATTCGTAACACGCTGGCCGCTTTAAATTGTTGCTAATTTCGCGGTAAAGTAGTTTGCTTATAGCTTCAATAAGGAGATAACGATGAAAAAAATGACCTGTAAACAATTGGGTGGAGCTTGTGACAAGGAGTTTCAGGCCAATTCATTTGATGAAATTGCCAATATAAGCAAGCAACACGCGATGCAGATGTTTCAAATGAAGGATGAAAATCACCTTAAAGCGATGGATGACATGCAACAGCTGATGCAAAAACCTGAGGCAATGGCGCAGTGGTTTGACAGCAAGAGAAAAGAATTTGATGCATTGCCTGAAGACGAGTAATCAGCAGAGGTGATGATTAATAATAACAGGGTAATAAATAAGTTATAAACTTGAAGGACTATTAATAGATGGATTGCAGTTGGGATTTTACCGGAAAATGTTGCATCGTTACGGGGGCGGCGAATGGGATTGGTAAACAAACCGCTATACTATTAGCCCGCTCTGGCGCTCAAGTGGTGCTAGTTGACCAGGATGAAGAAGGCCTGGTTGCAGCCACTCATGCCTGTCATGAAGTGGCGTGTGTCACGCCTTTATCTATTCTGGCTGATGTGTCAAAAAAACAGGATGTTGAGCGATTGGTTACCTCAACATTAGCCCATTGTCATAAAATTGATTGCTTGGTTAGCGGTGCAGGTCTGCTCTACCGAACGCCATTTATGGAGATTGAATTGGCAGAGTGGGATGAAGTTATGAACACTAATATTCGTGGGTTATTTCTCTGTAATCAATTGATTATAGCTGAAATGTTAAAGCTTGGAGCTGGCCGAATTGTAAATATAGCCTCGGTTGCCGGGCGTTCGATGAGTCTTATTGGTGGCGCTCATTATGCTACATCAAAACATGCAGTGATTGGTTTGACGCGTCATATGGCACGCGAATTATGTCAGCAGGGGATACGCGTCAATGCTTTTTGCCCCGGTGCAACTAGCACCGCTATGATTCATGATAATTTAAATGTCGAACAGGTTGATGCTCTGAAACTGCGCATTCCACTAGGGCGATTGGCAGAAGCAGACGAGCAGGCCCAAGTGATTGCCTTCATGTTAAGTGATGCCGCTTCCTATCTTAATGGAGCCTGTATTGATAGTAATGGTGGCTCGGTAATGCTGTAGACTTGCAGCGTTAGGGTAAAGGAATAGGATAAAGAAATAGGGCAGGCCAATACCGATGGAAAAATAAAACCACACCATCCCATTAGGCTGTCCAAAATTCTAGTGCTTGGTGAAATTCCGGCTATCGTAAATTTTTGAATCTAAGGTTAGCTGTTAATTCCTATAAAAGGTGGTAGATTTCTCGGTAGTTTCGTTTTTGAGCTGAAAACCCTGCAGTGTTTACCGGTAAATACCGAACCTTTATAAACTCCTGGTAGATAGCTGATTAATACCCAATCAATAATTTACAATAAAACTGATGATAGCGTTCATTAAAAACGTTTTTCCGGCGTTAAAATGAAACTTTAAGTTTCAATATACAGAGGCAATGTTTTAATACTCACATGTTATGGCTTAAAAATTAAGAGAGATAAGTACAGGCAAGCTCTCTATCCGACAATGGTTAAATTCAGTCACTGTTTTTCACCTATTCATCTATCACAGGTTATTAACTCAAAGGGATTTTTAGTGTTTAAAACATTACTCCGTTATTTAGCAATATTTCGTTTACGCTTGTTACTGCAGAGCATAACGATTCTTTTTTTACTCATCACCCCTCCAATAATGGCTGATTCACACCCGACGAGTTCCCTGGATGAGATCATCCAAGCGGCGAATAGAGCGGGTGTTCAAGTGATTGTTATCAATCCCACGGCCAATACCCAGTTAGAAACCATGGTTGTGTCGCCGCAAGCGGAGCAGCGAACAGGGCTTGCCAAACTTAGGTCCGAGATGGATCAGTTTAAAAATGAAGCCCAGGAATTTGTATTATTACTGCCCGATGCCAAGAGAGAAATGGTGGCTATTCTCAGGTCAAGTAGCCCCGATGGCAGCCTGTTCTTTTTTGTAAAAATGTTGGGGTTTTCTCTGATTTTTTTCGCCATCGGTTATTGGGTTACCGTGCAGACTTATGGCAAGAGGTTGGTAGGCCCCTGGTTTATCGCCAGGCAAGTTGAAAACCCGGTTGGTTACACCGAAAAATTGCCCATCTTAGTGACTCGTTTCCTACTGGGTATCGGGGGAACACTGTGTGTCATGCTGATCGCCTATATTTTAGATTCACTGATTTTTGGTAAGGCCAAATCCGCCGCTGAGCTGCTGAGTATAGGTTATATCTATTTTGGTTTTGCCATGATTAACTTCGTCTCTCTTTTTTGGAGGATGATTTTATCGCCTTATCTGGTCGATTATAGAATCCCTAAGTTTCATCCACACAACACTGAACTTTGTACCCGTGCTGCCAAAAGACTATACCTGTGGCTGTGGATAGGTGCGACTATTGGGATCAGTTTCAGTTTGTTGATTTCATGGTTGGGGGAGTTAGGTGTGTCACCGACCATCTATGGTGTGCTGAACCTGTACTTCACGGGAATCTCTGCCCTGTATAGTATCGCCATGGTTATCGTTAACAAAGCCATTTTGAATGGTGCAATATTACAAGGTAAACCAGCGCACTCTGTATCTTTGCCCGCGAGGATAGTGGTTAAGTTTTGGTCCTCTTTTGCGGTATTGTATTTCTTGGTCGCATGGTTTGACTTAGCTTACGATCTTATTAAAAATAACGAGACGCGCTTACCCGTTATCGCCAGTTTCTTCATTATCGTCATATCCGTAATTGTTGTTTACGCGATTGTCAGCTACATCATTGAGCAATTTTTTCAGCGTAAAAGACAGCTTAATACTCTTGAAGCTCAGGCTTTAGTGGACGAATTAGTCGCCAGTGACCCCGATAATTCTCCCCCGCTTGGAGAGGAAATAACCAGTAGTGATGCTTACCAAGAGCAGCTTAGGCACTCCTCATTACTCACCTTCGAAGATTTAGCTACCCGTGTGGCCTCTATGTTGGCTTTTGTCGCGGGCCTCTATGCACTACTCAGTGTTTGGAATGCCAGTGATATCTTTCAAACCAACGCTTTCATAGAGAGAAGTTCCGATGTGATATTTATCTTATTTGTCGGTTATATTACCTACAATTTTTTCAAAATTTGGATCGATAGTAAAATTGCCGCCGAAGGTGGCGAGGTGGCATTGACCCCCGGCGATGAAGGGGGTGCGGGCGGTGCCAGCCGCCTTGGAACACTTTTACCGCTGTTTAGAAATTTTCTGTTAGTGATAATATTCGTTTCAGTGTCACTGATTGCCCTCGCGGAAATGGGCATTAATGTGGCCCCGTTGTTTGCAGGCGCTGGGGTCGTCGGTCTGGCAATTGGTTTTGGCTCGCAAACGTTAGTGCGAGACGTTTTCTCCGGCGCTTTTTTTCTCTTCGATGATGCCTTTCGCAAAGGGGAGTATGTCGATTTGGGAGATGTAAAAGGCACGGTAGAAAAAGTGTCGGTGCGTTCGTTTCAGCTACGCCATCATCTGGGCCGTTTGCACACAGTACCCTTTGGTGAAATCAGATTCATTACCAACTATTCTAGGGATTGGGTGATGATGAAATTGCCGCTGCGGGTTACCTATGATACCGACGTCGAAAAAGTTAGAAAATTGGTAAAGAAACTGGGACAGAGAATGCTCGAAGACCCTGAAATCGGCCACCAATTTCTGCAGCCCTTAAAGTCGCAAGGTGTCATAGAAATGCAGGACTCGGCAATGATCATCCGCGTAAAATTTATGACTAAACCCGGCGACCAGTGGGTTATCAGAAAGAAAGTTTACTCTGAAATACGTCGTTTATTTGTCGAAGAGGGCATTAAATTTGCACATAAAGAAGTGACGGTTCGCATCGCAGATAATCAAGCTGAGGGGCTGTCTAGAGAACAAAAAATTGAGATTGCCGGTGCAGCTGCGCTAATCGCCATAGACGAAAAAGAGCAGACAAAAAAATCTTAAAAGACCAACAAGTGATTTAATCACTTGTTTAGAGAGTATCATTATTTGGATTTGTTGATTAAGTGATTAAGTGATTAAGGGGCAGAATGCTTCAGAATTTTGCTAGCATTGTTCCCAGCTATACGCCGGTTGAATGCTAGGATGCTAGCGAATCTTGGTATTATATGAATCGTACTTTCATGAGCAGAGCCTGCCTTCTCTATGCTGATCAATAGAGTATGAGGGTTAAACTGCACTGCTTAGTTTCAGCAAAAGCAGGGCCTAATAATACCCAACTTATCTCTAAAGTAGTGGGATAGCACATCGGTTTTTTGAATGTACTGAGATATTCACTTGAGGTCGCTAATAAAGAATCAAAGGGTTAACTTACCCCAACTCAGGATAGTTAATTTGAAAAGGGCTGTGCTCGGTAACGATATAGATGCTTATACCGTGATATATGATGGTAGCCAAACACCACTCGACTCAATCAGGAATATGGTAAACGTTTTTTAACTCGTAGCCACAGCCAGCGCAGCGGGTTTTTCAATATTTTTACCAGCCACTGCAACTCCACTCCTGAGCGCAATTCGAATTCTTCAAAATGAAAGCGGTTATGCCTCAGACCGCGCTCGTTTAATCCCTGTTGAATGCTGACGCGCATCGCTTTGGGACCACAGTAATAAACTCTTGATGTCACTAGTAACGCCGCTAATTTATTGGCTATCTCCTCGGCCGTTAATCGAGTACGGACCGTGGTATCCACGGTGATTAATTCTAGATTTTCTCTGGTGTTACACAATTGTTCAAGCTCTGCCAAGTGTGGTGCTTGAGTCGTGCCTTTATAGCTGTAATAAAAAACCACTTTGGCCGTCGAACTTTTCCCTAACCACGCCAAAAAAGGCGTTATACCTACCCCAGAGGCGATCCAAACTTGGGTCTCTCCATTTTCGATCGCCTTGAAATGACCGAAAGCTCGACTTACCAGCACGGTATCATCCAGCTTGATACTCTTTGCGACACTCGCTGAATAATCTCCTAGAGCCTTGATGGTAAAGCGTAGTTGGCGGTTGTCCACAGGGGCGCTACTCAAGGTAAACGGATGCGTCTCACGCAGAGCTGATTGCTGCAGTGAAATAAAACAAAATTGCCCGCTAAGGTGTTTAAGTCCCTTGCTTCTTGTTGTCAAACTGATGGCGGTAGCTCCGCCAGTTTGATCTATTGCACTGACTTGATACTGATAGCGACCAGCGAGCAGGCTAAAGGGGAGTAGCGTTATTAAATAACAGAGCATCCCCAATATACAAAAGCTCAAAATATAAATACCCAGTGGGTCGGTTAAGGTGAAAGGTTTAAGCATAAAGGCATAGTGGAAGCTTGAAAATGCAAACAGGGTCCCCATAAATTTGTGGGTAAACCGCCACAGTGGGTAGGGAATAACAGTAAACAGTGAGATCACAACCAGGATCAGCAGACTGTACAGACTAAATTCTCCTAAAGTCTCTGCTAGGTCAACTAGCCATGTTTCATTGCCTTGCTCGTCAATTTCAGCATCGATGGTATCGTGCAGTAAAATTGCTGCCATGGCGATGATACCGATCCATTTGTGGATAATATAAATACGATCTAAACCACCAAAGAGGCTCTCTAATCCTATCATTCGGGTGGCAAACAACTGTGAAAAGGCCATCAATATTAATGCGACACTGCCTAAATATTGTGAAAAAATTGCTAAATTATTATGATCTGCTAATAGTGGGAAATACCAATACCAAGGTATTAATACTGCGCTGACTAATATAAATATCCCAAAAGATCGTATTTTCAAGGTAGCTCTCTCTTCATATTGCTGGTGGCATGAAGTCTAAGGGGGCATATTGGGGTCCATCGATTAAAGTGGGTTTAGGTCAAATTTTTGACTATGTCATGGATTAACCTATGTTTCAAAAAATAGACCATCTGCGTCCTTGTTCATCCCTGGTTAAGCAGGAGTTTCAAAATATCATACGCAGTTAATAATCGCCAAGTTTATTTTAGGTTAATATTTTAAAGGTCCAAGTCGTTTCCACCTCCCAAGAGAAATGATTAGATAAGGGCTTGAGGTAAAATACTGATGAGCAGTTGTTTAGTAGCTTAATCATCTCCATAAATTTGATATTTCAGTACCTCCAGAGATATATTGTTGATAATTATTTCGTCTGTTTAGACAGAATACGATGACCCCGCTACTTTTAGACACTTGTACTTAAAACCAACAGTGTAATATGCTGCTAGACTTTAGCTATCCGTTGGTAAATTGAGTATTCTTACTCTATGACGTCGCTGCAGTTTATATTAAACCTGAATCCGTGGCTTCAAAGTGAATACAGAGTGCAAGATATTGGTTTTACAGTGGAATTGAAAAATCTTAGCTGCACCCTTAGGTTCATCGGGTATTTTTCTAACCGCTGTATAATCTAGAGCTTGCGTTATGTGGTGCAGTGAAACCGCTGATTCAAGTTAAATTAAGAGGAAATAAATTTGCGCTTAGTACCTGTCTGGGATGCCCACAGTTGTGTGCCTCTATTAGCCGATTATGATTTATCATCCCTGCAACGACATATTGATTGTGGGGCGTATTATATTTCAATTAACATTGGTATGGATTTTACGCCCCTGGCGGATATAGTCCAAATCATTGCGGGTTATCGAAAGTGCATCAGTGAGCTAGATTTTTTGCTTCAAGTAGAATCTTTTGCCGATATAGAACGGGCCCGTGCCGAGGGTAAACTGGCGGTGTCTTTTGATTTAGAAGGTGCAGTGTCGCTGGGTGAATCGCCGGCAATGGTTGATTTACTCGCTAAGCTTGGGGTACGACAAATCCATTTAGCCTACAACCGCAGTAACTCTCTGGCGGGTGGCTGTCACGATAAAGATTTAGGCTTAACGGCTAAAGGTCGTACTATCGTCGATAGTATTAATGCCAATAAACTCTTCATGGATATATCCCATACTGGCTATCGTACCAGCATGGACATAATGGCTTATTCTAAGCAACCAGTCATTATCAGTCACGGTAATCCCCGAGCTCTAAAAGATCACAGTCGTAACTACTTAGATGAGCAGCTATTAGCCTGTGCCGCGACCGGCGGAGTGGTGTGTATTAATGGCGTATCCCGTTTTTTAAGTGATGCTCACTCAAGCGCCACTTCCATGGTCGAGACAGTCGATTATCTGGTGCAGTTAATTGGTTTTGAACACGTGGGTTTCGGTTTGGATTTTGTCTACCACAGTGGCCTTGACAAAGGGCCTGAGGGTTTTGATCCCAGTCATTGGTGGCCGCCAGAGCACGGTTATCCAAGCGCAGGTGATGGCTCTAGCAGCACTTACTTTGCCCCACCTGAACGTTTTTTAGAGATGGGCAGTCTGTTTGAAGATAGAGGCTATACACAGGGTCAAATAAGGGCTATCTACGGCGAGAACATGTATCAGTTAGCCCAAAAAGTTTGGAGTTGAAAGCGGGATGCTGCCCACTATGCTGAAAGGTTTTAGTGCTTTTTCCCTACAAAACTTAAGGTTTTGGGCTTGGCCGTTTAACTCGAGTTTTATACAGAAAGTAAAGAGGGGTTAAACCGGCGGCAATCCAGTAACCTAGATTGAGAGAGGTTAAGGTCTGTTGCCCGATAAATACCCAGCCAAGTAGGGTGAAACATACCACTAACGCCATCTGTGAGTAATAACTCTTCATTAATATGTAAGGTGTTTTAGGGTAGTGCAAAGCCAAATCATAGAAACGTTTGTTAAAGGCCAGCCTAAACAATGCGGTTAAAAAGGCGATCAGGCAGAGATATATAAATTGATAGTGCAGGGCCAGCTGCTCATCAAGTTGCGCTCTAAAGATCCATGATAATCCATAGCCTATTACTGCAATGACATAGATAAGTTGCTCGGGTAACTTGTCTATGGTGTTTTTTAACAGCAGGAAAACCACGGATAAAGTGAGGGTAATGGCGATAATCATTAGCCCGAGCTGGATGAAACTCTGCTTTAAGATGAGGAACAGTGAGAGCAACCAGAAAAAGCTCTCTATAAACAGGAAAAAGCCATCGAGGGCGAATATCTCTTTAGAGCGGTAGTTATCTTTAAACCGGATAACCTGGCTAATCCTGGTGACAGGCCATGCCAGAAATGGCCAGCTGAGCTCGCCAGGTATTTTTAATAAAAATAGGTAACTGATACTGATGGTAATAATTGAGACGATCATCAATAAGTATAGGTAGGCGTCATTGAGTAACAAAGCGCCAATAAAAACCCCAATTTTAAGGGCGAGCACCACAAATATTTGAAAATTTCCGTATCGGTTGCCCGTATCACTATCCGTATTACGCTGGATGAAAAGTGCCCTTTGGGTGGTCCAAAAAAAACATTGGTAACAGCCGTAACTGGCCGCGATCAGATAGGCGAGAGCAGGTTGTTGGGTGATGTGCGGCCCCACTAAGATGACGGTAGCCACCATGAGCAATTCAAGAAAATAACACAGAGCCAACAACTTTTGCGGGGTTAAACTGGCTTTAATCAGATCCCAGACATAGATTGCCAAGGTAAAGGTGGTGGCGCTAATCGCAATAAAAAAGCTTATTTGCGTCATGTTTAAGCCTTGTTTATAGAGATAAACAGGCAGAAAAAACGGAAATAAGCCAATTAAAAAAGAGTGACTACAGACAAATAGATAAAATTGTCGCTGCTGAGTTTTGGCGTTGGCGGTATGCATTATTGGTTTAAAAGGTGTCCGATTGAGAAATTTCTAGGGTATTTAGTTTTTGATAGTATTGGCTGAGATCTTCTTTGGGGCCATTGCGAGGTACATCGTGCATCTTTAGATAAGGTCTAGAGTTTACCTCTAACATAATACACTTCTGTTGATCATGGGGTACTTCTATGCCCTGTTCCATAATGATATCTATGCCTAATATATTGGCATTAAACATCTTCAGTACCTGTAGAAATAAGGCCTTGTTCTGCTCGGGGATAGTGGTTTTGTCAATGGTATTGATGGTGCCACCTGGAGCTAGCGCAATGCGATAAAACAAGGTGATCCGGTGGTTTTCTTTGGGCACAGTATCAAAGCTTAACCCTTGTTTTGCCAAGTGTTTAACCGTTTGGTCCGATTCTAAAATGGGGTGGATAGTGGGGTATAGGCCCATTTTCTGTCGGATATCATTCTCTTTTTTCGCCAACTCTCTGATGTTGTCGACACCGTTGCCGATCACCGTGGGGGGAAAGCGCTCAATGACCGACATTATTTCACCATCGATCACCACCACTCGATAGTTTTTGCCTTCTAGGTACTGCTCAATAACGGTGGTTGGCCACCAAATTTTGGCCAATAATAACGCTTTGAAGAGTTCTGAGTAGCTGTTGATTGGGAAATAGCTACCCCTTGAAAAGCCACTGACGTTGGGCTTGATAACCACTGGAAATCCATGCTCTTTAACGAAGTTATAAGCAGCCAAAGGGCCAAAGAATATTTTTCCCTTAGCATGGGGAACATTATTAGCGGCAAAAATATCGCGGGCTTGTTTCTTTGAGCGACAGCCGCGCCTTACCGAGAGGGAGTTGTAGTTACTGCAATCACTCATGAATTTTTTACTAATACTGGCGTAAAGGCGCTGCTTAATTCCTAACATACTGTCTCTCATTTTGTTCTAAGTTGAAAAAACGTCTTTTTGATAAAGATTGGCTTAGAGGGTTGGGCTTTGGGGATGATATTCACTAACAGAGATAAATGGCGCATGCTAGTTTTAATAAACGCTAATTTTTCTTTAAAAGGTAAATTAATATCCATTAGGTTGATCGGCATTGGCAGATACAGATTTATTTCGATAACTTTGAAATCACCGTCTTGTAGCGCTTGTAAAGAGTCAGCGCGTACCCCGATTCGGGCAAAATGATACTGACCGATGCTGCCAATACTTTGCCAAATATCAGCGAGATCTTGATTGCTCAGTTTTGGAGTAACGCTGTTATAAAAAGTATGCTGGTTGTGAATACTGTTTACCGGTAACTCTTGACCACTAGTATTGCAGGTTTCAGTGACGCTAATCGTGGCGTATTGCTGCAGGTTTCTATGATCGCGAACATAAAATATTTCAAATTCACGCGTTTGTGTCGCCGCTTCTTGAATCACGTAGACGGTTTTTTCGTCCATACAATTATTGCGAATATAGGCTAACTCGTGGGCGTTATCCGCACGTCTTACCCCCTCTGCATTTTGACCCCACTCAGGTTTGACAAACACGGGGAAACTGCTGGGAATGTGCAGTCCGTCATCGACGATTTGTGGTAAGCGCCAAGTTGCGGGTATCTGTGCATCGATATCGTTTTTGGAGTAAATACCTAAGTGCTCGTTAAAATGCAGTGCATTTATTTGAAAGTATTGCCAAGGGCTTTTTAAGCGGCTTATACAATTGAGTGTAAAAGTGGTGACTAGCAAAATGCGAATCAACATAAAGCATCCTTTTTCTTCAGAGTAATCAGTTACCTGATGTATAGCATTATAGGTGACTTGTTCGATATTGCCGCCTGCTTATTAAAGTAATCAGCGGCTATCTTCTGGGTTATTTATAATACGCTCAAATAGTGCTCATAGATTCAATAAAAATTAAAATACTTCCGGTTATGAAGCATTTAACTTAGGGAAGTAGCGAATAAGTCCCCAGATGTTCCCTGTGCCTTCTAGTAACGAAAGTCTAAGCGGTCAATACCCAAAAAGAGGGGCACGCTGATCCGCGGAAGAATGCGAAGTGAATGGCGAGTCCTTTACAAGCGTTCTGACAAAGTAAATGCAGATGAAACAAGATTTCATCTCTGTTGACCGCTTAGCTTTCTTT
>JABSRA010000091.1 GCA_013215445.1 Oceanospirillaceae bacterium
CATCGCTGCCTTCAAAGCGAAGCTTAGGAAGGTTTATGTACGCTTGTCGCTTGCGCTCTACCCATTCCATTTCTATTTGAATGGGCAACGGTTTTCCGTTTTCCTCTCCCAAAGGAAACACGCGCCTGCCACCTGCATAGTGTTTTGCTGCTATCATAATCCCTTGGTGTATTTTTCACGTTTTTTCATGCCAGCGGTAATAGTCGCCTTTACGCGGTGCTCAATACCGTTCCTGATAGCTTCTTGGTGATCCATGATCGTTGGGCGCTGGGCGATCTGCCTAAAGTCCCTACGCAGCAATTGAACCTCCTTCTCTAGCCCAGACAAATCTGGCATGTGCGCGCCCTTTGTGCTAATGGCATCGGCGTTGTGAGCGAGGGTCTTGCCAAGTATGGCGTATTCCACTACGTCACTATTGCTCATGTCAGCAAGCTGCTGATTTTGCGCACGGGTCATAATTCGTTCATGCGGGTGTATTACAGCCAACATGCCACCACGGTTATCAATTGGATTCGCGCTTATTCCAGTGTCCTCTGTTCCTTCATAAAAGCTGCCTTGTATAGCCCCAGAAAGCGCCTCAAGTGTCGCTATTTCCGCGATGGCTTTTAATGTAGCATTAGGATCGCCTTCCTTGGCTTTGGCGGCAACAAGGCTAAAAAGAGCACTGATCTTTTCCTGTTGCTGTCTTTGTCGCTCTGCTCTAGCCTGAGCCGCCTGACTTGCCGCCAATTGCTCCTGCTCAAACTTCAATGTGTTGCTTAATCCTTGGCGTGCGCGTTCCTCTGCTCGCACAACGGCGCTAGATTGGCGCTCTACAGCACTGGTAGTAAACTCTACTTGCTTTTGAAAGAATTCGCCTAAGCGTTGATTAAGCTGCTCTGTAAAGTCAACTGTTTCGTTAAGCAATGATTTTATAGCTTCTTTCTGCTTGGCGGTATTTTCAAGGCGTTTTTCTTGATCTGCATTGACCGCGTCTTGTGTGCGCTTAAGTTCTTGTTCAAACAAATCACCATCTTGCTCAGAAACCAAAGTAAGAGACGCAACGCTCTGCGTTGACAATGCAAATTCTTTTCTGATTTCTTGCTTTTTTTTCTCGGAAGCGATTAACTGCTCTTGTTCTAATTGATAGTTGATTTGTTCAGCGTTCAGGATTTGCTCACCTGCTTGTTTTCTAAACTCAACAACTTGTTTAGAATTCTCGCCAAAGCGCTTGATCAAAACCTGCTCTTGCTGCTCAATAAGAGCAACAAGCTTGTCAAAATTAGCCTCACGCTGTTTTTGCTCCTCTTTAAATCGCAATTCCTCAAGCCTAAATAGCCTTTCTTGACGATCCTTGATGTTTGCTGCCTCGACCTGAATAAGCTCCTGCTGTAAGGATTCTATAGCCTCTAAGCGTTGGCGTGTCAAGTCGTTTTGTCTTTCGATTAAACGATTTTGCTCTTCAAGTTGTTTTGTTGTGGCTTCGTTGTTGGAGCGTATCTTCGCCCCTAGCTTTTCTAATTCACCCTGCCTTTTACTAAACTCCTCTTCCTCTTTTTTAAATGCCTCAAAGCCTTCTTTGTAAGCATCAACGACACCAACTTGATCATTGCTTATTTGCTGCACTTGACGCCTTAGGCGCGCAATATTGCGTTCAATTTCTTCCGCATTGCGATCGCTAAATGGATTACTAAGCGCAATGCGTTCAAAAACTATTTGGAGTTCAAGGCTTAGCTTTTGAAAAGTTGCACTAATGTTAAACGCAAGCTGACGCCCTGCCGAGATAATCCCTGAGTAGACAGCAGGCAAGTCAAAAAGAAAATCAATGACGCTTGATATGGCATTGCCGATGCCACGAAAGACTGTACCTAGGAAACCAGCACTTTGGGAGACTTGGTTGATCTTTTCAATGATAAAATTGAAGCGATTAATAACTTTTTGGATGGTAGGCGCAAAGAATTGCAAGAGCTTTGCGCCTGCTCCAGTTAGAGTGTTAACAAGCCTGTTGCCAGACTTTTGAATGTCAGCCAACTCCTTACTCGCATCTGCTCCATTGTTAACAATGTCAACCAAAGCTCCTCCAACTCTTCTTATTCCGTCAACCAAGGCGCGGCCAATAAAAAGTCTAGTGGCAATCCTGCCAAGACCTGTGAGGCTGCTGCTGGACTTGCCTGCAACGATCTTCAAGCCTTTGAGTGCCAATTCGTATTTACCCACGCCCCTGCGAGCATCGCCCGTAGCACGCTCTAGATTTTCAAGCGTAGTGGTCAATTGTAATTTTCGAGCAGACAATTCTTTAGCCTGCTGCGCATTTTTACCTTCTCGATCTGTTAGATTAGCCCACTGGATAGACACTAGCGACAATTCGGCGCGCAGTCTTTTAATGTCGCCAGCCTGCTGATTGGTAATTACGGCTTGCAGTTTAGCGATCTTAATACGTTCACGATTGGCTGCGCGTTCTTTTTCTCGTTGAATTAGTTCCTCGTCTGTTAGATCCTTGAGCTGTTTGCGTGCGTTTACGGCCTTGGTGCGCTGCTGATTCAGTGATTTTTGCGCTTTTTCTAGCGCCATTGTTTGGTTGATCAGCTCCACAATGCCTTTTAGATCATTGGGATTGAGTTGCTGCTGGCGCAATGATTTAGCAAAATCCTTCAAACGGCCCTCTAGCTTGTCAATGCCTTTTATAGCATCGTCAAAAGCATCCGTCTTGGCTAGCAAGTCATCATAACTCAATACTGCTTGTTGTTCTGCCATTATTGATGGTTTTTAGGATCGCTAGCGAATCGCTTTAATTGATAAAATTGCATGGCGCTCATGCTTTCAATGGACTGATTCGTAAAGCGCTGTAGTACAATGCATAAATGCGCAAACGAATCGTTAATCTTGGCTATCATATTGGGGCTTACCGAAGGATGCCAATTGTCAGGCTTGGTCAAGCTTAATACCTCTTCTTTCCTGGATTGAACTTGCTTTTCGTCAGATATACCCAAAATCCTATCAAGCTGCGCATGGCATTGCTTGATAAGCGCAGTAGAAACCAGTAAATCTGTACCTGCTTCCTCTGGAAAGAAGACATCCATTTGCGCTTGGATTTTTTTTTTGATGCCTCTATGATTTCAGTTGCCTTTTTATGAGTCAACCCTAGCTCATTTAATTTATGCAACGTCAACAGTAAACCACGCTCGGTTATATCATCACATGAAGTACCGTTAATGCTTTTCACCATGACCGCAAAAGCAAGGCCGTCAGGCGGTGTTCCCTGCTCTAGCATACTAAGCCCTAGTTGCACGTTTGCTAACTCCGTCAACCCCGCCTCCTGCTCTTCCATTTGAAAGTACTGAGAAGCCCTAGAAACCCTATGCGCTACACTTTCTTTACTTGAACCAACGGCCAAATCTAGCATAGTATAAAAATCATGCTTTTGCTTCCTAACGATTGGCAGATCGTCAAGCTCTTCGTACATTTCAATTTTCAAGCTCATGCGATAATTCGATTGACTAAGTTGTTAAATCCTGCGCCAGCAATACTGCAAGCTAAATAGTACATGTTTCCCGTGGCAATCAAGCAAGGCACCCCAATTGCCCAAAAGCACATGTGGGAATCCATGCAAAACGTACACATGAATAGGCTGTTCAGAAAATTCTTCACGCGGCCATCTTTCAGGCTATGAACTTTTTGCATTAGCCATCCATCCATTTTGTCAAGCCCCGTTATACGGTGAACAAAGGTAGATAGCCACCAGCAAAATAGTAGTAATACTATTAATTCTTCAATGCTTACTATTTCAAAAACTAGCATTACGGTACGTCGGTTGTGACGCTGCCAATAGGTACGCCTGATGTTTGAAATCCAGCTACCGTATTGGCTTTGTCGGGCATTGTGTAATCGGTTGCACCAAATTGGGCATTGTTGCCACATTCGCACCATAAGACTAGGCCACTGGTAACGGGTGCTGTTAGGCTGGCGCGGGCATTGTATTCAGCGGTTACTTCTTGATCTGTCAACTCCCTATCCCAAACCTTAAAGTCGGCCACTTTGCCCTGTAGGCTATTGGTGCCATCCATCGTTTGCCCAAAGAATAACATCAATCCATTTCTTATGCTGTTGGTTCCAAGTGTTTGCGTTGAAGCCGCCTTTAATTGCAAGGCGGAATCGACATAAATATTCAAACCAGCTACCGTGCTACTTCCGTCATAAGTCACCATGCAATGCACCCAAGTATTTAATGAAAAAGCACTGGGAGGCGTCGAAATAGAAAGCCTGAGTGCTTGAGTGTTTTGCAAATCTACCCTAAAGCTTCCATCGGGAAGCGTGATTAAAAAATAACCAGTGCCAGATGAAGACGTGTAGTGGTTGAATAAATTATTCACGCCGTTAGAATCCACCTTGATCCAACAGCTCAATGAAAACGGTGTATTGTACTCAAAATCATAAATTGGATCAGCAGAAGCAAAAATACGACCCGTCCCACCTATGTTGGTCGATTTTCTGACAGGTACAGGAGCACTACAAAGCCAATCGCTCAATTGGATTTGCTGATTAGGTGTCACATTGGATTGCACTGCGCTACTAGAGAAGTCATAAGTTGGCAACAAACATATATTCCGATCACTATCAGAAAGATTGTTTTGCAATGCAGTGCACCTATCATATGGAACAGTCGTGCATCCTTCATCTAAAGAGATGTTGCACTTTACGCGAAAGTGCTGCAAAGGCGCCTTTTCAACGGTTGCAATTTCTACCGCTAAATCTCTCCACACATCCCTAGATTCATAGAAGACTTCTTGGACGTTTACTCGGTAAGCTTTGCCCACATTTGATCGTAAAACGAGTCTTATTTGGGATTCCAGATTTGCAGTAAACAATTCCGTCTCAAGCAGCGGGTTGTTGATCAATGATAAATTCACAGAAAATATCAAATCAACGTCGTAATTCAAACGGCCCTTTACAAACCAATCATCTGCATCAATAGATAATCGGCGCACCATGAAAAAACATTGCCCTTGCTTGTCGTTGTCTGGGGTTATAGATGAGTATCGTTTACTAGCATCCGATCCACCTAGGTATACCTCTGGCAAAAAAATCGCTTGGCCTTTGGTTTGGTCCACCATTTTATAGGTTCTCCCATATACATGGGTGAGCCAAGGTAGATTCGTTGCTAATACAAGCTGCAAATCTACAATTGCCCGATCTATGTCAACAGGATTTGTTGGCACTGGCACTATGGGACTTTGCAATCTTATCATGTGAATAGCAAATTTTTAGCGAACCTTTCGTAAAAAGGCAAATAGTACTTTTCTAAAAACTTCTCCATCTCTAAATTTTGGATGCCAAAAATATCGGCTCCATATTTAGCAGTTAGGTATTTTGTATACGGCACATTGGTCGTGATTACCAAGCTATCGTCCAATGCTTCAAATTTCACGCTATCATATAGCGCTCCTGTATCTTTTAGCGTCACCCTATTAAAAGGCTGATTTTTGCGCCTTTTCTTATTGATGGTGCTCTGAGCGTAACTTGGAGTAATGCTAATCCTCTTTGATGTTTCGCCCTTTTGGAACAATTGGATTTGAGTTTGTATCTCAATCAGTAAATCCTCATTTTGACTAAACACGTCTTTTAGTGCTTGATTGACTAAAAGCTCAAGAGAAACAACTTTTTGTTTCAAATAGCGTATGGGGCCAAGATTCAGCATTACATTGCCCGGTATTTGATTCCTGACCTTGCACATGGTAAACAAGGGTGATCATTAACATCTCCTTGTTCCAATCGTATCGCTTTTATTGCTCGGTCAACTCGGTATGGCAAAGCCATAGCTTTTGTATCCTTATCTGCCTCCAACTCGCGCAAAGCCAAGGGTTGAATGTTTTGCTCTACAGCGCTTGACTGAGAAGAAGCTTTGTACATCTCTAGTACCTCTTGCTGCGTTTGCAGTTGTATCGCCTGAGCAAAGGCCAAACGGTTGTCAATCCAATATTGAGTAAGGTTACACCAAACACTCATATTGAAGTTAAAGCCGTGGTTATTGCTTTGATCAAAAACACAATCCCTTTCGTCAAAGAAATTATTCCTGTCCGCAGGTAGCGAGGCGCCAGCAACGTAAAATGGTACCATCTCAACATGACTGGAAATGGACTTCCAATTTTTGTGATAAGTACCATAAACAGAATTTCCACAAGTCGTACAGTATCCACTCAACCAATTTAATGTGTCGTATCTGTAGGCTTGACCAACAAGGTCATCTTGATAGTACCCTAGATACCACACGGCACCACTATTAGAATTGGCCTCGTCTACGTCCATTTTGACGGCATCATCTTCGTTGGTCCACGAAAATTGCCCCGCGTTGTTGATCACCAAATTGATGGTGTTTATGACTGTCGGGTTCAAGCTGTTGAACAAGTACAGTTGCAATGTTTGAGGTGCAGACAAACTAAGCCCAATACGATTTAAAATTACTCTAAGCCCTGTGGAGCGCTTCAACTTAAAGCGTATTCCAACAAATCGACTTTGATTGATTAAGGGGTTTGCGGCATAAAGCTGCTGTCCAATAAGTTTTCCACTTACCAGTGCATTGCCTGTGCCCGTCAAGCTTCTTGAAGTTGCTACGCGATTAAGCACCATAATGATGGCACGGCGGCGAATCTGAGCAAGGAAATCTTGAAGACTACGACCGCTTTGCAAAAGCGCCTGAATGTAATCTAAGCGAACTAGCCCCATGCCATCCTGAACACGAAGGCCACTTTCTGTTGTGGTCAAGCTAGTAGGAAGTGCAGGTATTTCAGTAGTGTCGTGAAAATCTGCCCAACCAACCACATTTTCTAGTCTATCTATTGCAATGGTGTCGTATAGCATAATAACAAAAGAGGCGAGTGAGTAGATTGCTCCACCCACTCTGAGGTAATAAAAACAATGAAGCTAGGGAACAATATCTAGTTTCTTGATGCCGCTATTGGTGCGTGTACCTTTGTAGGGAGACAACAAAGCGAAGCTCACGCCCATTGTGAATTTTTCTCTTCTGGTTGCTCCGTCATAAGCACGATTTGTAACGGTTTGCCCATCAATACAATCGGTATCGCGAATCACCATTACAGGCAAGCCCAATACAGGTGACTGATAAATGGAAAACTGTTTTGTGCCAACAGGAGTAGGATCAAGGAAGTCGGCTGGTGTGCGCCCATAAATGCCCATACTCCCTGGCACCATCATGAATCCCGTAGCATTTGCGCCAGCGGAAACATTGGCACTGTGCGCGCCTGCCATTCTGATACCATTGTAAGCCCAAGTAAGGTTTTCAGCGTTCTGAGCACCTTGATTCATGCTGTAAGCAAATTCAGAGTTGAGAGAGTGGCTTCCAACCAAGTCAAAATCCATGCCGCTAAACTGATCTTCCATGAAGATGTTCTTCATGTACACCAATCCGTCTTTTTTCTGCGCTTGAGTAATCTGGGCCGCATCAGCCACGACAGAGAAATAGCCACCCCAATACGCACTGCTACTTGTGGTCGCCTTGGCGGTATCAATAGCATCGCGGGTCGCTTGGTCAATGTAAAGCGCGGCACCCATCTCCCATTCGTGAATCTTGCGAGACAATTCCTGTTCGTAGGAAATCATGTTGCGTCTAGACTGACGCGGGACCATGTGGAAGCTGTTGTAAAACGCATCCCATGTTGGTGTCACCATTGCAGTTGTGATAGGAGTGTCGGTACTGTCACAAGGCATTGGGCCTTGGGTCATTGTAGAAACTTGGTGAACCATCACAGGAATCTCCACATCAGGCTTGTTCCAAGAGTTTTCTAGCTGGGTGCGCCCGTCGTCATTGATTACTAGGTCGGTATTGCGAAGGGCATAGTCAAGGAATCCATAGTTTTGATCCCTGAGTTGTTGTCCGTCTAAGCCGTTAGGGTACTGCACCCGTGCTTCTTGGATCAACGTTGCTACTGTAGTCATTTTTGTTAAAAAGTGCGAATAATGAGCGTTTGACGCGGCGACTCTAGCTTTTTCACTATTCTAATAAAGTTGACCAAAGACTTAATTGACTCTTACTAAATCTTTTGGTTATGTTCTTATGTTTTAGCCCTCTAGGGCTTGGTATTTATCACTTGATTTAAGCGCATTAAAAGCGTCGTTCCATTGCTTGGTATTAGGCTTAACCTTGCTTGCTGTTAAGCTAGCGCTCAGGGCGTTCAAAGCCGCTCCCTTTGTTGTAATCCCTTGCAATGAAAGTCCGTTTGTGTTGGCGATCTTGGAGGGGTCAGCGCTGCCACCCTTTGGCTTAGCCAAAACGCCCATAGGCTCCAACATTACCTTAGCCGCCTCTACTGCTGTGGCAGGAGACTGCTGAGCATTGAGGATTGGTTTCCCGTCGTTGCCATAAAAAACAACATTACCTCCGTCATCCACCTTGGCATTCTGCACTAATGCAGCCATCACAGTCTTCTTTACGGATGACAACAAATGCTCGTTGACTTGGCTATCGAACGAAAGGGAAGAAAATCCCACAGATACCGTATTGCCTACGGTCAACTCCCGAATTTTGGCGGCGTGATCTTGAGCGGTCTGCTGCTGCTTGGACTCAAATTCCTTGATTTTTGCCAATGCTGCATCAAGTTGATCTTTTGCTATTTGTACGGCCTCCTCGTTGCCCTGTGGCGCGGTAGCCTGAATGCATTGCCTGAACCAATCGGTAGTCTTAAGGCCTTCTGGTTTTTCTGCTCCAAAAAATTCAGCGCCTAACTTGTCTAACTGACCGTAGGCTTCGCCCATACCCTGCTTGTAGGAAGCTGTTTGGGCTGCTTGTATTGCTGGTGCAGACATAGTCTCGTAATAATTGTTGAGGTAAGTCTTACCTATCTCAGTTTGGTTGGCTGCAGCAATTACCGTTTGAGCATACACTTTGTCTTTACCAAGGCGCTCAATAGCCTGTTCGGAGGTGAATGTGTAATCAGGAGCCGCATCTTGCCCACCTTCGGGCGTTGGTGTGTTGTCTGACATTTTTTACGTGTGTTTATTACCTACTGTTCCCTACTTCAAGTAAGGCTTAATTCTTTTCTGGGTCACGCCAAGTTGCTCAGCAATGTCTTTTAAGGAATCGCCGTCCGCTGACATGATTTGGACTTGTTGAATTTGCTGCTCACTAAGCGCCTCAATCTCCTTTTTCTTTGGGGACGCTCCCTGTACAGGCTTGAACATATCAAGCTTCGGATCGTGCAAAATAATTCGCGTGTCAAATTCGCCCCTGGTGTTTTGCCAGCGCCTGTTCATTTGGTCATAATCAGGGATCGTCTTGGTGTAGTAAACCAATTCATGAGTAAACGTCGCGCTATTGGGAACCTTTTTGCTAGTATATCCAATAAGCGTGTAGCAACCTTTGTTGTATTCGGCGATATTAGACCGCTGCTCTAACTCAAGCGCCTGCTGCTGAGGAAGCATCTTGTATAGCTGCTGCACTTCTGGGCTGTTCCACTTGTTGGCTTTGAATGTTTTCATTTGCGTATTCTATTAGATGTTTATAAATCTGATCAACAAGCTCTCTGTAAGATAGCTTTCCAGTTTCAATATTATAATGCCCCACTTGAGTCAATGGCTCAAATTCCCTTTCATATCGAGCAATGTAGCGGGCAAAGTTTGTCTTAATTACTAAGTCAACTTGGTTTATTGCGCCCCTATCACGCATCGCATATACCTCCTCATCTGTCTTGTGAGGAGCTGGATCCAACTCAAATTCTAAGCGCTTTTTACGCAGCATTTGGGGGTTTGTTTTGTGCCTTGTTGAAAGGTGTAAATTGTAGAGCGAGTCTAGCTCCCCAGATCCTACTCCTGCTTCTTTCGCTTTTTGGTAAAGCGTAAGCGTTTGGTCGGGGGTGAGTACAAACCAGTCTGTGCCCCAATTAGCATAGCGGACCATATCAGCCCCAAAAGCAGCCCTATACAGCGTCTCATGCAGCCACTTATCAATATCGTTTAATTGCTTGGCAATGACCAACAATGGCCTCTTGGCAGCCTCCATGACCGCATGGACTTGCTCGATGTTTACCGCTTGGGTGGCAATCATTTCATTGATACCTGTCACCGCTTTTTTAAAGGCCATACGCTTACCTTCAATAGACTTTCCATAAAGCTCAAGTCCTTTTACATCAGGTGATTCAAATCGAAACACTCTAGCATCCTCTGAGACGCCTTGAATAACCAAGGGGTCAACATTGACAATAGTGCCTGGCCCTCCAAAAATATCAGGCTTGGCGCACTTTTGACACTTTTCTTTACGCTCTACGATTTGCCCTAAAACAGTCGTCTTGGAGTAAATGTATCCATCCACACAGCCTTCTTGATCGCACTCACTTTGGCCTTCTGGTCGAACGGTAACAGGAAAAGGGATGTAGTTTTCTCCGTATTTTTCAAACACGACGGATAGCTGGTAATCCAACAGCATGCCTATGCTTGTTGCCAATGGATTGTAGCGGTCGGCGCTCATTTCATAACGAACCTCTGACAAAAACGGCCTTGCTGGGCAGTATCCTAAATTGTGCGGATTGTCAAGAATCAGCGTTTTTGGGCTGCCGTCGCGACTTTCGTAAACCCTGTAAGACTCAGCATCGTAAAAAGCATATCTTTTCCACTCACCATTGGCATCATGACCAACAGAATGCAAAAAAGCAATGTAGGCCACTTCTACATGAGAATTTGGCACAAAGGCAACGTTAATCAATCGCTCTTCTTCTACCGTGATGATGTAAGGGAGTCCACTACTATCATAATCAACAACGCAATAGGTGTTGGGCTTGTTGGTCAGTACGCGCTGGGCGGTATTGCGAATGTATTGCCCAATATTTAGCCGCTCGAATAGTTGTTCACCTCTCGATGGATCGACACCTAAATAATCTTCCGAAAAAACAGCATCACGGGCCTCAAACACTCTCCAAAGATCTTGAAGGGCTGCTTTTGCTACACTAACACATTCCATTGGGAAAGTGAAAAATGCCATTGTTCGCTCCTGCTTTTCAGGATGCAACCTAGAGGCTACGAGTGCTTCTATTTCTCCCCATCCTCTAAGCCTTGGCAATTCATCAGCAAAGATAGATTGGGTCAAAACAGTAAGCAAGCTCTCATAATAGCCCCTATTGTTCGACAACAGATTGGCCTGACTCAGAGCTCTTATTGCTTCTTCGTCGGACAATCTCTCCTTGAGGATTGGTTGTTGTGTCAAAATAGTAGGTGTCATGTTCGGCTAATGTTATTGATGATCCGCCTTGCCTGTGTTGGCTTCTTAATATTCGCAGCGCGTGGTCGTAATCATATTCATTAACTACAACCGACGCCGCTACGAATCTCAATGAAATTTTCTTCATTTTTAGGCAACCGCTGTCAACGGTGAGAATGGTGCCGTCGGGGTGATAGTGTGTAACAGTTCGTCAAACTTGGGAAAGAATTGCATATTGAAGGCATTAGCGTCAATGTTGTCGCGATTTCCAAAGGTTTGATCCGAAACAAAAGGTGCCTTTTGCAAGGGAATACCCGTGAAGATGTCCCCATCTTTGTGCCCTGTGATGGTGTTGTCCTCATGGATCAAGAACACCTCTACGTCTTGGCACTCCAAATCACGCAATGCTGCGATTTGGTCGCCATGCAATTGGTAGAAGTTACCGCTAAAGGTAGACGGGTCACGCCCTAAGCTAAACAAGACGCCATTGGGCGTTTCATTGGCGCCACCAGTGGTCAACTCGCCGCCAGCTTCAATATTAGGTGCCCCTAACCGACGCACTGGCGTATTGACTACCTTGGTGTCGTCGGTAGCATTCCACAGCACCGTCCAAGGTGCCTGTGTGTCAGGGTCCATGCCTGAGATTGTGGCAGGCAGATTGTTGGTATTGTCAGCAAGATCAAACTTGACTTGCCCTCGCTTGACGAACCAAAGGCGCTGCGTTTGACCGCGTTGCTTGTAACAGTCTTTTTCAGGCGGGGCAACTAAGGGAGTTCCTGCGCCACATGTGCAAGCGCTCATGAATTGAAGAACTTGAGGAAATGGATACATGGCGATGTGTGTTTGTGAAAAAATATAGATTAGATAGTATGTTGTGTGTGCGTGTGTTATGCGAAAATGTAAATCCCTTGCAAGGATACTAACGAACTTCCTGATGCATCCCTAAAATTAAAGGTTGCGCTAAATTGAGTGCCAGGGGCACCTAACGGGGATGGATAAGGGTCAATTGACCAACCGACGTAATAAAAAGCCATTCTTCGCTTTCCGTTTACTGGCGTTACGTCTTTCAAAACAAAGGTTGTCAAAGATGGCGTATTGCTGGCAGACATCAAGTTTACTACTTCAACATCAGCTATATTGCAAGTGTAGTCGTTGTCAAATTCAACAATAAAAGCGTGCTCAAAGGTTGAACTAGTAACCCTTTGTTGTTGAAGTATGGTGAAGTCGTGATTATTGGGATCCCCGTAACCAGCAACATTAGGACCGAGGCCACCGATACTTGGCAAGTCTGTCCCTCCGCAAGCCGTAAAAACAGGACTGGGATTCAAGTGCGCTCTAATCTCATTGATTAGTGAGATGTCAGCGGTGGTTAATGATGCAGAGTCCCAAGGCAAGCTACTAACAGTGCCCAATACAATATCAAACGAATCCTGCGTAAAAGGAGTGCTCAAATTCTGCTCCAAGGCCGTTTTCATGTTGGCAATGGTAACGGGTGGCGTCAACGTACGAAACAACTGAAATGCCCCTATGGCAAAACAGGTTTCTACTTCGTTTTCTCCTTGATAAGCTACTGGTAGCAACATTTCTTGTGTGTTTTTTTTGCATTCAGTAATGGCAGCATCTGCCTTTTGGCAGGAAGCAAACAGTGTGAGCGATGCGACTACAATTAAAGCATTCTTGCCAGATAGCGCATGTGCTCGTATGGTCTTTAACTCTTCCTTGGTGTTTCGGCCTTCTACTTGAGATCCAAGCGTAAAAAGGTCAATAAGCGCACCGATGCCAAATACACCTCCTGTAAAAAGCCAAATCAAACCTTTAATCGGTTTTCCTAGATAAAAATGGTGGAATCCAAGCAGTCCGAATAGCCCGACAATCCAAAGCAAGTAAGCTGTTCCTTTTGATTTCATTGAAATTGAATTGTAAGTATTAATTAAAGTGATTAATTGGTCTGCATTTTATTCGTATAGCGCAAACCTTGTATGGCGTAACGCATGGCGTCCATTGCGTGGTCTTTGCCTATTTTCTTGTCTGGTTCGTTGGTCAATTCCCCTGTCATGGGATCTTTGAGGTATTTGTAAGACTGCTGCTCTAATCGAAACGCTGGATTATCGACTATGCAGAGGTCCTCAAAAGATTTGACCAGAGCAATGCCATCTCGGACGCTGTTTGGTCCTTTCCTAGCGGCTATTACTCTTTTATACCCCAATCTACGCAAATGAGCAATCGTGTCAGGGCTCGCGGCATCTGCCATGATGAACTTCTTGCTTTTCTTGAGATTGCCCAACCCGTGCCGTTTCGCGGCTTTTTCTATTTCTTTGGCGATGTCTGGGGCCAATAAGCCAGTAGCGTAGAAAAGCAACTGTACGTATAATCTCCCATCAGACACCACGCATTTAACAAAAGCCGTTTTGCTGTTGCTAAACCCAAAGTCAAGCCCATAGGACACATCCGAGCTCTCTGGCAATTGATCTACCCATGTAACATTTGGGTAAATTATAGCTTCTGTGCTTCCAGTTTGACCATTGATGTAAACCTTCCGCCACTCTGGATTGTGTCGCCCCTTTGCGATAAGCTCACGCTTAGTCTTTTCGTCAACCCCAGGATTATGCGTGAAGTTGGAAATACACAATTGCACGTGACTTTTGCCGTGCATCTTGTGATGATACCAAAACGGAGCATCTGAGTTATAATCTATGATCGTACAGACCTTAGAACGAAATTCTAATTGCTCAGCAACTGCCCATCCTATGCCATTTGCCTCGTTAACAAATGTAATATGGCGTTTGCCGCTTTTAGCGTCCTGCCCATCCTTGAACGAAGCAAAACCAATAGTAGCCCCATTGTTAAAGGTAGCTATTTTATCTGTCTTGTTGTATTTGTACTCAAAGATAGGGCGCAGTGCTGGTGGAAAGTCATCAATAATGGCCCGTATAACGGACTCAAAATCTTTGATGGCTCCTTTCTTTAGGTTGGGTACGTCTTGACCAACTATCAAAATAGACAGCGGCTCCCTTTTGCCTTTCTTATTGTAGTACTTGTAAGCAATTGCTGCAAATACAAGCGCTTGGATAATGGAGTAGGTCTTTCCGCTCCATGTTCCCCCTTGATGTGCTAAGAACGTTTTCTGTCGCTTCTTCTTATGCGGATCAACCGCAAAGATAAAAGCCAATGTCGTTACAAAGACGACGCTTTCTTTAATCGGGTTGTCTAGTAACAGTCTCCCCGAATCAGAAGGAGCCCGCTCACCCCATGTTTGCAATGCGCCACTTTGCGCTGTATTACTCCTCTTCATCTTTGAGAAGGTCTTCGTGCATCTCATCCAAGTCTGGTGCTAAATCCTCGGCTTCTTGCTCAGAGGTGGCTAATTTGGCGCCTTGTAGTACTTGGGTGCCGATGTTTAAATTTACATCTGGTATACGGTCTCCTGACTCGTCAAAGTTATCAGGATTCAGCTTCCATTCGCCTTTGGATCTGTTTGCGAGCATCCATCTCAAACTATTTGCATCTGGCGCTTTATAGTATGCCTCTTCCCACTCTTCTACTATTTCCTTTTCTTGTATTTTCGTGCCGTCAGGCAAAACCGAATATATCTTCCTAACAGTTTTTTTAGGTATACGCTCTACATGACCTTCGGCTACCTTTTTAAGATTGCCTAACAGAAAAGGCACAGATACCTCTTCCCCTTTTTGTATAGCCTCCGCAAACTCCAAAAAATTTAGCTTCCATTGATAAAAAGTCGATTCCGATATTTCAAGAGTCTCGTAGATTTCACGATGGGTGCAACCCTTTGAGGCTAACTCCTCAGCCCTTTTGGCATAGGATTCATTGTATTTTGACGGACGCCCAAGTTTAGCCTTCTTTGTGTTCTCGTCCATCAATCATGTTGTTTTTAGTCTCAGTAAAGTTTCTGTAAAAAGCTATGTTGCTTTTCAGGATCGTATTAAGCTCACCAAGTTTGCCAAACTCATATTTTAGCATGGGCAACTCAAAACCAATTTGGTCTCTTATGCCCTGACAAGTGCTATCAAAATGAGCTTGAATAAGTTCTTTGAATGCTTGCGCATTGCTTGGCTTGCCATTTTTTATCAAAGTCAGTATGTCAAGATCTTTGCCAACATCTAAAACATCATCTACGATCAACTTACTAAAAGCTGCTGGGATGGACATCTTACGAACGACCAAAAAAACACTTCTAAGTAGTGTTATATGATCGTAGATTTGCGTCAATTTCAGAATGGTTTTCTTGGTGAAACTTTTCATAATGATAGTAAATCTACTAAAATTAATAGTAAAAAGAGAATTTTGCAAACAATTACTACCTAACACCCTATCAAAGTGATCTCTGTTCTAGGATTTAAGCCGTACCATTTTGAGAGATGGTTGCACTGTTGAATGAGTGCATCGTCTTTGTAGACGAAGGGAAACCCGTCTTTCTTGTCACCCAAGCAATCGAGTGGGAGCTTGTTCAAGTTATCCATTACGTCTGGGCGAGTGGTCTTAGGTATGAGGCCACCTATTTTAAGCCATCGACTTTTGCGTTTGTGCTTGAGCTGGGCTTTGGTCGGTGGGTGGATGTAGCACACGCTATCAACACATACCCAATTCATGAAGGGCTCAAAATCTTTCGGCAGCTGCTGAGCAACTTGGTAGCGAATCAACCACTCCAAGTCTTTGTATTTTTTGGGCTGGTAATGGCGTCCATTTTTACCAGACCGAACGGATTGCTTGGCGACGGGGTCAATGTCCAGAATTATGGTGATGCTTCTCATGATTATTCAATACCTAGGTCGCATTTAATGCGGTTTTTCTCTACTATCGCTTTCATCTTACAAGGTGTTTACGGATAATCGTCTTTAGGTGTCCCTTGG
>JABSRA010000092.1 GCA_013215445.1 Oceanospirillaceae bacterium
CCGATGAGGGCGATACATTGACCTTATGTGTCGATGAAGATTATGAGGGTTGCAATCAGGAAGGGCGTGGCGAGCGGTTGTTTGATAGCGAGGGTGAGCGTACTCAATACCTAGGTAAAGTGTTGGATTTTTTACAGGATTACCAACAGCATTTTCAGCGCACGCAAGCTTTTTGCAAGCAGTTAAATGCGCTGGGTCTGTTAGAGGAGATGGGTGCTAAGTTCACCTTGTCCAGTGGTGAAGAGCGTACCTTGTCAGGCTTTAAAGTGATTAATAGAGAGAAACTCAAAGCGCTGCCAGCAGAAGATGTGCAAAAGTTGTTTAACAATGACGGCTTGGAATTGGTCTACCTGCATTTGCAGTCGATGCAAAATTTGAGCAAAGTTTTGAAGAACATCCCGGTAGATGCTGCACTAATCAACACACCTGAAAGCGATTTACCCGCGAGTGACAGTACCCAGCACTAGCAACTAGGGGGTGATTTTTGCCCTGCAAATGGTTGCTTGGTACGACGCAATAATCAGTTAATGTATTAAAAAAATGGATTTAAGTTATGGCTATTTTTCGATCAGTTGGTAATAAAATGATTAAGTCAAAGATAAGAAATTTGACTGAAAGATTTAGGCTACCCAAGAAAAACCGCTTATTCAGTGCGATAAAACGTGCCCGCAAAGCTAAAACTAGCAGTGCTAAGCACAATTTATTCAGGCAAAATGCCTTTGCACTGGAGCAACTTGAACCCAGATTATTGCTCTCAGCGGACCCGCTGGCCGCGGCCTTTGCCGCCAGTGCCGACGTCACGTTAAAAGTATCCGACGATCTGCAATACATTCAACTGATTGATAACAATGCCGGTGGTGCGCTCCTCGGAGAGAAAGAGATAAGTCAGCTTGTTGCTGGTGATATCATCACCATCATCGGTTCTGCCTTCGACGATAAACTCACCGTCGATCAATCCTTTCTGGATTTAGGTGAACAATCCTATGTGGTGCAGTTCGACGGCGCTGGGGGGCATGATACGGTCGCCACTGGCAGCACTGTCGAGCAGAGTACTTGGCAGATAAGTGGGGATAATGAAGGGTCTCTAGGTACAGGCGGCTCGGTAGAATTTCTCTCTATTGAAGAGATTCAGGCGGATAACTCCACCGATGATTCCTCGCATGTATTAGCGGCCATTAACCAAAGTTACCAGTGGCTGATTAAGAGTGAAAATGCAGGGGTACTCGCCAGCTTAGAGACACAGCAATACAACCAATTGCAAAATGCGGGTGATTTGAACATAACATTCAGTGGCTTTGATACCCTGGGCGGTAGCGGCACCGATCAACTTAATTACAGTGACTACGCTGAGCGCGTCGAGGTAGATTTAGAAACGGGCACTGCCACCGGCTTTAGTGCAGTGTCGGGTATTAAAACCATCGTTGGCTCCGCCTATGCTGATAAATTGCTCGGCGATACTAACGACAATGATTTTGTGGTTGATTTTGGCGATGTAGTGGCGGGTGAGGGCGGTTACGATAGGCTAATTTATCGCGATCTAGGGACCACTGGTATCGATGTAAAATTGATTGGTGATGCCACCGCTGATTTCACCTTAAAGCGCGGTGAATGGGATAGCTCTAGTTTTAACTTAGATACCGGCGCCGATATCGGTATCATTTCCGCAAAGGATATTGATTTTATCAGTGCCACCGGTGGCAGTGGCGAAAACTACTTTGATTTTTCCAGCGCTAACATACAACTATATTTAGACGGTGGTGCCGGTGACGACCGCCTTTATGGTGGTAGCCAAGATGACTTGTTCACAGGCGGGGCAGGTGGTGACTTCATCAAAGGTGGCGGTCATAGTACTACTTCCGAGTTTGGTGATGAGCTGATTGAATTGCGTGCTGCCAATTTCACAGTGGTTGGGAATAAGCTGAAGGTCGGTAATGATACTCTAGATACTTTAGAAAATATCCAAAGCCTCTATTTACGAGCTCTCAGTGAAGATGAATTGGGGTTTGTAAGTGGGAGAACCCTCGATGCCAGCGCTGCCGCTGTGTTCAATATTACCTTAGTCGGCACTGAGTTAGATGATATCTTGCTTGCCTCTATTCACGGCGATACTTTAATCGGTAATGCTGGAGCCGATACTATCACCGGCGGTGCGGGCATCGATACCTTTAGCGAAGTATTTGCCGGTCGCGCGATACTGAATAGTGATGTATCCAGTGGAGGTTATAAATTTGATTTGGCCCAAGGCGATAATGAAAAGTGGTTGTTAAATAAGCCTTCGACAATCTCGGGAACTGGTTTTACTCTCAGTATTACAACACCTGCAGTACCTTCATATACAGCAGTTACCGATGAAATATTTTGGGGATCTAGCGACGGGCAAGTGGCCAGTGCGATTGAGCAGGCACTAGAATTAGACTACGGGCATGTCTATGTGTTGTCGACAGATACGGGTTGGGAGATTGAGTTTTTCGGTTTGTACGCCGCCCAGCAGATGGCAACTGCCATAGATCTAATATCTGATAGTGGCATAACAGCCGTTATCTTAGAAGCAGGCAGCACGGACATCGACACGCTGCTAGGTTTTAGTCAGGATGATATTATTGAATTGCACGGCTCTTACGCTGCCGATTTGGTGGATGTCAGTGACTATCAGGGCACTACTATTATCAATACTTACGGGGGTCACGATACGATCAAAGTGGGTAGTGGCTTTAATACGGTGAATGCCGGGGCGGGTAACGATACTATTTATCTACAAGGTAACAGTGCTGATGAGATCGATGCGGGCAGTGGCATTGATCGATTGATTGTCGATTTATCTTTAGATGCAAATGATCACAACATCACCTTAGAAAACCACCAGTTGACCTTTGCTGCTCATACGGTTGGGCTGCAAGGGGTAGAGTCTGTTGCGATGATCGGCTCTAGCGCGAATGATATTTTTGATGCCAGTGCTTTTCACGGGGTCTCAGCCTCGACTGAGTTGGCCAATATCCAAGGGTGGAGTGAACTGACAGAGCATACCGTTACGATCAGCTTAAGTGATGGCACGATTGTCGATTTAGACCTCTCAACACTCGAAAATATTCAAGATATTTTAGACCTAATCAATAGTTTAGATGATAGTGCTACGGGGACTTTGACTGCCAGTTTTGATCAGCAAAATGCCAAGATTGAAATCACTGGCCTGAATCATTTGACCGTGGCCGGTAGTAGTTTACTCGTGCTGGGCGTCTTAGGTTTAACAGAGGAGATCGAAAGTTCAGCGCTCAATGGTATGAGTTTAAGTCTGCTGGCCGGTATTGCGTTGACCAGCCAAAAAGGTAACGGCGGTAACGATCAATTAACCGGTTCAAAAGGCCGCGACAGCTTTAGCTTAGGTCTAGGTGCGAGTACGGTGGTCGGTGGAGCAGGAATCGATAGTTTAAGCGTCAGCACTACGGATGTTTACACGACACTTGTGCTAGAAGACACTCAGCTGAGTTGGCTGGGTAGTAGTTTAGGCCCGGTTGATTTTAGTGGGATCGATACAGTCACGCTAGTGGCGACTACAGATGCGATTTTATTAAATGCAAGTAGCGTAACAGCATTAGACGTTGTCTTAGATGCGGGAATCAGCACGGCCGAGTTGCGATCAGGTCAGGGTAATAATCAGTTAAAAGTCGATATTGGCGGGCGCAGTGCGAATGTAGTAGCCATAATACAAGACTCGGCGGTACACAATCAGGTCGTTTTCTATGGCGGTGGTGCTGTATTGAACAGTACTGATTTTGATTGGATGACATTGAACGGTACCAACTACGATTACCAAATAGACCGCTCGGGTGATTATTCGATAGATAACGCCTTCAGCCTTGCCGGTAGAAATGTGACAATAACCACCACCGGTACTTTAACCATCAATAAAAATGTCAGCACCTCAAACGCCAGCGGTGATGCTTATAATTTAACCTTTAAAGCAAAAAATATCATCGTGGCGGATGATGTTACCTTGTCGGCGCTGGGCTCGACGGATATTCACGGCGATATTTCGCTATTGGCCAAAGATGTCAGCGACGATTTAAATGGCTTGGGTTGGATTAATTCGGGCAGCAATAGCGCATCAATAGAGGTAAAAAACGCGACCATCATAGGGGGTGATATCACTCTTTTTGCCTATGCTGAATCAGATGCAAGTAATCCGCAGAAAAAATCTGGCAATGCCCTCCTAGATTCCCTAGTAAGGTTTGGCGGTAAAGTTGTCGATGCGCTGGAGAATTTCAGCTTACTATTTTCTTATGCCAGTGAGAATGTCAAGGCGACAGTGACTATTGCAGAAGGTGCGCTGATAACCGGCGAAAACATCACTATTCAAGCTAAGGCTATCGCCAGAGTATCCGCGAACCCTGTCTCAACGATAGGCGCGGTTGCAATTGGTGATTTGACCTCCTATGCGGAGGTTAATATTCAGGGCACCTTAATTGCCAGTAATATCAATATTCTCAGTCAGACGTTTAATTATTTAGATGTTCAAGCCGTGCCAATGTCTGTGTTTTCGTCTAAAGCAGGCGGCTTCTCCGGCAGTCTTGCCATCGGTATCTTGGATTCGACGAGCTTATCGGTCATTGCAGATACCGCCAATATAATTGCTAGCGGTGACTTTTCGTTGCAGGCTCAGACTTTTGATTTTGTTTATGTGTTGGCCCAAAGTGACGCCAGCAAGACGAAAGGAACAGTGGCTATAGGGGTGGCGGTTCATCTTGAAACCGGCAGTACCACGGCGAGCTTAGCCGGTAACGTATTAGTACAGGGAGACGTGACGGTTGAGGCGCTTCAATTACAAGGTAAGGTGAATGGGAAATCAGGTACTGAGGTTATCGCATCGGTTGATCGAGCGCTCGGTATCATTGGTCAATTAAAACAAGATATGAAAAATGATGCTAAAGCGAAGGTGGCCAGTATTATTCCCTTCTCATCCATTAGCAAGTTAGTGGCCCCCAGCAACAGTAAAGCTTCGACCAAATTAACCTTAGGTCTTGCATTTGCCTACGCAACAGATACCAATACCGTCCGCGCTTATATAGGCGATGATGATGCCGCCAGTGATATTCAAATTGGCGGTGCACTGCAGTTAAGTGCCAGTGCCAACGCACGATTATTAGCTTCGGCAACTTCTGTCTCAAATTCACCATCAAAGGGCACCTCCAGTACTGAAAGCTTCAGTCAAGCTCCCTTTGGTGGCGCGGCGTCGGTAATTATCAACAGTCTTAACAACGATGTGCTGGCGCAAGTGCAGGGCGTTACCCAACTTGATGTGTTAGGAAAAATAAGCATAGAATCCTCAGCAGTGAATGCCACAGGATTGATTGATACTGATACCAGCATTAACTATGTAACGCCGACGTTGATCAACGTTGAGATGCTCGCTGCTGGTTACGATATAAAAAAAGGGGATGTGATTCAATTTGATAACAGCGATTATGAATGGAATCAAGACGAGGATGAGGGACATGAGCAGCCAGAATTGGGCTACTTGTTTCTGGGTGGAGTTTACAAATATTTAGGTGATAATCATAATAATCTGCCATTGGACATTCAAGACTACGCGGATCCGCTCGTTTGGGAGCGCCTTGGGGATACGATCTCCAGCCAACAAGCCCTGTTGTTTAATGGTGTGTCAGATATATATTTATTCGATAATCAAGCGACTTCGACGGCAGCCGGTGCGAAAGTTTCAATAGCGCTCAATTTTGTGTATCTAGACTCTCAGCAGACGGCGCTGTCTAAAGTGACCGTTGGGGCTAAAATCAACCAGCGCGACGATTTGAGTCATGGCTTCGATGGAGATGTCAAGCTAGTAGCGGATGCTATTATTCAGGCTTTACCGACCGATGTGCTCAATCGCGACTTGGATATTACTTCCAAGACGATTAACAAATCGGCCGATCATGTCGGCAACTCTACTAATTCAGAGAGCTCTATATTCAAGATTAAATTAGACACGCTGAATGCTTTATCTGGCGCTAGTACCAGCGGTAGCGGTGTTGGGGCGAGCGTATTTATCAGTACAGTCACCACTAACAGTCAGGCGCTTATAGAGGGAGATACTCAGGTCAGGGCCAATCAGATCACCCTCGATGCTGCATCAGATGTGTTTGGTGTGTCAGCGGGTAAAGCGTCTGCCAGTGGTTCCGCTAGTTTAGGTATCGCCGGTCTCTATCTGAGTAATACCATTAATAGTACGGTTATTGCGCAGATTGACTCAAATGCCACTATTAAAGCCACAAAAATGGGCAATGATGCGGCAACTGCTGGGCTGAATGTGACAGCTAATAACAAAGTCAACTTTATTGTTTTGGCTGGAGGTAAAGGCAAAGGTGCCACAATAGCGGTAGGCGCTGCGGCGGCTGTGACCAATATCACTAAATTGACCGAGGCCCATATAGGCTCCACTGACTCGAGAGAGACCGAGATAGGTGTCCCCGACGTGGGTGTGACAGCCTCTGGAACTGTCACTGTCGAGGGCGACGTTGTAGTAAAGGCCATTAGCGAAGGTTTTGTGATCTCAGTGGCAGGTAGTATGGCGACTGCCAGCGGTAAAAGTACCCCATCGGGTAAAGACGAAGTTAAAACGGTCAATAGTAAGTATAGCCTGAGTGTCGCAGGGGCATTTATTTATAACTATGCGGATTTTACCACGGATGCCAGTGTGGCAAACCTAACCAGCTTTAGCGCGGATAAACTCAGTGTCAGTGCCGCTGAAAATAGCGGGGTCTATGCTTTTCCTATCGCCTACTCCAGCGCTGAATCGAATAAAATCGCCGTGGCGATTGCCGGTGTAGTACTCATCAATGATGTACACATAAACTTGAGCGCGGGTGTGGAGAATGTTAATACTTTAAGCTTGAGCGAACTGAGTATTAACGCGAGCAATAATAGTACGATTGTCACGGCATCTGCCGCTCTGGCGAAAGCCACTATCGAGTCGAGTAGTGGGGGTAGCAGCTCTAGTATCGCCCTGACCGGTAACGTGGCGATTAATGATGTGATCAATGATATAGATGCCTATTTAAATGACATAGGCACGCTGACTGTCAGTGGCGCTAATGCAGAGGGTTTCGCTGTCGATGTGTCAGCCAAAGATGCATCAGAAATATATGCGTTTGCGGTGGGCTTGGCCTATTCAGGCTCGTTTTCGGTCGGTGTGACCGTGGCTGAAAACAATATCACCACTGATACTGATGCGCTGATTGCCAATTTGAACTTATCTTTGAGCAGTGGTTCAGTCAAGCTGAGCGCAGATTCTGACACTGATATTCTCTCTGTCGCTGTCGGTGCCTCTATCGTCAAGGATACAGCAGCAACATCCGGTACTAAGGTGGCGCTGTCGCTGGCGGCAGCGGTGAGTAGCAATAAAGTAACGTCTAGAACCAAGGCCAAAGTTGATAATGCCATACTTACCTTGCAGTCTAACAATACAGGTCTAGCGATAACATCGACGGATAATAGCCACATTAACGTCGTCGCGGTCGCTGCATCAGCCTCCGTGCAAAGCGGCGGTGGCGGAACCAGTATTAGTTTGAGCGGTGCCGGTGCCAGTGCCACTAACGCTATCTATGGAGATACTCAGGCACTGTTAAACAATTCGGATATTAGCGATGCTGATGCAGTCACCCATGGCGCTTATGTATCGCTCGAAGCACAGGCGACCGGTTATGTCAGTGCCAACGTTATTGCAGCCACCCTGGCTGTGACCAGTTCCACTGGAACGGGGGTCGCAGGGTCGATTGGGGTCAGCTTAGCAGAAAATAATTTAGGCGCCGATAACAGCGAAAATGTAGTGGCGGCGTTAATCAGCAATACTGATATCGATGTCAGTGGTGGTGTTAGGGTCACTGCAGAGAGTACTCAGACGATTATCAGTAATGTGGTGGCAGTGGCGGTTGGTTTTGCTAAATCCACCTCAGGTACTGCTGCTGGGTTAACGGGGGTGGGATCCTCTGCCAATAATACTATTAAAGTAGCTATCAGCGCTATCGTCAGCTCTGACCAGGACCGCTCACTGCTGGCAGACAGCTTTTATATATTTGCCGATGATATTTCAACGATCAGTGCGGTGGTGTTTGGTGCATCGGTGGCTGGCAGTTCCTCCTCCTCTGCCCTATCGGGCACATTATCTATCGCTGTGTCTCTGGCAGAAAACAACGTAGAGAATAATGTGCTTGCCTCTGTCAATGGTGTGCTATTGGGCTCTGCCAGTCAACGTACAGCTGCGGTGACGGTTAAGGCAAAATCTAACGCCACTATTAATGCGACCTCAGCGGCCGCTGCACTGGCAGGGTCTTATAGTGGTGGTGGTAATTCACTTGCTCTCAGTGGTGCAGGTGCCGTTGCCGATAACAGCATATTTGGCTCTACCTCTGCCAGTATGATCGATGCTAGCATTTACAGTGATGCTGCCGTGCTTATCGAGGCCGGTAATACCTCAAAAATTGATGCTACCGTGGTGGCTGCCAGTCTGGCGGTTGGTCTTAGTACTAGCGCTGCTTCTGGAGCAGTCGGCATCGGTGCAGCACTGGCTGGTAATGATATAGGCGCGTTAAACAATGTCTTTAGCATAGCGGCATTGCTGCAAGATAGTAGTATAGATACGAGCGGATCACTGACTGTCAAAGCGAGCAATAACATGACCATCATCTCTGACGTGGTCGCCGCTTCCATGGCGGTTGCTGGCAGTAGTAGTGGCGCGTCATTGACGGGTGCCGGTTCTGGGGTTAGCAGTGTCAATAATATCTTTGTCGATACAACGGCGAGTGTTAGTACTGTGGATGACAGTCAATATATTATCGGCGCTAGCTTAAATGTTGAAGCAACAGATACCTCGAAAATCACGGTGGTTGCGGTAGGGGCATCTCTCGCTGCCAGTTACGGCAGTACGGCGGGTCTCGCATTGGCTATCGGTGTTGCATTGGCGGAAAATGAGGTCAATAGTAATACTGCGGCCTATATCGAAGGAGTGGCACAAATAAACAGTGGCACTGTCACGCTTAACGCTTTAGCTAATAATACTATTATAGCGGAATCATATGCTGCAAGCCTCGCCGTAGGGTTAAGCGGCGGCGGAATCGCCGCGGGTATTAGTGGTGCTGGTGCCGATGCAAACAACGAAATATATGGATCAACTCAAGCTTATATTAGCGGTGCTCAATTAGGTACCAGCGCTGCTAAACTTGGTAACGTGACTGTCGATGCCGAGAATATATCGAATATTTCTTCTACGGTAGTAGCGATTTCTCTCGCGGCGGCTGTTGGTAGCACAGGGGCTGTCGGTGTTGCCATTGGCGCGGCGATTACTGATAATCAGATCGGTAGTGATACAAAAAAGCTAAATGTCATCGCGTTTATCAAAGACTCTAGTATTTATAGTGCTGATTTAAGCCTTGCTGCATCTAATGATATGACCATCACTGCAGAGGTTGGGGCGGGTTCAGCAGCCGTTGCCGCTGCATCTGGATTTGGTGCCGCCGGGGCTGGTTCAGGTGTAGGCACCACTAACCAAGTTTATTCCAGTACCTTGGCTTATATCGATAACAGTAGTGATAACGACGATATTATTGTCGCAGCAAAAATATCGGTCAGTGCGATTAATACGGCGACAATTACCGCCACTGCTGCTTCAGCGAGCTTGGCTTTAGGCTTGTCGAGTGGTCTTGGTGTCGCGATATCTGTGGGCGTTTCGGTTGCCAAGAACGAGATATATAGTCAAGTTGAAGCCAAAGTCATTGGATTGCGTGGAAGTAATGTACAGGTACTGAGTGAGTCGCTGGCGGTACTGGCTAAAGATACTTCAACTATAAATGCCACCTTGGTCGGGGTCTCAGTGGGTTTTGCCGGTGGCGCGACCGGATTATCACTCTCTGTTGGTGCGGCTGAAGGTATTAATAAAGTTGCCAATACAGTGATCGCGCACATAGAAAGTATCGATGTTGAAACGGTTAATGGTGGCATCTCTGTGATTGCAGAGCAAAGCAGTGAGATTGACATGAGTGCTGAGGCAGCGTCAGTGTCCATGGCCGGTGGTAGTGTCGGGGTGGGTGTAGCTGGGGCAGGTGTCTTGGGTGAAAATGATATTAGTAACATAACCAAGGCCTATGTCAATAATGCAGGGTTAACCACTAAGCCAAGAGCGGACTATCAAGAGACTGATAACATTCAACAATTAACCAATGGTCAATTGGTTGAGTTTGCGGGAGGGGTCTATCGCTATAATGGTGCCAATATTGACTTACGACCTGACTATGCTTCCGATGGTTTCGCCTATGATAATAATGGTAATACTGTCGGGGTCGAACACACGGTGGTTAATCCACAAGACAAAGTTATTTTTCCATCAGGTACCTATTTATACCAAGGTAGCATCCAGATTGATTTAGAAGATGCTATCAGCGCATTTGGTCTCGGAGACTATGCTGGCTGGGAGGCGTTGGATTACTACATTGATTTGGCAGCCTTGAAAGCTGGGTCACCTGGATCGTTTTCAGAAGTTTACCATACTGCCCAGTACGGCCTACAGAATATCGATGTACAGGCGAAGAGCACCGCAAAAATAACCTCTACGGTGGGCGCCGCCGCAGGTGCTGCGGGAGTTGGTGCCGGTGCCGGTGCCGCGGCTATTGGTGTTACTCTGGCTGAAAATACCATCGGTAATGACAGTCACGATGGCCATGTGACACAGGCATATGTTAACAACTCATCACTGCTCTCGCTCAATGATATAAACGTAACAGCAAAGTCTATCTCAAGCATAGATAGTAGTGTTTATGGTGCAAGTGTCGCGGTCGCAGGGGGTACGGTTGCGCTTGCTGGTGCCGGTGTCGGGATTAACTTAACCAACAAAATATATGGCTCTACTCAGGCTTATATCGATAGTAGCGATATGTTGGCGGCTAATAAAATCAGCATCAATGCGGATGCAGATGGACAGATACTGAAAGCGGATGCGGTGGCAGCAGCCGTGGCAGTAGCGGTTGGGCTTGGTGGCGCGGTATCCATTTCAGTCACTTTGATCGACAATGATATAGCGATGCATGCGGATGCCTATTTAAATCTCAATAGCAGCCGAGATTTAGGCACTTCGCAATACCAAGTGTTGGCTGAAAATGGCCTAGATGTCATCGCGCACGGCAATGCCGAGATAAAGGATGTGGATGCGACGGCGGTTACTTTTAGCGCTGGCTTATTCGGCGCCAGTGGCGGTGGTGTCGACATTAACAACCAAGTCAATAACCTAATTACTGCCACTGTGATGGGCAGTGGCGCCGCCACTAGTGGTGGTGAAGTTAAGATTGATGCCAATGAGACGACTACACTTAGCGCCAACGTGACCAATATTGCCTTAAGTGCCAGTATTGGTGGAGCGCTGGGAGTTGCGTTAGTGCGTAATGATGTGCGCAGCCAGATCTCAAGCCGGGTTAAAGATAGCCAAATTGATGCGCAAGATATAAGTTTAACGGCGTCGGCTGATAATAATATCAGCAAAACTCAAGCCTTTGGTTTTGCCGCCGCGTTAGGTGCAGCGAGTGCTAACCGTGCCGATGTGGCTATAACGACCACCGTCAGAGCAACGACTGATGCTGCGACCCTAAATGCCGTCGATAGCTTGACCTTATATGCAACGGCTAAGAATATAGCATACGCTGATGCCAGTGGTGGTGCTTTTGGCGCTGTCGCTGCGGGCGCTATGATTGCTCAGATTGAGCAAGGCAGTAGCAATGTCAATGAAGTGCTAGTGCAGGTAGGTGATAACAGTAATCTAAGTGCCGCCAATATTTCGATTAAAGCATTCGGTGACGACAAATTATTACCTGTCACCGTTGCGGCGGCGGGTGGTTTTGTCTCAGGAGCGGGGGCGCAGAGCGATGTGATCAGCAAGCAGGCGGTGATCGCCAATATCGGTAAGGGAGTGAGCATCACTGCCACTGATTTCGATTTGAGTAGCGTGTTAACCCAAAAAATTGACGCTAGCGCCGATGCTTTAAGCTTAGGTCTGGCAGCGGGAGCGGGCGCGGGACTGAGTATAGATATTGATACCAAGGCTGATGTTAACGTTGGGGCGAGTACCAATACTGCTATTTCAGCTGTCCAGGCAAGTAACATTAGCGCTCATAATATTACCATTAACGCCTTAAATAGCTTTGATAAATCCGAATATAATGACGCTAAGAGCTTGAGTACCGGTTCTGCTAGCCTGGTCAATGTGTCGATTTTATTAAGCGATACCAACCTGAATAATTCGTCGAAGATTAACTTGAGCGATAATGTTGAGTTACTGGGTCTGGGTAGTTATGACGACAAGGCCACGATTAGAATTGAAGCTAAACAAGATATAAAAACCGTTGATAATATTACGCTGGAAACTTTCAGTCTGGTCGGTGGGGTTAATGCGGCGACTAGTGAGATAACGGCGACCTCAAATACCGCGGTGAATATCAATGGTGCGAAGATTGAAAACATCACAGGTGCGGTCTACATCACCGCCAAAACGGATTCTGAAAACCGTGCCAGCGCTGATATTCTGGCAATCTCTGGCCTGAGTTCTGTAGCGGCCGGAACGGCGTTGGTGAAGACCTATGCCAACAATTTAGTATCGATTAGCAACGCTGATATTAAAGTTGGTGACCTTTATATTTACGCAGGTAAGAGCAGCCAAGGTGTATTAAACCTTCTCGAAAGTAGCGCGAATGTTGAGCTGACGTCAGTATCGGCAGTTATTAATGTTAGTGTACCTGACCCTGATGCCAATATTGTCGAGAATAACACAGTGACGATCGGCGCGAATACTGCTATTAAATCGATGACGGATGTGACGATTGAAGCGCGCGAAGGCATAGGCGGTGGTGATCGCGCCACAGAATCCGGCTTAATGTTGTCCTTATCACTGGTGCCTTACGGCTCAAATATCGAGCGTAACGGCTTCGTCTCTTCAGACAATAATTTCACCATAGACGCTAGTGCAAGCGTGATTGCAGGGGTGAATAACCTAAGTTTCTTACAGATTCGACCCGCGGCTGAAATTCAAGCTATCTTAGACCGTCCCGGCGTGGTGGACGCTGAAGGTGTGATAGACATCAGCTTGTTAACAGACGATGAAAAGAAACAACTGTTTGGCGTACCAGATGCAGATGGGGTCGTGGTTGTGCCTAATTTACCCACGGATGCTGTCTACGTAATGCAGGCGCTGGCGGTGGATAAAATTAATTTTCGCATCACTCAAGACACGGTGGTTCACAATGAAAACGACGGAAAGTATTATCAATATCTGCCGCAAGACAGTGTTGAAGTGGAACTGCAAGGCGAAAATTATTCTAATACAAACCGCTGGAAGGATCTGGGTAGCAGCTTAACGGATGATCAACAAGAGAGGTACAACGTTTATGAAAGTGCCATCACTGGTGAATTAGCCCTGGCGATGGAGGGTGAGTTTTATGTGGTTAAGCCGCAAGAATTAGAGTCTCCGACACTGACATTCACCAATTTAAGCACGGTGCTGTTTGAACAGCGAGCGCAAGTGCTTGACTGGTTGCGTGATCATGGGTCGAATGCAGATGCGGTAGCCCGTTATGATGTACAGTTGAAAGAGATCGATCAGAAAATCGAAGCGCTGGGGTTAGCTGATTATACCCATGAAGTGAGTGATGGGCAGGTTATCCAAGCGTCAAATGGTAGCTTCTATGAGAGCACCCGTAATCAGGAAGTTATCCTAAAATCAACTGATTATACGGATTCATTTTATTGGACAGAGGTCTTCTCGCCCGGTAGTTATTGGAGCGTGACAGATACCGAGCACGCCACAGGTCAAGTGTATAATCAGGCACTGGATATATTAATCATTGATTTGCCGGATATTTATGCGGCCCCCGGCTCTGTCTATCTACAAATTGACGGTAAAGCCGCTGCATCAATAGCAGGGCAAGCTAACATCGAAAATTTACAGGCGCGTGAAGGTGCAACTATTCAAATATCGAATAGCACCTCGTTTGCCTTGCGGGTCAATGATGTAGTAGTTCAAGATACGCAACGCGTTGAAATAGTGGGCGGTTCCCTTAAAACCTTTACACCAGGTGCGGTGCAAATAAATTATAAAGACGCGAATTCGGTGACGATTCGCGGTGCTCAAACGCCAGCAGGCGCTGCAGCAGAGACGGCCAATGAAATTGTCATTTATCAAAAGCCGGGTCTCGCTGCCAAACAAACTTATGGTGGTTTCACTTTACCTGATATTCCGCAAAACATGTATATCCAGGGTAGTGTCGTCAACGAAAATGGCGGCGTCTTTATTACTAACCGCGCGGGTTCTATCGAGGTATCTAGCCAAATTCGTGCAGAGACTATCAATATATTTGCCGCGGGTGATTTTACGCTAAATTCTGATGCTTGGTTCCACACCAATAAGGACCCACGCCAGTATATCAAATATCAAGTCATGCGAGATGAGGTCTGGAACGAAGCGGGTATTTATGTCAGTAAGAGTTTTGATTCGGATCAAGTAGCAGGTTTAGATACTGCAATTAACGCCGATACTTCGCAAATTTTGTCGATGGGTAAAATTACTCTGACAGCCCAGTATCTTAACGTTAATGGCTTGATTCAAAGTGGCGTTAATACTGTTTATCTGACAGTAGCTGCAAGCTTCTATGGCGGTGCGCGAAACCTTGACTTTATTAACAAAAAAGGTCAGGCGCTTGCCGGTCTTAAATTTTCCGCTAATATCGGGGACGTTAAAGTCCCAGTATCTGGTTATTGGGATGCGACCAATCAGTCGATCGTTATCGATGATATCGCGCCCAGTGGCGGTGAAATAGTGATTGCCGGACAAATTCTCAGCACCGGTAATGGACGTATCGTGGCGGCCAGTGGATATGCGTCGGTGTATATTGAGAACAACAGTGGTTATGATTTGGTACTCAATGACCTTGATACTCGAAAATACCGTGAAGGTAAAATCACCATTATTGATAGTCAACGCCTCTCTAAAGATGAATATCAGTATGACGGTGCACAAGCTACCCATACGCAGTATACGGGAGAGCTCGTGTTGGCTGATCCGGACTCTGGTGAAATTTCCAAAATTGTCTATACCCTATCCTCTACCAAGACCAGTAGTGAACCGAATGAGTTTGTCTATAAAGTGACTGCAGGTTCACGGTATGTTTGGACCGAAGGTCAGGAAAAGACTAAAACCACCGTTTATAAATATGAGAAAAAGAGCTTTAACTTGTTTGGCGATAATGACTTTGCCGATTTCTTAGTGGCAGATTCTAGTTATACCTGGAAAAACGTTGAATTTACTGATAAATCGCCGCTACTTGAATCTGAATCGGTATTGATACCAAACAGTGGCCCGCAACCTGATAGCGAAGACTATACAGTGACTTATGAGCAGACCGACGGGAATAGCAATGTCGATGGTTACGATAAAGATACTTGGACCACCGGCGGTGGCTGGTTACGCAAGAAAACCATACACACTAAGCTAACCACCATTGAAGGGCTGAAAGATTATTACACGCACTCGTTAAAAGCTGATTATGATATCAAAATTGCTTTCTTGGATAATAATTCAAGCCCGAATGTGGATATATATAGCAAAGGTAATATTATCTTTTCGGGCAAGATAAAACTGGCGGATGCCGGTAGTTTGAATGTTACTTCCGAGGAAGGTTCAATCACTATGGCCGATGGTGTTTATGCCTTAACCGAACAGGCGAACTTTCAAGCTTTTGGCGATATTAATATCATTTTAGAGGGCAACAGTGCCTCCCGCGGTAATACCATCGTATCTGACTGGGGGAGTATCTCGCTGGGTGTGGTGCAAGATGACAACCCGGGCGTAGACCGTTCTGGCAATGCGCTGACGAGTTCTAATACACTATATATCAATCAGATTTCGGCAAAATACAACGTCGACATTAATGCCGGTGGAGGGGTTTATAAAGCCTCTGGGGGTC
>JABSRA010000093.1 GCA_013215445.1 Oceanospirillaceae bacterium
TTACTTTAGAAAAATTCTCTGGTTCAACAAACGCCAGCTCCTACCTTTTATCCATTAAAGGCAAACGTGGTTGCCCGCCCGAAGACGTCGAAGGGCATAAGACTATGAGAATTGCTTAATCTGTGCCTTGATAAAAGTCTCCCTGATTTGTTTGCCCCAGCTGCAACAAATAAAATACAGCAAGATATATTCAGCGGATCTACACAAGCCGTCTATTAGAGAGGGCTTACCATTAACAACAAAAATTTCCCGCTAAGTCGGGCATGACCTTTAAGGAACCTATGTCAGCAACAATTGAGAAAATAAAACCCATTGAAGCTAAACACTTGATAGATGAACTCGATGAATATCAAAGCACATTGTATCCACCAGATAGCCTTCATTTAGATACGATTGAAACTTTGAGTGCCGCTAATGTGCACTTCTTTGGAGTTCGAGAAAATGGTGAGATTATTGCTATTGGCTCTGTGAAAATGTTTGAAGATTACGGTGAAATTAAAAGAATTTATGTCCCGGTCTTGCATCGAGGCAAACAATTTGCACAGCAGATAATTGCTGTTTTAGAAAGCCAGTTGATTAACAATGGAATTTACCTAGCAAGACTAGAAACGGGTCCTAAATCAAGAGATGCGATTGGCTTGTATTTGAAATTGGGGTATATCGAGCGAGGACCATTTGGATCTTATCAGCCGGATCCCTTAAGTACCTTTATGGAGAAAAAACTTGATAACCAAAGTTAAGGATCAGGATAAGGTCGCAAAATTCAATCCTCAACAGTTAAAGTGGGTATTATTTTCCTCCCTGAGGACAAGTTATGCATCACATTAAATGTGAAGAGTTCAAAGTTGAGGTGGCAGGGGGATGCGTATACGTAAAAAGATGGGTTCCAGAAAACTGTTCAAATCAATATCCACTTATTTTACTTCATGACTCTCTGGGCAGTGTTGATTTATGGAAAGACTTCCCATCAGAACTGGCCCATAGTTTATCTCGACCTGTTATAGCCTATGATCGCTTAGGTTTTGGTCAGTCTGATCCACGTCACGCATTACCTGCTATGGATTTTATAGAGGAGGAGGCAATTAAATATTTTCCGGCGATAAAAAAATACTTATCTATTCAGTACTATACTCTTTTAGGTCATAGCGTTGGCGGCGGTATGGCGATTAATATTGCAGCGCGCGATCCTGATTGTGAAGCTGTGATTTCTGTGTCTGCTCAAGCCTTTGTTGAGCGTCTGACCATTAAGGGAGTAGAAGATGCAAAGCAGTTTTTTCAACAGCCCGGGCAGATAGCGCGATTGGAAAAGTGGCACGGCTCTAAGACTAGCTGGGTGTTGCGCGCATGGACTGATATATGGCTGTCAGCAGAATTCGAAAGTTGGAGCTTACAGCCATCGATTAGTAAGGTGCGGTGCCCAATGTTAGTCATTCATGGTGAAAACGATGAATATGGATCATTAAAATTTCCTGAGTTTATATCGAGTAATACCGCTGGGGAGTCTAAATTATTGTTGCTTAAAAATTGTGGCCACACGCCGCATAAAGAAAATCCGCGAGAAGTGCTCAGCGCTATACAAGAGTTTCTTCGTTAATGTTTAACAGGCATTTAAAAAATAAACTCTTTAATAATTGATAGTCATTTTCTAGACCTTATTCGTGCTTGCATCTTACCCGGATATTACACTCAATCGCTCGTGTTCTAGCTTGTTCGTTGTTTATACAGACTTTTAATTCCCAATCAAGCGGTCACACCAGAACGGCGTTCAATCGAAAAAAAGCCTGTAAAAACAATTAGTGGCGCTATCATCACGATATTGCATGCTATATCCGAGCTAAGAACCCATTCACAATATTTCAAATTTCTCCAAGATATTCTATGCTGTTACTTGACCTGTGTCTTAGACACAGGTGTAAGCTGTATTTAGATCAATAAACCAAACTTATTTTATGAGACCTCAGCATAACTACTGCGCTCAATAATACGGCGTTAAAAATCGGCTCAATATGCTCATTTACACTAGTAAACTCCGCTATTTCGCCGATTTTTGCCTTGTATTATCTTCGCTCGCTACGTTATGCAGAGGTCTCTTTATATTTCTAGCCGGGGTGTTTTCGATGAGAGTAAGTGGATTAGCAAAAGCTTTGAATACCACGCCAGACACGGTTCGTTATTACACTCGGATCGGGTTGATTGCTGCTATTAAAAGTTCTGAAAATGGCTACAAATCCTATGGGACAAAGGTACAGCAAAGACTGAAGTTTATTTTAAGTGCCAGGCAGTTAGATTTCTCGGTTGCAGAGATCAAAGATATATTAGCAGAATCAGACAAAGGCCATACCGCTTGCCCATTGGTAAGAGAAATTGTTGAACGTCATTTGGCGGAGACAGAAAAGCAATTTCAGGCAGCTTTGTTATTGAGAGAAAAATTGAGAAATGCGGTAGCCAAATGGCGGGATAAACCCAATAAAGCGCCGACTGGGCATATGATTTGCCACCTGATTGAAGGAGATAATCATGAGCAAAATTAGGGATATACACACGGGCAATACTAGCCAGGAATTAATAATCGAAGGCGCGAGTTGTGCCAGTTGTGTCGGTAAAATTGAAACAGCGTTGAAAAATATAGAAGGTGTGGAGAATGCGGAAATGAATTTCGCATTAAGCACCGTGTTAGTGACGGGGCAGGTTGAGGCTGATCGCCTGATAAAGACCATTGAAGCGGCGGGCTATCAGGCAAAAAGTACCAATCAGAGCAGTGATGAGCAATTGCTGATTGCCAGAGAAACAGTGGACCAAGAATACTATTCTAGATTAATCAAACAAGTGTGGATAGCGTTAGGATTGGGTGTACCACTGATGATTTATAGTCTTGTGGGCGGTCCCATGACGGTTGATACCACCCTCGAGCGTGGTATATGGCTCGTTATCGGCCTGTTATGCGCGGCCATTATGTATTTTGCCGGTAAACATTTTTATATAGGCGCCTGGCATTCTTTTGTCAATCACAGTGCAAATATGGATACCTTGATCGCCCTGGGGACTGGAACTGCTTGGCTTTACTCTATGCTCGTGGTGTTCTTCCCGATGCTATTTCCCGAAATGGCTAGGCACGTGTATTTTGAAGCAACAGCCATGATCATTGGCTTAATTAATCTCGGTTTGGCCCTAGAGGCAAAAGCACGGGGACGTACCAGTGATGCCATCAAAAGATTAATCGGTTTGCAGGCGAAGACTGCTCGTGTAGTCAGGGATAAGCAAGAGGTTGATATCCCAATTAAACAAGTGCAACTCAACGATATTGTTCGGGTTAGACCCGGGGAAAAGATACCCGTAGACGGTGTTGTTACCCAAGGTCAGAGCTCAATTGACGAATCAATGTTGACGGGAGAACCTATGCCTGTTGCAAAAACGGTAGCAGACAAAGTGGCTGCTGGAACGTTGAATAAGTCGGGGTCAATACTGTTTAAAGCGACGCGTGTCGGTAAAGATACGGCATTGGCACAAATTATTAAGATGGTTAAGCGCGCGCAAAACTCCAAACCTCCAATTGGACGTTTAGCGGATGTTATCTCCGCGTATTTTGTGCCTGCTATTATGATCACGGCGGTTGTCAGCGCTCTGGTTTGGCTCAATTTTGGACCTGACCCTGCACTTGCGTTTGCGGTGGTTTCTGCGACAACGGTGCTTATTATCGCCTGTCCTTGTGCCCTGGGCTTGGCAACACCGATGTCTGTCATGGTAGGGGTGGGTAAAGCGGCTGAAGCTGGGGTACTTATTCGCAATGGTGAAGCATTGCAAACAGCGTCAAAGATTACCGTTATGATTTTGGATAAAACCGGTACTATTACCCAGGGGGCACCGCAAGTTACCGACCTGCTGATTGCGGATAAAGCCTATACCGAACACTATATTTTAACCGTTGCCGCTAGTTTAGAGAGCAACTCAGAGCATCCTCTGGGTGCGGCAATCGTCGAATCTGCTGTGGAACGCGGTTTGGAGCTAGCCAGGGTAAGTGATTTCCAGGCCATTGCGGGTCAAGGTGTAACGGCTAAGTTAAATCAACATCAACTGTTGTTTGGCAATCAGAAATTGATGTTGGAAAATAGCATTGACCTCAATGATTACCTCGATAAAGCGCAGCAACTGGCCAGCGAGGCGAAAACTCCCATGTATCTAGCGATAGATAACAAGTTGGCTGCAATCATCTCTGTTTCCGACCCGCTTAAAGTAGATTCCGTGTCTGCTATTAAGCGCTTGCAAGCTAATGGTATTCGCGTGGTCATGTTAACGGGGGACAATAGAGCTACCGCCAATGCGGTGGCTAAGCAAGTAGGTATTAAAGAAGTGTACGCTGAAGTACTACCGGAAGAAAAATCCAGAAAAGTGGCGGAACTACAAGCTCAGGGTGAAATTGTTGGCATGACCGGAGACGGTATTAATGATGCCCCCGCATTGGCGTTGGCCAATGTCGGATTCGCTATAGGCACAGGAACTGATGTTGCCATTGAAAGTGCAGATATTACCTTGATGCGTGGGTCTCTGCATGGCCTTGCCGATGCGATTGCTATCAGTAAAGCCACCTTGCGTAATATCAAACAAAACCTGTTTGGCGCCTTTGTCTATAACATCGCAGGCGTGCCTTTCGCCGCGGGATTACTCTACCCATTCTTTGGCATTTTACTCAATCCTGTGATCGCGGGGGCGGCTATGGCTCTGTCTTCACTAACAGTAGTGAGTAACGCCAATCGGCTGCGTCTATTTAAACCACAAGAGCATTAATTTCAAAGGTAAAGGAGAACAGTATGTGGGTGATCAATGTAGTAGGGCTATTGTTTATCGGGTTAATCATCTGGTGGTTTTGGTTGTATAAACCAGCGGCGGCTGTCGATCTAAAGAATGAAAATATAAGTATTGTGGTGAACAACGGTATTTATCAACCGTCTAGAATAAAAGTAGTAGCGGATCAAAAAACAACCCTTAAATTTATCAGAAAAGATGGCAGCCTCTGTGCGGCTACCGTTATATTCCCCGCGATTGAGCTGAGTGCAGAGTTACCGTTAGATAAAGAAAAATCGATAGCGTTGCCGGCGCTGTCAGTGGGAGAGTATGCATTCCACTGTCCAATGAAAATGTATTCCGGTACTTTAATTGTCGAGTAGCGAGATAGTGGAATTGATGGTTTTCTATGGCAGTGGTCAACCATGCCTAGATCGGTGATATTCGCTATTTTGCTGGTGATGTATGTGCGCCTTGCCAAGAGGGAAGAGCAACAGGCTATCAGTAACTTGGCGATAAATACCTGCACCATATGAATCATACTGCCACTTGGATATCCAAGTTAACAGTAACTAGGACAGTGACCTTTAAAGGGAAAATTATGAGTGATAAAAAGCATAGACTCGGCGTTAGAGAAGTTAACTTGGTAACTCGTAACTTACGTTTAAGTAATGTAACTGCTAATAACCGAGTCGCGTTGATGGAAGAGATTGATCATTTATTCGGTATTGATGAAGCTATTTTCAACACCGCTGAAGAGTCAATCTACCTTGCTTATGACGCACTAAATGTAAACCTTGGTGGTATAGAGGCTGTCATCAGAAAACACGGAGCAGATATCCATAATGATTGGTGGACTCACACTAAAGAAGAATATTATAAATTTGTCGAGCAAAATATGAAAGACAATGAGCAACATACACCTTGGAGCTGTCATCAAATACCGCCAGGTCTTGGCAACAGAAAGTAGCGTATTAACCGGGCTCAGCCAACGTCACGAGGGTCGTCGTTATACTGAGTTCTGTCATACTAAAATATAGCATCCCAATATCTGGCTCGATCGATTAAACTGGTCGCACATGGCGGTAACAGCAGAGTTTATTGTCGATAAAACAACCAGTAGGACAAACAGAATGAGCCAGTGGACATTACTGAGACAACATCTACATCAATTTCCCGAGTTATCTGGGGAAGAGACAGCTACCGCTGCATATATACTGGCGCAGTTCGCCAGGTTTAAGCCTGATCGCACGTATAGCAAAGTAGGCGGTGAAGGGCTGGCTTTTTGTTTTGATGCCCAAGAGCCAGGACCTAATGTATTATTTCGCTCTGAACTGGATGCACTGCCCATTCATGAGACAAATACTTTTTCACACCGATCAATGCATGACGGGGTCTCCCACAAATGTGGTCACGATGGTCATATGACGATCCTAATGGCGCTCGCAGCAGTTGTCGTACAGAACCTGCCTAAGAGAGGGAGTGTGACCTTTTTGTTTCAACCGGCAGAAGAAACTGGAAAGGGGGCGATAGCCGTCGTAGAAGATTCTCAGTTCGAACAATTTTATCCTGATTATTGTTTCGCCCTACATAACCTGCCCGGTCATGCTTTAGGTGAGGTACTGATTCGCCAAGGCAGTTTTAATTGTGCCTCACGTGGTATGACGATTAAGCTTGAGGGTAGAACTGCTCACGCCGCTTATCCTGAATCGGGTATTAGTCCCGCTTTAGTCTTGTCAGAACTGATGCAAGAATTACCGCCATTGGCGGCATCATTACAAGCTCAGCAACTTATTATGTTGACCTTGATTCACTGTTCAATGGGTGAAATCGCATTTGGCACAGCCGCGGGAGCGGGTAAGTTACTCGTGACACTGCGCAGTGAAACTAATTGGGGAATGCAGTTGCTGATTGAGAAGGTAACCGAGAGGGTAAATCAACTGGCGGCAAGAGATAAGCTGTCCGTTAAGATTGAATGGGAGGATGTGTTTAATGCCAGTGTCAATGATGAAGAATGTGCTCAGCGGGTGGCTGACGCGGCTAAGCACTGTGGCAATAAGGTCACTTGGTTAGATGAGCCACTGCGTTGGTCAGAAGATTTTGGAGCGCTAAGTCATACGGCTAAAGGGGCTATGTTTGCCTTCGGCGCAGGTATCGATTTACCCCAAATCCACAATCCAGATTATGATTTCCCCGATCAATTGATTATCCAAGGCCGCGATATTTTCTTCAAAATATACAGTGATTTATTGCTGTAAGAAAAAGTTGAGAGAGACAGTCTAAAGCATGGAATAACGATTAGAAGCACGCTCGTACACCTGCAACTTGGATAACTATTAAGGATGGTTGGCGGGATGTATTTGCTTTTAGCTAGAGAAAACTGGCACTCGTTTTATTGCAAGTCGCACTATATACTGACCCCTTACACCCCTAGTTTCACTGATAGGAAGGACATAATATGCATGTAGATAAAGCCAAAAAACGGATTGCGAAACAGACTAAGAAAGGCTTTAAAGGCTATCCTTTAATAAATTTAGAATATTTTGGTAGCAGTGAGGATTGTGCAACGCAAGTGCTGGTGCAGTTCACGATAGAAGAGGGCGCAGAAATTCAGGAACAGCGTTTTTCCAGTGAAACGGATGCGAGAGAGAGTGACGTTATTCAGTCTGCTCTGGTGAAAATTATTGAGCGATCTAATGCCGCATCCGTCACACAAGTTGCTGGGGTCTCCAGCCTTTAGTTAGTTAGTTGGTTAGTTGGTTAGTTAGTTAGCCCGAATATTGCATACAATATCCGGGCTAGAGTAGTTAATGAACTTGGATAGCGGTTTAATCACTGCAAACTCTCTATTGTGATACCTGGCCTATATCGCCTGGAATATTAATCACTATATAATCTTTGTTTATTTATCAGTACCTTCCAGAGAGATCTTATATGCGCCCCACAGAATATTTGCGTTCCCAGTGTCAAGTTGATTGGGATACGGCGACCGATCATGATTTTTGTCGTGAGTTGGCAAACGGCACTCTACCTAAGGCCAAGATGCAATGGTATCTGGCTCAGGACTATAAGTTCGTCGACAGCTTTGTGCGACTATTAGCGACAGCGATTGCCCACGCACCTACCTTGGCGGATGCGGTGCCCGGTGCGCAGTTTTTGGCGCTCATCACCGGCCCAGAAAACAACTACTTCCTGCGCTCATTTACGGCGTTGGAGATGACTCAAGAACAGCAAAACCCGCCGACCGCACCCGAGACTCTAGCTTTTCAACAGCTAATGCACAGTGCGCGTATGTCGGGCCGTTATGAACTGATGTTGGCGGTATTAGTCGTCGCTGAATGGAGCTATTTAAGCTGGGCAGAGCGTTTTGTGGACTATCCGCAGAGCTTACCTTTTTGGTTCTCGCAGTGGATTGATTTGCATTCTGGGTCTGGTTTTACCGAGGTGGTTGAGTATTTTCGCGATCAGCTGGATAACGTCTGGGAGGAGTTATCTAAGACTGAGCAACAGCAGGTCAGTGCCATCTTTACCCAAGCTGTAAAATGCGAATGCGACTTTTTTGCCGCCTCCTTTGCCGATAGATAAATAACAGCTGGTGGTAGGGTTACCAATTAGCCATCAATGTAGCTCTGGTTTAAGTAAGGCTAAGCTTAGCCTTGCTAGTATTGAACAGGCTATCGATTTAGGGAATGCTCAGTAGAGATTCCCTCTGTAGCCAAAACAATTAGGTGGACAAGGTCCGCCTGTGGTTAGTCTCTCCCTATAGATTTTTCCCCATTTATCCCTGCACCATTTCCAATTGGTTAGGCTGATAGCTGATCCACTCTGCTCGATTACCTCTCAATTTTCACCTCTCAATTTCACCTCTAATCCACGCTTTGCTCTGTCATAAAAGTTACATCTAGGCGTCACATCATTGTCATATTCTCAGCTTATTATTTCCCTACACAAAAGATACTTACGCTTCGACAGCAGGACTGAATTCACTGGGTCTTAGTGGCAAATCCTAACAATACTGTTTATTAAATTTAAGGAATGTTCCCATGAAAAAGATCTTAATCGCAAGTGCTGCGATATTGATGGCAGGTAATGTATTGGCGGCTTGTCCGACCATTACGGGTAGTGATGCTGGTGGTATCTACCCACATTTGTTTGAGAAGGTAGAGTTTGAAAGTAAATATGGCTGCAAATTAGTCTTTAGTGCAAACCCAGTGATTGCGTCGCTCAATCAGCGCATTGCGGGTAATCCAGATTTACCATCGTTAGCCAATCGTCTACCTCTAGAGCCGCTAGTGATTGCGCCCTACCAGCGTATCGGTGTCTACGGTGGCGTTTTAAGTGGTATTTCCAAGGCGACTGAATCGGGTACCTCCGATTTGTTATCGGTGCGCCACGTCAATTTAGTTAGGTTTAGTGATGATCTGAAGACGATCGTGCCTAACATTGCAAAATCTTGGCAGTGGAATGCAGATTACACTGAATTGACCATGAAGCTACGCGAGGGCCACAAGTGGTCAGACGGTGTACCTTTCACCGCCGCTGATGTTGAGTTTTGGTACAACGATCTACTCTTTGACAAAAATGTGATTAAGAAAGTAAAAGAGCGCTTTTTGTCTGATGGTAAGCCGATGCAGGTAACAGCAGTAGACAGTACCACTGTCGTCTTTACTCTCAATTCACCTAAGCCAGGTTTGTTAGCTAACTTCGCCCTTGATTATGCGCAGCCATTTCAGCCCAAGCATTTACTGGAAAAATTCCACCCTAAATTTAATAAAGACGCAGACCAGTTAGCTAAATCGCTCGGTTTTGAAAATGGCTACGAGGCCGTTATCTTTTATTACGGTCAGTCCGATTGGAAAGATATTCCGACTCCCCTACTGAAAGATAAGGTGCGTGCCGCTACTTTAGTAAAGGCGGGTTTCACGGCGATTGCCCCCACTTTAGAATCATATCTAGTCGTTGAAGAGACCTTAGAGGGTCGCCGCTTGGTCGCCAACCCCTATTTCTTCCAAGTAGATACTGCGGGTAATCAGCTGCCTTACATCAACGAGATAAAAGAAGTTTTTATCAGTGATGAAAATATTCAAACTGCAAAAATGATTGCCGGAGAAGTTACCTATAAAGCGCAGGCGGTGAACTTGCCGGCAACCCCAGTGCTGCTGGAAAACAAAGAGTCAGGTAACTACCAAGTGGCGCTACGCCCAACCATTGGTGAGATGACTTTTGCCTTTAACTTGACCGATAAAAATTTAGAAAAGCGGGCGGTGTTTAATGATGTTAACTTCCGTCGCGCGATGTCTGTTGCTGTCAATCGCCAGCAAATCAACGAGATAGCTTACTTTGGTTTAGGTACGCCGACTCAATATACGGCATTTGATGCTGATACCGCCGCGTTTATCACTGACAAGTTGAAAAATAGCTGGATTCAGTTCGATCCGAAGTTAGCTGCACAGTTGTTGGATAAAGCGGGAGTTGTCGATAAGAATGGCGATGGTCTGCGCGATCTTCCCTCTGGGGCTAAGTTTGAATTGAGCTTCCAGTATTCTACGCAGGGTGCCGCCACCGAAGTGGTGGAAATTATCGCCAGTAACTGGACTGATGTCGGGGTCAAAACCAGCATCAAGGAAATTACTTCTGATGAGTACCGCAATTCACAAAGTGCCAACGATTTGAGTGTCTTGGCTTGGTCTATGGGGCGTCCACTGGCAACATTGGCGAGTAATACAGAGAGTTTGTTGCCGCCATACAGTAGTTTCTTTGATCTGCGTACCGGCATGTTGTGGGCTCAATACCAGGATACTAAAGGTGCAGAGGGCGTGAAGCCGCCACAGACCGTCGAGGCGATGCAAAAACTAGCTGAGCGTTTTGTTACCTTGCAAACTGGTACTGCAGAATCCAACGCAGTGGGGCTTGAAATTGCCAAAAGAGTGGTGGATGACCTATTTATTATCGGTACGGTGAAAGCGGTATCTCCGGTCTACTACAGCCGTAAATTAGGTAACTTTGAAGTGCCTAAAACCTCATCTTACGAGTACTACCGCACTTACCCTTACCTTCCATCGCAGTGGTTTATCAGCAACGATAACGTCGCTGCCAACTAGGGCGATCTCAGGCAGAGCGTTGTCTCTGCCAATGTTTTACAGGAAGCTCGACTGTCAAGGATGACAAAATTTTAGAGAGAACGGCGTACAGCAATGCTGGGTACGCCGTTTTTGTTTTTATCGACTCAGCGTTGCTCTAATGCCCTTTATCAGAAAAGGCATCGGAACAATTCTGCCTGTGGAGCTACATTGTGATTGTCGATTTTTTTGCCAGTAGCTGGTTGTTGTGGATCTTACTCAGTGTAGGGGGACTGCTGTTTTGGCGCAGTCGTAGCAGTCAGTATTTTCGCTTCGTGTTAAACCGTTATTTACTTGCCCTGCTGACCTTACTGTTGGTCAGTGCCATTGTCTTTTCGCTGATGGAAGTATTGCCAGGAGATTGCGCAGAAAAGTATATCGCCTACAAGAACACCCAGGGAGAGACCATCACTCAGGCAGATATAGCGGCGGAGAGGGCCAGAATGGGCCTCGATAGACACTTAGTGGTGCGTTGGGCCAGTTGGATTAGCGACTTAACCTTACGCGGTGATCTGGGCTTTAGCTGCGCTAAGCGCCAGTCGGTCAATATTGCCCTAGGCGATAGATTTTGGATCAGCTTTGGCTTTTGCATGGCCGGCTTACTTTTCGCCTATTTGATTGCTATCCCGTTCGGTATTCTGTCGGCTTTTATGATCAACAAGTCATGGACAGATACCAATCCACAACACAGCCGTCGACAGCGCTGGTTGAATAGCATCGGTTTGAGTTTGAAGAAAGTGCTAGATTTGATGCTGAGGATGATTAGTTATCTGGGGCTGGCGCTGCCTAATTTTTTACTGGCACTGAGCATTATTTTACTCTACGTGTTTGCCGGTGAACCCACCCCCACAGGTTTGTTTAGCGATGAGTGGCGCAATCAGCCCTGGTTCGGCAGCGATGGATTCGAGTACGCCAAACTCGATGATTTCATCAGCCATATCTGGCTACCAATTTTCGTCATCGGTTGGTCAGCAACCGCCTTGCAGTTGCAGACAGTGCGAGCACTGGTGGTTGATGAAACCAATAAATTGTATGTGGATGCGGCAAAGGCGCGCGGGGTTAGCGGCATGGCGCTGTGGGCGGGCTATCCGGTCAGGCACTCAATTAACCCATTGTTTAACAGTGTTGGTTTTGACTTTCAGCGGGTCTTTAACGACTTGCCGATAGTGGCAGTGGTGATAGGCCTGACAGACTCTGCAGCGCTGTTGATTGAAGCATTAGCCATGACTAACGACCAGGAGTTGGCAGCCGCGATTCTGTTTTTGGTGGCGCTGGTAGTGATTTCGATGAATTTTGCAACGGACATAGTATTGGCGGCGATAGATCCGCGGGTGCGCAGATCGGTACTGGGATAATTAGAGATGATAACGTTAACTAGCCTGTTTAGTCGTGGCGATAAAACGGCAACCGATGAAGCCTACTACACGGCGGGGCAAATGGCGCTGATCAAAGCGCGTTTTAAACGAAAAATGAGTGGGCGCATTGCCGGCTGGATTTTAATCAGCATCGTTTCGATGGGTTTTTTTGCGCCCTTCTTTGCGCCGATAGATCCAACGGTTCGCGGTGCCGATGCAGAGTATCGCCGCGGTGCTCCCCAGGCTTTTTTCTGGTGGGATGAGCAGGGGTTTTCGCTGCGCCCGTTTAGCTACACTTATACTAAAGCGGGGACCAAGCTAAATTTCAAAGCCCTGGCAGGCGGTAACTTGGATGCACTAGATGCCATGATTGCCAGTGGGGCGCTGAGTTCTTCAAATCAGAACAAATACCAGATCGACAGGGAAAAACGCCGCTACATCGAGTTTTTTGTTAAAGGCTGGGAATACAGCTTGCTCGATTTTAGCATGGGCGGGCTGGACTTAGATATTCGCTGGGATCGGCATTTGTTTGGCGTCAAGCAGGGTCAGATTCACTTGATGGGTACCGATGAAGATGGCAAAGACGTGTTCAGTCGCACCTTACACGCCATCTGGATTACCATCAGCATTGCTATTGTAGCCTTGATCGTGAAATTGTTTTCCTCGCTGTTGGTAGGGGGCGTCAGTGGTTATTGTGGCGGGCGAGTGGATGCGGTGTTAATGAGCATCACCGAGGCGGTGCGGGTGATACCCTCGATACCGGTGTATCTGGCGTGCGCGGTGGCGCTGGCCGAGTTGGATTTAACTTCAGTGCAGCGCTATTTTGCCATCGCCGTCATCATCGGCGTATTAGATTTTGCCACCTTGGGTCGTCGGTTGCGCACCCATATACTCACCGAGCGCAATCAGGATTATATACTGGCGGCAGAACTTAGCGGTGCCAGTAGTTGGCGGGTGATATGGGTGCATCTTATCCCCAGTTTTAGCAGCTATATTATCGTTGATACCCTGATTAACTTTCCCTATGTGATCCTCGCAGAAACCAGCTTGAGCTTCCTCGGTTTAGGCCTGACTGAACCGGTGAATAGTTTGGGGGTGCTGTTGCAAAAAGCCCAAGATCCAGACATTCAGCAGAATATGGTTTGGCAGTTTTTCCCGGTGCTAGTGTTTGTGGTACTGGTGATGGCTTTTGTTTTTGTCGGCGATGCGCTGCGTGACGCAGCAGACCCTTACGCGGAAGATAAATCATGATTCATTCATACAATTTGTTGCAAATCAGCGACCTCAGTATTGATTTCAAAACTGAGGAGGGCGTAATCAATGCGGTTAATCAGTTAAATATGAGTATCCGCCCCGGTGAGGTGTTAGGTCTGGTGGGTGAGAGTGGCTCGGGTAAATCCATAACCGCGAAGGCGATCATGCGTATGACCCCCAATAACGCAGTGATTGGCCAAGCCAGCCAGTTATTTCTGCGTCATCAACTGCAGGCCGTTGATATCATGCGGTTGCGCGGTGCCGGTTTAAAACTGGTGCGTGGCGGCCTAGTATCGATGATCTTTCAAGAGCCGATGGCGAGCTTCGCCCCGGCGATCCGCATTGGTGAGCAAATTGTGCAAACCATGCAGATACACTTGAAGGTTAGTCGTGAACAAGCGCGAAAAAAAGGGATAGAGCTGTTCGAACGCGTGGGTATTTCGCAACCTGAAATGCGCTTTGATCAATACGTGTATGAACTATCGGGCGGCATGCGGCAGCGGGCGATGATCGCGATGGCGCTGTCCTGTCAGCCTAAACTGTTGATTGCCGACGAGCCTACCACGGCTTTAGATGTAACCATTCAGGCGCAAGTATTAGAGTTGCTGGCAGAAATGCGTGAACAGACCGGCATGGCGATGTTGTTTATTACCCACGATCTCGGGGTTATTTCCAAGGTGGCAGACAATGTAATGGTGATGCGTAAGGGCTCTGTGGTCGAATCTGGCAGTGCAGAGCAAGTATTGTACAACCCCCAACATGAGTATACTCAGAAGCTACTCGCGGCGTTGCCGAATTTGGATAATTTACCTGCTGCGCCCACTAAAAATCCGGTTGCGCTGCTCAGCATTAATGATTTGTCGATCAGTTATCCGCTCTCTTCGGCTGCTCGCGGAAAATCGTTTTACCACGCGGTGAAAAATATCAATTTAGAGTTACCGCTCGGGCAGATCATAGGTTTAGTCGGTGAGAGTGGCTCGGGTAAAACCTCGCTAGGTAAAGCCTTGTTAGGCGCAGCCCCGATTAGTCAGGGGTCAGTAACCTACCACTGTCTAGAGCCTGTCTTAAACTTTGGTGTGGATAAAAAACTGCGCCGCAAGTGGCTGTCACAAACGGCGCAAATGGTCTTTCAGGATCCACATAGTTCGCTGAATCCCCGTATGACCATACGTGACATTATCGCCGAACCGCTGGTGGCGATGAAGCTGTGCAACAGCCGTGAAGAGGTAGATCAGCGCATTTTAGAAGTCGCCCAGCGCTGTCATATTGAAGTGTCACATTTACGACGTTTTCCCCACGCTTTCTCCGGTGGCCAGCGTCAGCGTATTAGTATTGCTAGGGCGTTGATTTGTAATCCAAAATTCATTGTTGCCGATGAGTCTGTGGCCGCCTTAGATGTCTCGATTCAAGCTGAGATATTAAAACTGTTTAAGCAATTACGCGACCAGTTGGGGCTGACTATCCTGTTTATCTCCCACGACTTGAGTGTGATTGCCAATCTATGTGATTGGGTCTGTGTGATGAGAGAGGGTGAACTAGTGGAGCAGGGCACTGTGAGGAGTATTTTTCTCAATCCGCAGCAGGCTTATACTCAACAGTTGATTGCCGCTATTCCCATCTTGCGCAAGCCGCAGTCACTAGCACTTACCAAGCAGCCTGAATCGGAGTCTCTGCAGGAGATTATGGCTTGAAGCGCGGTAAAATTTCGCTGGGTTAATAGCATCTATGATTACGCTTCCCATCTTTTTTACTAAAAAGGTGGGCTTTCCTGTGAGTATATCCTGCAGATCTGCAGGGGGTGTCTATAGTTAAAGTACGGTAAAACTTCGCT
>JABSRA010000094.1 GCA_013215445.1 Oceanospirillaceae bacterium
TAAGCCCGCAAATAAATCTAATACAGTATCTTTAGCTGTTAGTGCCAACCAGTCAGTTGCCCTGTCGATCATCTGCTGGTTAATCGCAGCATTGACCTGTAGAAAATCACCGGGCTCAAAACTGAGGGTTTGTTGGCTGACGGTGTAATTTAAGCGACCTTGGTTGTTGGCTAATGGGACCAGCGAGTCGTTATATCGGAGAAATCCCTGTAATTTAAAAGTTTGCAGCATATCTGCTAATAGGTCACAGGATGCGGGGCTCAACTTTGCGACTACCCGAAAAGTCAGTGCACCAGTATCATCGCCTTGTAAATATTCAACGTGGGTGATCGCCTTGGCGTTGTCAATTTTGTCCAGCGTATCGCGCAAGTGATCGAAAAGATCTGCCAAGTGCTCAGGCAGTATTATGCAGGATGAAATCTGCAGTAATTTGCTACTGTTTTTACGCCTAAATCCGACGATGGCGCGCTGTGATTGAGTGAGCCTGTTGACGCCTATACGCGCAGTTCTGCGGTAGTGGAAGGCCTTTGAAATCAGAGGGGATACTATGTCAGCGGGAATGATTTTTGCACTTCGCTCTAACAGGGAAAGTACCGCCTGTTGTTTATAGGCTAACTGAGCTGTAGGTTCAATGTGTTGCAACTGGCAACCGCCACAGTGATTATAGTGTTCACAGCTAGGGTCGATGCGGTGCTCTGAGGGGGTGTCTATCGCGAGAATACTCGCCTCATCGTAATTTTTATGCTGCCTCTCTATTTTTACAGTCAAGCTTTCACCGGGGATTGCACCCTCGACGAAAATAGTTTTACCTGCAACTCTAGCGACACCACGTCCTTCTAGGGATAGGTTGTCGATGGTGATAGAAATTTGAGAAAGTTTTTGCTTGGCTTTTTTGGGACGACCAAATTGGATTTTATTGCGGGACATTGAATGTTGCCTGTTCGGGTACTTGTCAGAGGGCCGATCTGTGTCAGCTGATTTAATTATACCTGCTCGCGAGCAAAAATGTTATTACTCGGTAAAGGTAATTGCGTGATTAATTGCTTTCGTTTTATCAGCTGCTTATCATAGGCGCTGAATTAATTAAAAGTAGGTAGTCTTGTGCAGGAACATCCCTTCGCTCAATATGTGAGAATTCTTGGAAAAGGTAAAAAAGGTTCTCGGTCGCTAACCTTGGACGAGGCGAAAATGGCGATGGGCATGATCTTAGATGATCAGGTGCGTGCGGAGCAATTAGGCGCATTTTTAATGCTGTTACGGGTCAAGGAAGAATCACCCGAAGAATTAGCTGGGTTTGTCCAGGCGGTGAGATTACGCAATGCTGCACCAGAAAAACTGACGGTTGATTTAGATTGGTCAACTTATGCGGGCAAAAAACGCCAGCTGCCGTGGTTTTTATTAACCGCACTGTTGCTGGCAGAAAATGGCCATAAAGTATTTATGCACGGCGCTCGAGGACATACCCCAGGGCGTATCTATATCCAAGATGTGCTAGGTTTGTTTAATCTACCCAGTTGTGAAAATTGGCAGCAAGTTGAGGATCAATTACAACAGCGCAATTTTGCCTTTATGGGGATTGCTGCACTGGCGCCCAAAGTATCGGATATTATTCAAATGCGCGCAATTTTTGGACTGCGCTCCCCTGTTCACACCTTGTGCCGTATGCTGAATCCTCTCTTAGCTAAGTGTAGTGTTGATGGCGTTTTTCATCCGGCATATGCACCGATGCATCAACAGACAAGTGCCATTTTAGGGGTGGAAAATAGCCTGACAATACGCGGTGATGGTGGAGAGGCAGAAATGCGCCCAGACGCCGATTGTGAAATCCGCTGGATAAAAAATAAAATGTTATCAGAGCAGAGTTGGCCGCGTATTTACCCAAAGCGTGAAGTGCGAGATGCTGAGTTATGTGTTGAAAAACTGGTCCAGCTGTGGCGTGGTGAAATCAGCCATGCCTATGGTGAGGGGGCGTTGATTAGCACCTTAGCCGCCACGCTAATTTTACTGGGGGTCAGCGGGGATTTTGACAGCGCGCAGCTGGATGCTGACAAAATGTGGCAGAAAAGAAATAAACAGCGATTTTGAGCGGTTTATTCTGGCCTCTTAATCAGCAATTACATAGAATTAGCTCGCTTAAAAAATGTACTGTATAAACATATGGATATATACCATATAAAGTAGATAGTTGCTGGCGAATGGAGGGTGATTTTTTTGTTGTTTAAAAATTTACGGGGCTGACTTTAGCGTCTTGCAACAGGCTTGATTGCCAGCTCTACGAGCATTTTAAGCCAACGCTTGATGCATATTTATAAAAGGAAATACTGTGCCTGATTTTGTAAGACCGATCAATTTATTACTGCTGCCGATACTGCTGATAGCTGCCGCTGTTTATGCCTTGCCTTTCAGTGATCTAATTCCTCAACAATGGACCTATTTTATCCCCTGGCTACCGCTGGTCATCAGTGGGGTTCTATTCTTAGTGGTAGGTTTTTTTAATTTCAGCAGGATTTTGTTTGCCGGGTTAGTCAGCTTGTCGGTGTGGACTTTCTTAAAACTTGATTTTGCCAACGTACACTACACCCAACTAGCACTGGTATTAATGTCGCTCAATATGCTGTTGATCGCCTTTTATCAAGAGCGGGGGACCTATAGCATTACCGGTTTGTTTCGCATCGCTTTAATTTTTTGTCAACCGGGAATATTGGCACTCGCCTACGTGTTTAAAGCAGATGACTTTCATCAGCTGATCATTTGGCCATATTTAGAAGTGGTTGGGATTGCTGTATCGATTCCGGCGCTGGTGGTATTTACGCTGTGCTTTGTGTATTTGCTGGTCAAACTCTTCGTGCAAAGTTTACTGATTGATGCCTATTTGTTGGTAAGTCTAGTGTTTTCAGGGTGGTTGTTAATCATGCCTCCCACCAGTGAGCTCCACTTGAGTTTGCTGATCTCTCTCAACCAACTACTGTTGGTAATGGCGTTATTTAAACGCTCTCTGAGTATGGCCTATATCGATGAACTCACCGGTTTGCCTGGTCGAAGAGCGCTTAATGAGAGGGTGGTAAAGTTAGGGAAAAATTATACGGCGGCTATGTTGGATATTGATTTTTTCAAAAAATTTAATGACACTTATGGCCATGATGTCGGTGATCAAGTATTGCGCATGGTGGCTCAAAAAATTCGTCAAGTGAAAGGTGGTACCGCATACCGCTACGGTGGCGAAGAGTTTTGTGTGCTTTTTCCGAGCACCGATATTGAGTCGGCGGAGCGATACATAGAACAAGTACGGATAAGCGTTGAGCAAGCTACCTTGAAAGTGCGCAGTAACAAACGTGCAAAAAATAACAAAAAAGGTCGAGTTCTCAGGGGTAAGGGAGGCAGTGGCGAAACGGTATCAGTGACAATCAGTGGCGGGGTGGCGACCACCAGAACTAAAACCAGTCCGCTGAAAGCGGCTGATGTTGCGTTGTATCGTGCCAAGGCACAAGGGCGCAATCAAATCTGCCGATAATCGGTTATTTCCCGCTTGGCGAGCGGCAGGTGATTACTGTTTTTTAGGCATATTAAGTAATCTCAACAGCAGCCAAGCATAACGGTTAGAGAAACTATGTTTAACAGTATTCACCACGCGGCAATTATCTGCTCTGATTATGCAAGGTCCAAACATTTCTATAGCCAATTGTTGGGCTTAAAAATTATAGCGGAGCACTATCGCGAAGAGCGCTCTTCATACAAATTGGATTTGGCATTAGCAGATGGTAGCCAAATTGAGCTATTCTCCTTTATAGGCGCCCCGCTAAGAAGTAGCTATCCCGAGGCTTGTGGTCTGAGACATTTGGCTTTTGCCGTTGACGATATTGATAGCAGTGTTGCTATGCTCGTTGCAAAAGGTATAGAGGTTGAGGAGATTAGGGTTGATCAATACACGGGGAGAAAATTTACTTTCTTTAGTGATCCTGATGATCTGCCCCTAGAGATCTATGAGATTTAAACACTTTGGCTAAGAGTCATCATTAACCAGTGCTTATCCAGCAACAGCTGTGAACTGTACATGTCTCATAGGCTCGATCAGAACACCAATAGAGCTCGTTATTTAGCCTGACTAAACGCCCACATCTAGTATTGCCCATCTCGATCCATTGCTCACTTCGTGACTATCCTGCGCTAACTGAAAGCCCCTTGAATAAATAACCATCCCTACTGGATTTTCGACCATTGTGCGGTGGTTTTATTGAAACAGCAGCTACCGAGACATTCCCGCGCGGCCATTGCCAGTTGGTGAAGTGGCAGGCTTGGGCAGGGTGCTTATGGTATTCAGGCCTCAGCATCACGACTAGCTGAGGCTGAGATTGTTAGCTATTAAGGCAATTTTAAATAGCCAGCTTTTAGTTTTTCGACACGCTTTCTATTGGCGCCAAAGTCGCTTTTGCCCACTCGGGATGCTGAGCGAAAATGTAATTGATGTTGCTCTGTATCTATGCGTATCTCTAAATCATCAATAAAACCGAATAGGGAAGAGCGATAAGTTGCCGCCAGATAATTTTTTTGTCTGGTAGTAATCACCCCCCCTGAATCTGCAATAGCGATTTCTATATTCGCCAGTACAGCGGCGGATGTTTCACTGGTTATTGCCAACGGCTCGATATACTGGGCCGCATCTAAATGCAACTCACTATTGACGCAGTTGGGTGTGGTGGGACAGGGATGTAGCTTTCCCGCTAACAATCCCGGCGCACTACCTGATTTAGATTGCTGACCGAGAAAACCAAAAAAACCGAGCGTAACTAACAGTAATACAGATAGAGTCATAAGTATTTTCTTCATTTAAATCTCAAGGTAAGGTGGCGTTGTTTTATTAACCCATATAAATGAATCCAGTATATAGCTTTTCTGCGAGCTATACCCCTTTAGTGAGTTTGGTCAGGGTGTTTTGCAGGATTAAATGTGCTTAAGACTGTTATCAGCAGTACTTAATATAATAGTATGAGAGCTTAGATGACTTAGGTAGCGGGCATGCTTATATCATTCGATAATACGGCGTTAAAAATTAACTCAATGGGGCACTGCAGGCTGATTAACACCAGTAATACCCAGTATAAGGGGCAGGCCTAATCATCCCTCGCTGGATTGATAGAGGCCTTGGGATGAAGGCATCGTTACATTAAATAGAGGTTAAAATGAATAAATATCAGAAGACAGCAGAGGCGATTGCCCAGCTTAGTGGTGAGCAATACAGAGTGACTCAGGAAAATGGTACAGAGCGGCCGGGTAGCGGGGAGCTGCTCGAACAGTGGCAGGCGGGTATTTATGTTGATGTGGTGACAGGTGAACCGTTATTTGCCTCCGCAGATAAATTTGAGTCAGGCTGTGGCTGGCCCAGTTTCTCCAAGCCAATCGTGACTGATTATATCAATGAATTGGTTGATGAAAGTATCGGCATGCGCCGCACCGAAGTGCGATCAAAACAAGGGGATAGCCATTTAGGGCATGTTTTTAATGATGGCCCACGCGAGAGTGGTGGGCTGCGCTATTGTATTAATTCGGCATCATTGAGATTTGTCGCCCTAGCTGATATGCAGGACGCCGGTTACGGGCAGTACATAGCGCAAGTGGAAGTTGCCGGGTAAAGCTGAATCGCGCTATTTTAGCCTATCCACGCATAGGGTATTGTAAGGAGGCAGAGAATATCCTCAGGCGAGTCATACTGCACAGCCACTCAGGTTATCGCCAGGCGATGGCACTAAATTGTCTGGGTTAAATGAATTTTTTTAGAATATTGATAGGATTTGAAAAGTGACAGATAAAGTGATCGATTCGGGTTTAAATATCGACAGTAGCTATGCACGCGAACTCGAGGGGCTGTATGTCTCTTTTCAAGGTGATTTGGCACCTAAGCCAGAGTTGATCAAGTTGAACCACGCGCTGGCTGATGAGCTGGGTTTAGCCGTGGAGCAGCTAGAAGAGACAAAACTTGCAGCGCTGCTGTCGGGCGGAAATGTCCCTGTGGGAGGGGCACCATTAGCACAGGCGTACGCGGGTCATCAGTTTGGCGGATTCAGTCCGCAGCTTGGTGATGGCAGAGCACTGTTACTGGCTGAAGTGATAGATAAAAAAAGTGCGCGTCGTGATATTCACTTAAAAGGTTCTGGGCGCACTATATTTTCAAGAGGTGGCGACGGCAAAGCGGTATTGGGCCCAATACTACGCGAATACCTTCTTGCAGAGGCAATGCATCGTTTAGGCGTGCCTACTACCAGAGGCTTGGCGGTAGTGACGACGGGTGAGACAATTATGCGCTCTCAGCCTCTGCCTGGCGCTGTGCTGGCACGTGTTGCAAAAAGTCATATTCGGGTAGGCAGCTTTCAATTTGTTGCAGCAAGAGGCGATACAAAAAAGCTGGCAATACTGGCTGATTATACGATTGCTCGACATTTTCCCAGTATTCAGCAGGCTGATGATCGGTATTTGAAGTTGCTGATACAAGTGTGCGAGCGGCAGGCATTTTTAATGGCTAAATGGATGAGTGTCGGTTTCGTACACGGGGTGATGAACACCGATAACATCACTATTAGCGGCGAGACGATAGATTATGGTCCCTGTGCCTTTTTGGATGTTTTTGATCCCAGTGCGGTCTTTAGTTCGATTGATACGCACATGCGCTACGCGTATGCAAAACAACCGAGTATGGCGCTATGGGGTCTAACCCGTTTCGCAGAGACATTACTGCCATTAATTGATCGAGATGAAAAGTGTGCCATCGAATTGGTAGCCCCAGTGTTAAATGACTTTGAACAGGCTTATCAGCGCCAATGGCTTATTTGCATGCGCGCCAAGTTGGGCTTGCAGACAGCGCAGAGTGACGACGTTACTTTGATCAATGATTTATTAACGTTAATGGTTAATGATGAAGTCGATTTTACCCATTTATTTAGAGCGCTATCCGGATTGTTGGTGGGTAGCGAAACTGCGCTTAATTTGTTCGCAAATAAAGCCGCTTTTAAGCAGTGGCAGGTACTCTGGATGGAGCGACTGGCAGATGAGCCTATTACTATCGATGAACGGGCTGTATTAATGCGTAACGTTAACCCGATGTATATTCCCCGTAATCACTTGGTGGAAGAAGTTATTAGTGCGGCTGAACAACAGGGTGATTTCAAGCCGTTTGAAAAGTTGCTTGAAGTATTGGATAAGCCCTTCACAAAACGCGAGGGCCTAAATCGATTTGCCCAAGCAGCGCCCGAAAGCTTTGGTGCTTATGAGACGTTTTGCGGCACTTAACCTGACTATAGCGTGCAGCAACTCGCACGCTGGCTTGTTGCTTGATGTTACAGACTTTGCTTCTCATTCGGGAAGACGCACCAGTACCATGCTCAATCGAAAAAAAGCGGGTCAAAACCATCAGTGCAGCGCTCATCGCCGTATCGCATACTATAGCCGGATGGCGTGTTTAGTCTCTACGTAGTTCGTCTTTGATGGCGATTGGAGATGGGAAATTGAGTAGTACAATATAGGAGGATAATAAGAAAGTTAAAATAGCGGTTGCCTGTATTATGTGTGAAGCATTGATGCCGATCATAGACGAACTAGCCGCTAAATAGGCGATAAGCAGTGAAAATTCACTGGTTTGGCCCAATCTAAATCCAACTTCCCAGGCTAGCGAGCTATCTTCTTTAATGCGCAGTAGAAAAAATCTGAAGATAAGAGGTTTTAAAATCACCACTACTAAGGCCAGTATTAGCGCGGGAACTGCGATCTCAGAAACTAAACCTAAATTGAAACTTGCCCCGATTGAGAAAAAGAACAGTATCAAAAAAAAGTCTCGAAGTGGCTTTAGGTGAGTTGCTATGTATTGTGAAATGGGACTGGAAGCTAGGGATACACCGGCAATAAAGGCGCCCATCTCGGCAGATAAACCAACCAATTGTGCCGCTTCGGCCATTCCTAAGCACCAACCGATAGCCAGCAAAAATATGTATTCATGAAATTTATCAAAGCGCTGGATAAGCGGTAGTATAATGTGTTTTATCGCTTTAAAGGCTAGAAATGTCAAAATAGGCATAGCAATTAACGGCTTGAACATCGCCAATAAGCCTTGCTCAGCCGGATTTTGATTGGCGAAGATTAAAATAAGTACAATGATGGCGATAATGTCTTGTAGCAACAGTAAGCCTACCACCAATTCCCCAATGTGACGGTGATGTAACACGGTGGTTGGTAATAATTTAATGCCGATGATGGTGCTTGAGAACATCATGGATAGCCCTATCACAATACACTCTGTCGTGGTAAAGCTAAACAGCCAGCTTATGCTAAAGCCTAAACTGAAAAAGGCTATTGAACTGCCGATCGCCACTGAACTGGCTTTTTTAAGCATGGCTAAAAGGTGTGAGGGCTGCATATCCAGACCCAGTAAAAACAGTAAAAAAATAATGCCGATATGTGAAATGTCTTGTAGCAGGCGAGTGTCTGAGATCAAACTGACCCCATAGGGCCCAAGGAGTGCGCCTAATACAATGTAAGCAACGAGTAACGGTTGTTTGGTGTAGAGGGCTATGGTGGCAAGTACGGCTGCCCCAGTAAATATCAAAAACAGTGAAAAGACAAAAGATTGATCAGCCAAAATAGCAAAGCTCCGTTGCGTAAAGCGAGACAAATATACATTTAAGCTCAAGAGTATAGCAGAAGCTTTTGCTTATCAGTCTGTTGTCGATAAAAAGAGTTTTCAAAGAAATTGACTAAATAAATCGTCAACTGGCAATTGAAATTGGCCGATTTTGCCATACTTAAAGAGAGGCAGGCTCTGTAAGAGGGTAGAAATATATACTTGAGTGATTTACTCGGTTTTTTAATCAGTGTATTCTTATACTGTTATAGAATTAAGTCTATAGAGCGGTATGTCAGGATGGAATGCTGGATGGCGATGCTAAAATAGTTGGCGGTTATCGTTTAAAATCTGTCCCGATAGAGCCCATATGATCATTAATCAGTTCATTAGAAGCTGAAATGAGAGTTTGAAATTAAAATGATAAGCGAAGTATTTAAGAGTGTTTGGCATGGCTAATAACGATTAAATATAAGCACGTATGTCAGAGAACCAATGAATTAGCTTTAATACCTTAATGGTAACAGCACAGTTCAAATGTTATAGAGCACAAAAGGTGTATAAATGAATATAGATGTAACTCAAGGCGCTGAGAATTATTTGGCGGATTTACTTGAAAATCAAGATACCAAAGGTATGGCTGTGCGTATGTTCGTGACCCAGCCAGGGACACCTTACGCTGAAACTTGCCTGGCGTACTGTAAGCCAGAAGAAGTAGTAGAAGATGACATTATTTTAGAATTGACTCGACTTCGTTTCTACTTTGAAAAAAACAGCTTACCTTACCTTGAAGAGGCGACTGTCGATTATGCCGAGGATAGAATGGGCGGTCAGCTGACCATTAAAGCGCCTAATGCCAAAGTGCCTAAAGTTTCTTCTGACAGCCCTCTCGAAGAGCAGGTTAACTATATTCTGTACACAGAAATCAATCCAGGATTGGCCTCACATGGTGGCGAAGTAAGCTTAGTTGACCTGTTAGAAGATGAAAATGGGCATGTCGCAGTGCTTAAGTTCGGCGGGGGTTGCCAGGGCTGTAGTGCAGTTGACATGACCTTGAAGGATGGGGTGGAAAAAACCTTACTGGAAAAAGTGCCAGGTCTGGTTGCAGTGAAAGATGAGACGGATCACACAGTAACGGCTAATGCCTATTATAGGTAGGCATTGTGAAAATTAAAAGAACATTGAAAACAATGGGTTGTTCGAAAAGGTAATAGATTTGGTACTGCTCTTATACAGACACTACTGATGAAAATGATCGGTGCGAATTGACGGTAACTCCTTATCATTGAGCCCCGCTATTATCTTGAGGGAAGTGGCGAATAAGCCTCGAATACTCTCTGTGGATAATTTAGCTCTCCATGCCCATAAATAGGGTGTGGTAAAGGAAAACGAGCGAAAAAAAGCAAGGTAAAAACGGCGAAACAGCGCAGTTTATATCGATAAATGAGCATGTTGAGCCGATTTTCACACTGAATTGTTGAGCGCAGTCGTTTTATCCAATCCGTTAAAGAGAGAGCGGTTGCACTGATTCGTCGAAAAATATCTAGTCAAAAGCGGGTCGTTCTTTAGCAGCGGGCCGATAGTGGAGTTGGTCGTTTAGTACTCTGTGTAACCTGTAAACCCTTTACGGGATCTATAGGTTAGTTACTGCTCTTTGTTATGGTTTTTCGTCGGCTAGTTACGATTGTCGTAATCACCAAGAGTTCTGTACGCTTGAAGCCTATTCGCTGCTTTCTTTGCTAGGTTTTATGAAGTTTTACCAAATACCTTAGTAAACTTTATAGGCAGAAGGTTTATTGGCTTCCTTTTAGTTAGAAAAAATTGAATGCTGAATAAAAAATCATATCTGTTGTAATCAAGAATATTACCCCCATATTTATGACATTAGGGAGTATGCAACTATATCAGCTAGTATTTTACAGGCTGGCATTGGTGGTATATTTGTATGTTTCTTGTTGGATAATTAGTGGCAGTTTTTTTAAAAAAATATCCACAAAATATTGGTTTGCAGCATTGCAACCAACAACGTTGAAATTTACCCGTTTCATGTTTAGCACCTCTTTATCTTTGTGAGGTGTTTCCAAAGAGGAAATTATTATGGATCAATTAGAAGTATCCGAAACGCAAGAGATGGTCTTGCCCGTATTACCTTTGAGAGATGTGGTGGTATACCCACACATGGTAATACCTCTGTTTGTCGGCCGCGAAAAGTCCATTGAAGCGCTAGAAGCGGCGATGGCAGGCGGTAAAGAAATTTTATTACTGGCACAGCGTAAGGCTTCAGATGATGAACCTAATGCCAAAGATCTGTTTTCTATCGGGACAGTGGCCAGTATTTTACAAATGTTGAAATTACCCGATGGCACGGTAAAAGTGTTAGTGGAAGGGGATTTCAGAGCAAGTGTCGAATCAGTTTTTGATACGGCTGGGTATTTTACTGCAAAGCTGCAAATTCTGGAGGTTAAAACCCAGCAGGGCTCTGAAAGTGAAATATACAAGCGTACTGCACTGCAACAGTTTGAACGCTTTGTCCAAGTCAATAAAAAAATCCCCTCTGAAGTGCTCTCTTCGCTGCAAAATATCGATGATATAGGTCGTCTGGCCGATACCATTGCCGCTCATATGTCATTAAAATTACCCGAGAAGCAAAAAATTCTAGAGATGTTAGATGACGGTGTCCGCCTCGAGCATTTGATGTCTCTGATGGAAGTTGAAATCGACTTAGTTGAGGTAGAAAAGCGCATCCGTGGGCGGGTGAAAAAGCAAATGGAAAAAAGCCAGCGCGAGTATTATTTGAATGAGCAGATGAAGGCGATTCAAAAAGAACTCGGTGATTTAGATGGTAATGCGGGCAATGATATTGATGAGTTGAAAGAGAAGATAGAACAGGCGGGAATGCCCAAAGAAGCCAAGGATAAGACCCTCGCTGAATTTGAAAAGCTGAAAATGATGTCACCAATGTCTGCTGAGGCGACAGTGGTGCGCAGTTATATCGATTGGATGTTGCAAGTACCTTGGTCAAAACGCTCTAAGTTACGCCATAATATGGCTCGCGCTGAAGAAATATTGAATGAAGACCACTTCGGCTTAGAGGAAGTCAAAGAGCGAATTTTAGAGTATTTGGCGGTTCAACAGCGAGTGAAAAAACTTAAAGGTCCTATTCTCTGTCTCGTCGGTCCTCCCGGCGTTGGCAAAACCTCTCTGGGTAAATCAATTGCGCGGGCAACCAATAGAAAATATGTACGCATGGCGCTTGGAGGCGTGAGAGACGAGGCTGAAATTCGTGGTCACCGTCGTACTTATATCGGCTCTATGCCCGGTAGAATTGTGCAAAAAATGGCAAAGGTGGGCGTACGTAATCCCCTATTCCTACTCGATGAAATCGATAAAATGGGTATGGATTCACGTGGTGATCCGGCCTCTGCGCTACTTGAAGTGTTAGACCCTGAGCAAAACATTAACTTTAACGATCATTATTTAGAGGTTGATTACGATTTATCAGATGTGATGTTTGTCTGTACTTCTAACTCGATGAATATTCCCGGTCCCTTACTCGATCGCATGGAGTTGATCCGTATTCCGGGTTATACCGAAGATGAAAAACTAAATATTGCCGTTAAATATCTACTGCCAAAACAGTTAAAGCAGCATGGTTTAAAAGCGCAAGAAATTATTATCAAGTCTAAAGTGATTATGGATTTGATACATTATTATACCCGTGAAGCAGGTGTGAGAGCGCTTGAGCGTGAGATTGCAAAAATATGTCGCAAGGCGGTGAAGGAGTTATCACTCAAGAAAATATCTGCAGGTTATATTGTCGATTCAGATAATATGGAAAAATATGCTGGGGTACGCAAGTTTAGCTTTGGTCTCTCTGAAAAAGAAAATCTTGTCGGTCAAGTAACAGGATTGGCCTGGACTTCAGTTGGCGGAGAGTTGTTGAGTATTGAAGCGACAGTGGTTGCTGGTAAAGGTCGTCAAGTGACAACGGGATCTCTCGGGGATGTCATGAAAGAGTCGATACAGGCCGCAACGACGGTGGTCAGATCACGTGGGCAAGCGCTGGGTATTCGCGAGGACTTCCATGAGAAGCAAGATATACACATCCACGTACCTGAAGGTGCGACGCCTAAGGATGGCCCTAGTGCCGGGATAGGGATGTGTACGGCTCTGGTATCGGCGTTAACTCAAATACCCGTATTGGCCGATGTGGCTATGACAGGTGAAATAACCTTGCGTGGACAAGTATTGCCAATTGGCGGGTTAAAAGAGAAATTGTTAGCTGCCCACAGAGGTGGGATCAAAACAGTGATCATACCGAGTGAGAACGAAAAAGACTTAAAAGAAATCCCCGATAACATTAAAGCTGACTTAAAAATTGTGCCGGTGAAATGGATAGATGAGGTATTTGATATCGCTTTGGCCTACCCGCCCAAGCCAATTTTGCCTAGCACAAAAAAAACCCTAACAACAGATCAAGATGAGGCAAAAACCCAAACGGGACAAATAAATACTCATTGAGCTGAAAACTAGGCAGAATAGGGGGTTCAGAGCTTGACACCCCTTTCTATCAGTTGGTATAACGTGACTTAGTATTTATACTGAGCCCAGAAAAACAGAACAACATAATAATTGACTCGATTATACAAAGGGGAAAACTGTGAACAAGTCTGAATTAATTGACGCAATAGCAGCATCTGCTGACATTCCAAAAGCTGCAGCTGGACGTGCGCTAGATGCCACTATGGCAGCGGTAACAGAAACATTATCTAAAGGCGAATCTGTAGCATTAGTAGGGTTTGGCACCTTCTCTGTGAAAGAGCGTGCTGCACGTACAGGCCGCAACCCACAAACAGGTGAGCCAATCCAGATTAAGGCAGCTACTCTACCTACTTTTAAGCCGGGTAAGGCTTTAAAAGAAGCGGTAAACAAGTAACACATATTTATTGGTTTTAAAATTAAGGAGTGGTAGTTCAGTTGGTTAGAATACCTGCCTGTCACGCAGGGGGTCGCGGGTTCGAGTCCCGTCCATTCCGCCAAATAGGAATTTTTATCCCTCTCTCAGGAAGCGATAAATAATTCATATTCGATAGGCGTATTCGTTAGAATACGCCTTTTTTTTGTAAGTATTACGACTGATTGTTGACTAGTCAGGTGATGTGTAAAGACAGATTTCTGCCAGTGGGGAGATCTGAATGAGTTAGCAATTTCTCTGTCAATGCAGCGCTATTCAGCTTGTTTCACATGACTGTTAGTCGAGTAGTTACTTTTTTAGGTTTTGAGGTGTAGTCATGCTGCAAGGCATTAGAGATAATTCTAAAGGCATAGTCGCCAAAGTTATCGTTGGATTTATTGTATTAACTTTTGCTATGTTTGGTGTTGATTCACTGGTGGGTTTAACCCAGGGGTCTAATGCTCCAGCGAGTGTTAATGGTGAAGAAATTAGCGAGCAGGATTTATATCAGGCTACGCAGTTACAAAGGCGTTCAATTCTTGCGCAAATGGGTGCTAATGCGGATCCAAGCAGTATCGATGATAATCTGTTGAGAGGCATGGTACTAGATTCACTGATTCAGGAAAAAGCGTTATTAGTAGAAGCGGATCAAAATGATATGTTGGTTTCCGCTGTTATGATCGATAAAATTATTGCCAGCAATCCGGCCTTTCAGATTGACGGGCGTTTTAGTGCCAGCCAATTTGATGCGGCAATTCGCAATATAGGTTTTACTCGTTTGAGCTATCGCGAATCTATCCGTAAGCAACTGGTACTTGCGCAACAACGAGCCGGCTTCTCTCTCTCTAGTTATATATTGCCGAAAAACTTACAACAGATTGTTGCTCTTGAGCGTCAGACTCGAGATATTCGCTATTTTGCAATGCCGATCGAAAAAGTGCGTGAACTCACATCGGTTACTGATGCTGAAATTAAGTCAGAGTTTGAGTCTACTAAAAACAACTTAAATACTGATGAGCAAGTAGTGCTTGAATATGTGTATTTAGACCAACAGGACTTGCTTAGCCAGATTGAACTTAGTGACGAAGACATCAATACTCAATACGATCAATTAGTCGCTAGCTTTGAAATAAAGGCCCAACGTCAAGCTGCGCACATTCTAATTGAAGTTAACGACGAGATTAACGATGCAGCGGCACTCGAAAAAATCCTAGTGATTAAACAACGCCTAGTTGCAGGAGAAGACTTTGCCAGTGTTGCTAAAGAGACCTCAGATGATTTTGGCAGTGTCGATAACGGTGGTGACTTAGGTATTGTAGAGAGAGGCACGTTTGAAGCAGGCTTTGAAGACGAGTTGTTTTCACTAGACGAAGGCCAGGTATCTGAACCCGTTAAATCGGAAAGTGGTTATCACCTAATTAAAGTATTGTTAGTGATAGAGACAACGGTACCTTCACTGGCGGATTCTAAAGAGAACATCATTAG
>JABSRA010000095.1 GCA_013215445.1 Oceanospirillaceae bacterium
AAGAAGTTCTTAAACGTTTGAGTCAAGCTAGAAGCTTGCTGAGCTGCATGTTTGCGGCTCCGTTTAAGTGAGGTGCGCATTATATATTAGCGCCTCGGTAAGTCAATCATTTATTTGTTTGTTTATTTTTAATTTTGTTTGCAGCTAAAATAGCTATTTAAACAAAATCAAATATTAACAATTTCAAACTAACTTAATGCTGTAATCAGCTTTAGCGGTAAGCTTGTTGCTTGCTTACTGCCTTGTCTGTGGAGGCGCATTCTATAGATTTTTGACTTTGTGTCAACGAATATATTCAATTTAATTTCAGTTATTTTATAACGGTTATTGTTTGCGCTATTTTGGCTTTTTTTGTACAAAAACTAACCAGTTATAATGAACTTGCAGAGTGTCTTCTATGAAAGGTTCTGCAAAAGACAAATAGTTACTTTCTTATTAATGAATATTAGATGCACTTTGCAAGCACTCCCTTAAGAGTCATAGTCCATCTAAGCTTCAAGCTCATTTCAACAGGGATACCATTTGTTTTGAGCTCGCCTTTGTTTAAAGCATCCTTGATCTGTTTCCACCACTGTAGTGGTCAATTTTTTTGATCAAGCAATTCGAGGCTCCCCCAAAGTTAGAGTACGATCATATATAGTTACTTCAGTACCGCTGTAAACAATCTATTTTTCTATTATAAAGACGAATGACCGGGTCAGACCTGTCATCACGTTAGCGATACCATTGTACAAGGCGATGAACAGTTAGTATTGAAGATAGAGGGTAATGGCTTCGTCCATTTCTAACTCTAGGGTAATCAGCTGTTATCAACGCATCGAGAGTACCCAAGGCAATGAAGACTGCCCGCTTCACTAAGTAGCACTGCTTGCCAATGATTCTTGCCAGTGACAGGCTCCTCGCTGCTATTCAATCAACGCTATCTTGCCAACGTTAGGCGGCTATTATTTCATAGCGGAGGTTTAATCGTTTATTCCTTAACTAAATAAGGCACTCGCTGCACAATTTTAGATATAGTAAATAGATTGCTGAATTGGCAAATACACGGCGGATGTAGTTTCACCCTGTCATTTAAAATCTGGGATTTATGGGTAGGGTTATCGAGCCCAAATTAGACACAGACCAATCGCCACCATCTATCGTTCCGGCCAAAATAATTAAACATCCCAAGGGCCGGGGAATCTACCCTTGATGATTTAGGCTCCGCCTAATTCATCTTTATTGAACCACTAGGACAAAAACCCATGGAAAAGAGCATTTTTAAGTTCATCTGGAAATACTCGAAGAGAAATCAGATCATTTTATTGCTGGTCACTCTGCTGACTTTCCCGATTTTGTATCTCTCCCTTGAACTGCCCAAACGCATCATCAATGATGCGATTAGTGGTACTGACCAAGGGGTGGTACTGCTGGGGGTTCAGCTTACTCAGGTTGAGTTTCTATTAGTGCTGTGCGTTGGATTTCTGTTGGCTGTGCTGGCTAACGGGCTATTGAAGATGCGGCTCAATACCATGAAAGGAGTGCTCGCTGAACAGTTGTTACGACGCTTTCGCTATCAACTGTTAACCCGTATCCTACGTTTTCCCAAGCCGTATTTTAGAAGCACCAGCCAGGGTGAATTGGTTTCGATGGTGACTTCAGAAGCTGAACCACTGGGCGGTATTATGGGTGATATGTTGTCTCAGCCGGTACTCCAGGCAGGCCAGATGATCACTATTTTGCTGTTTCTGTTCGCTCAGAGTGTCTGGTTTGGGTTGGCCGCCATTGCTTTGATCCCGTTACAGGCGTGGATCATTCCTCTATTGCAACGTCAGATCAATGTGCTCAATAAGCGCCGCATACAAGAGACTCGTAAACTGGCAGCGGACATTGGTGAGACTGCTGCAGGGGTGAGTGATATCCGTACCAATGGCGGATTGCGCTACAGAATGTCACTGTTTTCGCACCGCTTGGGCAATCTCTACGATATTCGTTTTGCCATTTTTCAGAAGAAATTTTTTATGAAATTTCTGAATAACTTTATCAATCAGTTGACGCCCTTCTTCTTCTATTCTGTGGGCGGCTATCTGGCGATCAAGGGGCACATTACTGTCGGCGCGCTGGTCGCGGCCCTGGCGGCTTTTAAGGATATGTCTGCTCCCTGGAAAGACCTGCTAATTTTTTACAATACCACCCAAGATATGGCGCTGCGCTGGGTGACTGTCACTGAACGTTTTGCACCCAACTCTCTGGTAGCGGAGCACTTGTTTGAGGGTACCCCAAAGGGGGTGTCCAGTTTAAAAGGTGACATCGAAATTAGCGGAGTTACGGTCCGCGATGAAGACGGTTGCACCCTGCTGGAAGATATCAATCTAGTCATACCCCAAGGTGCGCGTGTTGCTGTTAAAGCTGATAATGAAACCGCGGCTTTGGCGTTCGCGGATCTGCTGACCCGCGAAGTCATTCCACTACGCGGCTCGGTTAAGATCGCCGGGCAAGCTTTGAACAGCATTCATCAGGTGACCTTGGCCAATTGCATTGGCTATGCCCATTCCAATCCGCATATTCTGCAGGGCACGCTGGGTGACAACCTGCTCATTCCATTCAAAAACAAGCCGATAGCGGGCGCGGATGTTCACCCAGACGTGCAGAGTTTTCAAGCAAAAGCCGAGCAATCTGGCAATAGTATCGATCCGTTTGATACAGATTGGATTGACCCTAAGGTTGCAGGTTTACAATCATCCGATGAAATCCGCCAGTGGTGGTTTCAACTAGTTCAGGCGATGGGAGTCGACGATTTCATGGTGCGTCGCACCCTGCGCTCGCATCTTGCGTTGGACAGGCGTCAGCAATTGGCCGATGCCATTGTGCGATTGCGACCCGAGATCGCAAAACGTATCACTAAGGCGGGCTTAGATGACGTTGTTTATGGTTTTCATCCTGATAAGTTCAATCCGATTTCACTGTTAGGCAGTAACCTCCTCTATGCGCTGCCAATTCGCGCGTTGACCCAAGTATCACTGTCACAAGATGACAATTTTGTACGTATCATACGCAAGCAAGGCATCGCCGACGAACTGATTGAAATGTCGGTCACCTTGATTGAAAGCCTGACGGCAACCTTTGGGAATGATGGTACCGATCACCCGTTATTTCGGCGTTTGAATATGCAAGATGAGCTCTATCAACGCCTCGCTGCGATCATCCAAAAGCGACGTGCGGTGGGTGATGTCGGGCTGGCCCACGAGGATTATGCACTGCTGCTGACCGTGCCCTTCGCATTTTCAGCTGAACAGATGGGACCAGCGTTCAGTGAGAGTTTCAAGGAGCGTGTACTACAGATCCGTAAGTCCAGCGGGGCACAAATGGTGCAAGCATTAGGCGAATTATTCGAGACCATCGATCCACAAAAATATTTTCCGGTGATGACAGTAATGGGCAATGCAATCTTTGGCCGAATTTCAAAAATGGCGGGTGCCCGTGAAAATTTGATCGAGGATATTGTTGTTGAAGTGCTGTGTGAGTATGGATTACGACAGTTAGCTGCTGAATCCGTTTACGATATGGCAACCTCCTCGGGAGGTGATAATCTACCTGCAGTCTTTAAGGAGCGTGTGGCTTTCAGCCGGGCGGGAATTAAGAAACCGGATCTATTGATCCTGGCCAATTCTCTGGCCAGCCATACCAGCGAAGCACGTGATTTGATGAGGGAGCGCATCAGTAAGCTGATGCCTGATACCACTAAAATTTTTATTGAGCAGCAGTTTTTAAATCCTGAAAGTTACGATCTATATATAGAGATTGTCGACGGGCGGATTGACGGTGGTGCACGCCAAGAAGCAGCACAAGATACCGATGCTCGGCAGGACCTGAATCGAAAAATTGCGGTCATCGCAAAGACGGAGTTGTTTGGCGCACTTGATCGCAAGCAACAGCGCCTACTCGCCTTTGGTACACAGTGGTACAAAGCAGCAGCAGGTCACAAGATCTTTGCCGTGGAAGATGAAGCAGATGCGGCCTATCTGTGTATCGAAGGTGCGGCCGGCCTGTATTGGCCAGCGGGCAGTGGCGAAAAGCGCTTGATATCAGAAGTCGCTCCAGGACGATTGATTGGCGATTTATCAGTCATTCTGAATGAACCCCGTACTCTTGACCTTATCGCCCTAGAAGACAGTCTGTTTTTACGTATTGGCGCTAGTGAGTTGATGACTATCATCGAAAATGACGCGATGGTGGCCTGCAGCATTATGCGCACGGTTGCTGGGCACTTGACGGGCACAGTAAACACCTTGCGTGCTATGCGCACCTACTCCGCTGAGCGGGGAGTGGACTTCTCTGATTTTGAAGTTAAATAGAATGTAGAAATATCGATTGAATTAGTGCCGATGATTCGCAGCGCCTCGAGTAGCGATCGGAGCGAGGGTGAGACTGCTTTAGGAAAAATTAGCGGTCATGTGAGGCGCTCAAATTGTCTGCAAAGCTGCCGTATCCCTGCTCAGATAAAACATCGAACCCCCACTTTTAAATACTAGCAATCAATAAAATACCGGGCATTCTCATTGGTAACATTGATACTTAGCAAAAAAACCATCAATGACGACAAACCGCAAAATTTATCGCGAACGCATAAGTATAATCAAATATATCGTTTAAATATCAATATTTATTCGTTCGCATAAAATCCATATATTATACTAAAAATTATGTTAGACTTTATGCATACGCATAAAAGGTTATTAAGATGAGAATTAAAATTCAAGATACTAAACAATTAGGTGCTATTGCAAAACACGTTAGACAAAGCCAGTCACTGGATCAAGAAACTGCAGGTTTACTATCTGGTAACGGTTTGACCTTTATTAGTCAGTTTGAAAACGGTAAAGAGTCAGTTGAAATTGCAAGAGTGTTTAAGCTATTAACGCAGCTAGGTATTGAACTTGAAATAAAACTGCCTCCCAACCTTACCGATAAGGCGCTTGATAAGATTAAGCATATATAAACTTTACCGTATTGTGGATGAGACAAATGCGCCAACTTAACGCTTACATTAATCAAGATCACATCGGCTGCTTAAGAGAAAAGCATGATATTTGGTCTTTTCAATACTCACCGTACTGGCTTGCTCGCCAACAAAATTACCCTTTATCTCCTCATATTCCCTTACAAGAAAGCGCGCTAATCGATGGCTCTACACATCGGCACATACAATGGTTTTTTGATAATCTACTGCCAGAAGAAGGCGCCAGAACCCTTTTAGCAAAAGATATTAATATTAACTCAGCCGACTCATTTGGCATTTTGAGCATCACAGGCTCAGAATCTGCTGGGGCTATAACCCTAGTAGCGGATAAACCAACAGACAACGGCTCGGTTATTGAGTTAACTGCTGAGGAACTGAATACTCGTATTAATAATTTACCTAACCTGCCGCTTAACAATAAAGAAAGTAAGCGAATGTCGATTGCTGGCGCACAACACAAGATGCTGATCGTGATGTGCAATGGTGTAATATACGAGCCGAGCGGTGCTATGCCCTCAACCCATATTTTAAAGCCACTACATACACAGCCTGATGTGTATTGGCAGAGTGTTAGAAATGAGTGGTTTGTAATGAGCCTTGCACGCACCATAGGCTTAGATATTCCAGCTGTGCAAGTCCACTACTTTCCTAATACAACTTACATCATTGAACGCTTCGATAGAAAAGGTAACTACCCGAATCAATCAAGACTGCATGCATTGGACGGCTGTCAGTTATTAGGTTTAAGTAAATCAGCAAAATACAGTCAAAGCACGGTAGTACAGCTTAAAAACTTCTCCGAAAAAATAACAGCGAAAGGCCAAGCAAAAATAACCATTTTCCGCTGGGTTATTTTTAATGCATTAGTGGGTAATACAGATGCCCACCTTAAAAACTTAACCTGTCTATTCAATGAAAACGGATTAGTGCTCTCACCCATGTATGACCTTTTAAGCACTGCGATCTACGAAAAAAAAGGTGAACACTTAAACGCTGAGCTGTCACAACCCATCGGCAACGCTATCACTTTAGCCGAACTAACCAGGGATAACATATTCGAGTTTGCTGATGAATTTGGCTTGAATAGAAAAATTGCCCGACGTACCTTAGATAGCCTATTGAAAAATATTGAAAACGAAGCTGATAAGTTAATTCAGGCTGTAGAAGACCTAACAAACATCCCCTATAAACCCGCTGAGCTTAGGATGTTACGTGAGATACGCTACAAACTAATAGCTGAAATGGTGGCCAAGCTTCAGGGATAAATTCAAACCTAGACCAACACTAAGGCACTTGTTAAAGCCTTACCCACCAGCTTTAACTACTTCCCTCTATTCCTCCTCCGTGCTCTCGGTGCCCTCTGTGGTATATCTAATCTCTTAATAGTTTTCTCACCACAGAGGGGAAAAAAGACATATGAATAGCAATGGCTTTTTTCACTAACGACGATCAACCTTTTACTAGCTGTAGCGGAGAAAACTAAGTAAATTTTCACAGCTATCGCCAAAAAATCAACTACTCCATACTGTGGCAGTTTTGCTAGTTTATCTGCCTTAGGTCCATACAAATTAATTCCCTGGTAACTGTCAGTAACAGTCCTGAACTTGCTTTCACACTAAGTGGTACTTATGTCTATTTTCCCAGATAAAATCTTTTAAACTTCGCACTCTTTTCGACAGTCTATTTCCTGAAGCGTAAACCAGATATATCGGTAATCTCGGTAATTGATCGGGACTGGTAATAACCGCTAGATTTCCGCTACTGATTTGCTCATTACAGAATTGTTTTGGCAGCAACGCTATTGCGCTGCCAGATTGTGCAAAACTTCGCGCCAAAGCCATACTGGTGGTATCTACTGGTGCGGTAGCCGCTGAAAAAGGGATTAATCGCAGCGGGTCTAACACCGCCAATCGCTGCCAATCACCTGCTTTAATCAGAGTAGAGTGTCTATTACAGTAACTTGGTGATGCTAACAGCAGCAGTGGAGTTTCTCCCAACTTTCTGGCGATCAAATCTTGGGCGGTCACAGCACGCCCGCGAAAGGCGATATCTATTCGCTCTGCCACTAAATCTAAGGCGTTATCGGTAACCACTATTTGCACGGTGACTTTAGGGTGTAACTGGGAAAAATCAGCCAGTAAACTGACCAGTGCCTGCTGCGGAAATTCCACCGGTACAGAAAGTCTGATTTCACCCTGTAAATAAATGCGCTGCATAAAGCGCTCTTCAATGCTATTCAGCTCATTAAGCAAGCGCTCTGCGACTAAAAAGTATTCGGCCCCCTCCTGTGTTAACGCGACTTTGCGAGTACTGCGTAAAAAAAGCGGGGTATTAAGCCGTGTTTCCAATGCTTTAATCCTGGCGCTGACGGTCGCTCTAGGCAAAGCTAAACGCCGCCCCGCCTCTGAGAAGTTAAGCGTATTGGCGACCACTAAAAAAGTTTGCAGTTGATCTAATTGAGACATTGTCAATAATCTTTATACAGTCTGTTTGATTTAGAGCAACTTATCAGACAAACAACCGCTGTGTAAACTGCTTAGCTTAAATTCATCACCACCAAGAGGAATATTTATGGTTAGTTTACGATTGGTTAAAAGCATCTTCAGCACCGTTTCCCTAAGCTTATTGCTCACTAGTTCAGTGACGATGGCGCAAGACACTCAACCAAAGCTAAGTCTGCAATGGTTAGGGGGGCCCACGGTGTTAATCAAGTTTGGGCCGCTACAACTACTTACTGATCCCATGTTAGGAGAGGGAGAAAAGGCCTATCAAATGGGCGATCCGAACCAGATGTTTGATTAGGGAACATGCGAATAAGTCCAGAATTTTCTCAGCGGTCTTAAAAATGGATAAATACGCGAAAGGTAGCGCAGTGGAATGACGAGTCCTTTCCAAGCTGCCTGACAAAGTAGTTAGCCGTTTTTAAACCCGCCCTTCGGGGCGCACAGAGCATCCCGATCTCGGCGTTATCGATTTTCGCCAGGCAACCAGCCTGTCTGTAATCGATGCCTAGATCTCGAAATGCTCTGTGCGCCTGAGGCGTTTTGGACTTGTTGGCATGTTCCTTGACCAAAGGTCCTCAAGTTGTCGATCATAAAAGGCTAACCGCCCTGCCTGAAGTGAATATCAATGACATCGACCTGAGTATTTTGAGCCATACTCACGAGGATCACTTTGATCAGAGAGCACAACAACTACTCGATAAGCAATTGCCATTTATTGTACCTACTGGTGCAACAAAACAATTAGCGGCCCAGGGCTTTTCCAATATCCACGAACTCGACTGGGGTCAACATTGGCACCTTGCTGAAAATGGCTACCACATAGAGATTACCGCACTACCGGCGAGTCACAGCACTAACGAGGACATTAGTGCATTGTTAGGTCGTGGCAATGGCTATTGGTTTACTTTTAGCCACGCCAACTGGCAAAAAACGTTGTATTGGACCGGTGATAGTTTCGCCACAACGCGGTTGTTAGAGAGCTTAAACGCTTATCCCTCCCCCGATATTATGCTGCCACACATGGGCAGAGTCGGTACCAGTGGACCACTGGGACAAATCAGCATGGGTGCTGAAGAAGTGCTGGATTTAATGGCAGTGATTAAACCTAACTTAACCATCCCGATTCATCACTCTACTTATCAGTTATACCTGGAACCTATTCAAGTATTGCTGGATAGACAAAGTGGCGTCGCTGGAAAAATACAGCTGCTCAGCAGTGGCGAAATTTATAATGTGGATTAAATAAACATAGCTGAATCAACTTCACTAGCCCCGCCATTATCAGCAAAGCACTTGTCTTGCTGGTAAATGGGGCGTTTTGTTAAATCCTTTGTCACGATATATTCTTCACTCCTTTGGATTTAACTCTATCATCTCCATGACCTTGCGGAGAATTCAAGTGAGCTTTGCCATCGACACCATAGGCACGTTAGTCGGCGCTATCTTCGACACTCCCCTGAGCTTTATTGCCGCGTGGGCGGGTGGTATCGTCGATGACATCATTGGCATTCTCATTGATTTTCAAACCGCCATTCCTTTCTTAGTCATGGCTTGAACGCTATTGGACGTCGTTCCCAAGCCGACATTATCTTATTCATTCTCATTATGTGTATCTATGGGTGGGAGCACTACGCTAGATTACGCTCGGTGGCTCTGTCCGCTAAAAATGACGGATACCTAACGGCACAAATAATAATCGTCTCCAGTGTCTTTCGCACCTATTTTCGCCATGTACTCCCTAATACTCTGGCTGTTATACTGGTGAATATGACCATTAATTTCCTCGCAACCATACTGGCAGAATCATCATTGAATTTTTTAGGGATAGCTATTCAACCACCCGCTACTAGCTTGGGGCTGCTAATTGGTATCGGCCGAGACTATCTTTATAAAGCCCCTTGGTTAGCCCTTATCCCAGGTTTTATAATCCTCTTCATCACCCTGGCGATTAGCAACATCGGTGATTGGGTTTGCGACCAACTCGACAACGATTAAATAACAACGATAGGTATCTTATGTTAAAAATAATTATTATGAGTGACATACATATAATGCAGCCAGAGGAAATAAAGTTTGGCTTAGACACTGCCGAGCGCTTTAAAAAGGCCATTAAAGATGTGAACGACTTTCACAGTGACGCTGATTTGTGTATTTACGCCGGAGACATAGCAGATGCTGGTCAGGTAAGCTCATATCAGTTATTTGATAATATACGCGAAGAGAACCCTATCAAGTCCTACGTCATGATGGGTAACCACGATGACAGAAACGTTTATATTCAATATAACAAAGACGCGATGGTTGATAATAATGGTTTTGTACAAGGCGCTATCGAAACCAAGGGCTACCGAGTGATTATGCTTGATAGTAGTGAGCCTGGGCATGTGGAGGGGATATTATGTGAGCAACGCCTGGCATGGCTTCGTGATGAATTGGCGCTAGCAGCACAGGCCAATACCCCGGTTATCCTGGTTTTACATCACACTGCTAATTCTTTACACATGCCCGTTGATACTTATAAATTAAGCAATGCTGATGATCTGGCAAATACGCTTAAAGAAAGTGACGCTCAGATAGCACAGATCATCTCGGGTCATTGCCATATATCCACCGCGGGTAGCTGGCACGGTTTCCCGGTGGCTACCCTTAGCGGCAACCAACATCGGGTCGGAGGTTTCTTTAAAAATACTCCAGGGCAACAACCCTGCTTTGAAGGCCCCGCTCAATTTTTAGTGCTCTTTGCCAATGAGACCGGTGTCACGGTGCATTTTCACAACTATATAGATCGTAACCTAAAGTTACCCGATGCTATGTTTCCAAGGAAGAAAAAACAGTTATTCGCCGATGAATAAATAATCTAAAAAGAGACTGTTATAGCGCAGCTCTAGCCCCTAAATGATGGTAGATTAAAGCGCTTTAATGAGTCCCTGACTCGCTAAATTGACATGAAATTGGCCTATACAATTAGGCCGATTTATTAATAAGCGCTCAGGTAAGACAACATCTTCTGCTCTGTTGAACCTATGCTATAGAAACAAAAAGAAACTATGGGGCATCCACTTTTAACCACTAGAGATCAATAAAAAAACCAGGAATTTTCACTGGTTAGCTTGATACTTAGCACGGAAAAAGCATCGATGACCTTGCATAGTTATGCTCCACCATCCCTCTTGTTTACAGGTTGCGGGCTCAGCATTTACGCTGGTAATTTTGTTCCGTCACATTACCTGTCAGCTACTGCTTTTTAGTATCTAACCTTGCGACGACCTAAGATGGGGTATGCTGTAAATCATGCATATTTAGGATGAATTAGGTTCCGCATAATTCATCTTTATTTAGCCTGTTTTTGAACCGCTATTATCAAAGAAAATAGTTATACCGGGGCTGTTAATCGCTTTTATCCTGACAAAGATAGACATAAAGCCTAGAAGCATTCAATATTGAGCCTTTACCCGCTGGAGTTTGCTGCCATTATTATGTTTGTTACCTTCTTTCGCGCCCTTTTCATCGCGGTACTCCTACTCAATAGTGCTGTGCAAGCGGCGACCTCAGGCGCTGATAAAATTGTGTTGATTGGGGGTGACTATAATTACCCGCCCTATGAATTCTTAGACGATGATGGCAAGCCCAGCGGTTATAACGTTGAGCTTACCCGCGCGATTGCTGAAGTGATGGGCATGAAAGTTGAGTTTCATTTCGCTGATTGGGCCAGTGTTCGCGACGGGTTAAAAAATGGCAGACTCGATGCGCTACAAGGTATGGTTAGCTCCACGCAACGCAAACGAGATTTTGACTTTAGCCCTCCACATGCGATTATCCATCAATCTATTTTTGCAAGACGCGACAATGCGCAGGCCGTTTCATTGGCCCAGTTGAAAAATAAGGAAGTGGTGGTGCAGAAAAACGGCATCATGCATGACTATTTAATCTTGAACAATGTCGGCGCGAAATTGGTCACTGTCGACACACATGCGGATGCCCTTAGGCAGCTCGCAGCGGGAAAACACGATTATGCGCTGGTCGCTAATTTACCGGGACTATACCTTGAGAAAGAGCTGGGTCTTTCCAACATTGTCCCCGTTGGCCAACCTTTCCAGGCACAGAAATACGGCTACGCCGTCGCCAAAGGTAACGTGGAGCTACTGGCACAATTTAGCGAGGGCCTCGCAATACTTATCAATACTGGCCGTCAACAGGCCATCTACAACAAATGGCTCGGACCACTGCAGACACAGGGGTTTTCGTGGAAAGAATACGGTAAAGTGGCCGCTATTTTAGCCGCAATACTACTACTAGTACTCAGCGCCACCGTGGTTTGGAATCGTATGCTCAGGCGCCAGGTAAATAAGCGCACCTCAGAAATGCGTATTCAGCAACAGCAGTTAATCCAAGCGGACAAAATGTCTTCACTGGGTATTTTAGTGTCGGGGGTGGCACATGAGATAAATAATCCCACTGGGTTACTGTTACTCAATTTACCCATTGTTCACGAGGCCTGGTTAGATTGCCAAGAAATACTCGAGGAGCGCTATGAACAACAGGGAGACTTTATGCTGGGTGGATTAGCCTATTCGACGATGCGTACTGAAATACCCGCCATGATTACCGATATGAATGACGGCGCGCTGCGTATTAAAAGAATAGTCAACGATCTTAAAGACTTCTCTCGTCAGGAGAGCGTCGACAGCCGCTCTCCTTTTAATTTAAACGATGTTGTCGCTGCGGCAATACGCTTGGCAGAAAACTCCATCAATAGCAGTACCGACCGTTTTTCTGTGAAATATTGCTCGTCACCACCACTAGTCACCGGCAATGCACAACGCATTGAACAAGTGATCATCAACCTTATTTTAAACGCTTGCCAGTCTTTGCAACACCGTGGTAATGCGATAGAGATGCGTACTTTCAAACTCCCACAGAGTCAGCAGATCTGCCTGCAAATTACCGATGAAGGCTGTGGTATCGAAGAGAGAAATCTCACCCGATTACTCGACCCTTTCTTTACCACCCGTCGCGAAAAAGGCGGCACTGGCCTTGGACTCTCTATTTCAAGCGGTATTGTAAAAGCTCATGAGGGTGAATTATTATTTGAATCTACACCAAATTCAGGTACAACAGTGCGCCTTAAATTACCTGTTAGTGGAGAAAACTTGTGAATAAGCACTCACTGTATCCTGAATTCGGCATATTATTGGTCGATGACGAGGCCTCGTTTCTGCGCAGCTTAAGCGTGACACTGGCACGCAGTGGCGGCATTACTCATGTGCATTTGTGCTCCGATGCGCGCGATGTAATGTCGATACTCGACGAAAAAGTAATCGGGCTGGTACTGCTCGATCTGACCATGCCCTATTTATCGGGACAAGAATTATTAGTTAAGATTACCCAACAGCACCCGGAGATATCAGTGGTGGTGATCAGCGGGCTCAATCAAGTAGAATCTGCTGTGCAGTGCCTACAGCGTGGGGCATTCGATTACTTTGTCAAAACGACGGAGGAGAGCAGGCTGGTCGAAGGCATTAAGCGCGCGATTCGCATGCAGGAGATGCGCCGTGAAAACTTGGCTCTGAGCCAACGTATCCTGAAAAATAGTTTAGAGAACCCCGACGTTTTTGAGCCTATTGTTAGTCGCAGTCATCAGATGCGGGCTATTTTTCAATACTTAGAATCCGTGGCCCCCAGTAACCAGCCGCTGCTGATCAGTGGTGAGAGCGGTACTGGCAAAGAATTACTGGCCAGAGCCGCCCACCAGCTCAGTCAATGTGCTGGCCCCTTAGTCAGTGTGAATGTCGCAGGCTTAGACGACAATGTGTTTGCCGATACGCTGTTTGGCCATTCACGGGGGGCCTTTACCGGCGCTGAGCGCGCCCGCGCTGGATTGATCGAAGAAGCGGCTAACGGCACTTTATTTCTCGATGAAATTGGCGATCTGAGTATGACCTCCCAAGTGAAGCTGCTGCGCTTATTACAAGAGGGGGAATATTATCCCCTAGGGAGTGACCGACCTAAGCGCATTCGCGCCCGCGTGATTGTCGCCACCCATCAAGATTTACAACAACGCCTGGCCGACGGTAAGTTTCGACGCGACTTATACTACCGCCTATGCACGCATCAAATTCATATTCCCGCACTGCGTGAGCGCAGAGAAGATATTCCATTACTGTTGGAGCACTTTCTCAATGTAGCTGCTATTGAGCTTGGAAAATCCGTACCGGCCTACCCCCCTGAGCTCATTACGTTATTGAATAGTCATCACTTTGCGGGAAACATTCGCGAACTTCGAGCACTGATTTTTGATGCGCTGAGCCAACATCGATCCCACCAGCTCTCGCTCAGTATTTTTCGTCAAGCGATAGCGCCAACGGGTAATATACCGACAGACCTTGGCGCTAACGACACAGTGATACTGGCCTCTTTTAACGAAAACGGTGCTTTACCAACACTGGCACAAATGGACGGTTTACTGGTCGAAGAAGCGCTAAAAAGAACCGGCAACAACCAATCCATGGCGGCGCGATTATTAGGTATTTCTCAACCTGCACTGAGCAAAAGATTAAAAAAGAGCCGCCCTTTAGAATAAGCACTGCGCCGATATTGGGCCAAAAAACCGTTTACTTGACCACTACTGCTTTACAAACGGTTGAATACAGCCCTTGAATCCCTATAACTATGGTTATAACCATAACCATAGTTATAACGCGTCTCTGCCCCCCATACTCTCGCCCTCTCGCTCAACTCTGCGCTAATATTGGCTTGATACTATAACCATAGTTATAACCTTATTATTCTAACAAATTATAAAACAGACAAATATACAAATAAAAACAAATACTTATAATAAAAATAACATTGGCAGCATACTTGCAATACAACCTCACTAGTAATCAAACAAAATTAAAAAAGAGGTTTACTGTATGTCTATATCAACCCCGTCCACGCCGCAAGGTGGCATTTGGAAAAACTTAGCGCTGTGGAAGAAAATACTGATAGGTATGATACTCGGTATTATCGTTGGCACCATCATGGGCCCTCAAGCAGAAGTGTTAAAACCTATAGGTACACTCTTTATCAATGCGATTAAAATGCTGATTGTGCCACTGGTATTCTGTTCACTCATCGTCGGGGTAACCGCCATGAAAGACGGTGCCAAGATGGGCCGCATGGGGGTTAAAGCAATTGTTATCTACTTAGTGAGCACCGCAGTCGCCATCACTATTGGCCTGGGCTTAGGGACCATCCTGCAACCGGGTGCCGGTCTAAATATGATCGCTAGTACAGAGGCAGCCGCCGCTGCCAAAGAAGCCCCTAGTTTGATTAACACTATTATTAACTTGATCCCTAAAAACCCTATTGAAGCACTGGCAAGCGGACAGATTCTACAGATTATCGTGTTCGCACTTGGTTTAGGTATCGCGCTGAATCTTATCGGTGAAAAAGGTGAACCTGCTGTAAAGATCTTCAACAGCTTAGCGGAA
>JABSRA010000096.1 GCA_013215445.1 Oceanospirillaceae bacterium
TGACAATGCTATTAAGCTTTTGTAGCTAATATCGACAAGCGCCCACACGAATTATCTGACCAAATTTTTAAAGAGCGTTTCGTTTCTCTAGAAGAGAAAGAAGTTCTTAAACGCTTTAGCTAAAAGCTAAGTGAGTCGCTGATGTTTGCGGCTCCGTTTAAGTGAGGTGCGTATTATATATTGGCGCCTCGTTAAGTCAATCATTTATTTGTTTATTTTTGATTTTCTTTTTAGCTAAATTAGCTATTCAAACAAAATCAAATATTAACAATTTAAAACCAACTTAATGCTGTAACCAGCTTTAGCGGTAAGCTTGTTGCTCGCTTACTGCCTTGTCTGTGGAGGCGCATTCTATAGACATTTGACTTTGTGTCAACGAATATATTCAATTTAATTTGAGTTATTTTATTCCGGTTATTGTTTGTACTATTTTGGCTTTTTTAGGGCAAAAAAAAGCCAGCTGTTACAACTGGCCTCTTCTTTGCCTACTATTTCTTATAGATATCTCGTGCTTCGAATGATGCTTGTTACTTAGTAATTGAACTCATGAACAGATAGTGTTTTTTCTTGCCCAATTTAACTAAAAAATATTGCTCATAAACACTATTTTCTCTACTGAAAATTTCAGCTGATTTAAAATTCTGTTCTTCTTTAATGACCACACCATTCACACTAATTGCATTTCGCTTTAGGGCATCCATTATCTGCTTACCGGCGCCTAAACCCGCTTGGGACAGAATCCGTGAAAAAGGTGTTTCTGTTAAGTTATCCTCGCCTAACTCTAAATCTTCGATTTGGCAGGAGGGCAAACCATCTTGGGCCAATTGCTTAAAGTCATTTTCATCTAGCCGATTAATATCTCCAGAGAATAAAGCTTCAGTAATACGCATGGCTGCGTTCAACCCCGCTTTTCCATGCACTAATTCTGTCACTTCCCTGGCGAGTATAGATTGCGCCTCTGGTCGGCCTTGCCTCGCCTTGTCCTCTTCTTCAATTTTGGCAATTTCTGCCACTTCTAAAAAAGTGAAATAGCGCAGGAAATTATACACATCAGCATCGGCTGAGTTTATCCAAAACTGATAGAAGGCATAAGGTGAAGTTTTATTGGCCGACAACCAAATGGTACCACTCTCTGTTTTGCCGAATTTAGTGCCGTCCGATTTGGTAATCAATGGTAACGTTAGGCCGTAAGCTTTATTACCATTCATGCGTCTGGTTAGCTCTGTACCACTGGTAATATTACCCCACTGATCAGATCCGCCAATTTGCAGGGTACATCCATGGCTCTTATTGAGTTGCTGGAAATCGTAAGATTGTAGAATCATGTAGGTAAATTCTGTGAAGGAGATACCCTCTCCCTCTCTGTCTATTCGCTGTTTTACCGATTCTTTGGCGATCATTTGATTAATTGAAAAATGTTTTCCGACATCTCGCAAAAAAGTTAGCACGTCTAAATCCTTGGTCCAATCAAGATTATTAACGACTTCGGCACCGTTTTTGCTATCATTAAAATCGACAAACTGACTGACTTGAGCCTTGATCTTTCCAACCCAGTCCGTCACCGTCGCATCATCGTTTAGCTTACGCTCTTGAGCTTTAAAGCTTGGATCGCCAATTAGTCCTGTGGCCCCACCCACCAACGCTAAAGGCTTGTGTCCATATTGCTGAAAACGTTTTAAGGTCAACAGGGGAACTAAACTGCCTATATGTAGACTATCTGCTGTAGGATCAAATCCGCAATATAAAGTGACACTTTGATTCTCTAGGTGCTGAGCTAATTCTGCTTCACTGGTCATTTGAGCGATCAGACCGCGACTACTAAGTTCTTCTAAAAGTGTTTGCTTACTCATATATTGCTCGGTGCCCTATTTGTGATTTTGGTCAAGTCCAGCTATTCTAGCGGCACAACTACCAATGAACAATAAATTAGTTAATCATATGGTAAAAGGATATTTTTGAATTTTAAGGACATATTCGTATATGGTTGTAAGTTTTGAACACTAGCATAAAGGCATTATCCCTTGTTTAGTTATAATTATTTAAACCATCTTGTTTCGACCAGCTTGCGAACAGTAACCACCAACGCTTTCTGTTTGATGCTCGTTTTATCACTATTGTCCGCTAGCGACATCAGCGCCCAATCGCAAAGTACTTTGAAGACAGTAGCTACCCAGCTACCGTCTTCCAATTGGCAGCATTTAAAGGTGCAAAAGGGCGACAATCTATCCATCCTTTTCAAGCGCGCAGGTCTCTCAGCTCAAGATGTACTGCAGGTTAGTAATGCAACCAAAAAAGCGCGCACTTTTGTCAGAATGATTCCCGGTGAAAAACTCTCTCTCTTAATGTCCGACGGTTATCTCACGCAAATCCATTATCAAATTAGTAAAGACACTAAAGTCGTTTTAATTCGAGAGCCAAACACTAATAATTTCCTTAGCAGCATGGAAAGCGTCACCAGTGACTTTGCAGAAAAAGCTGATCGCAATAGTGCTGTCACAGCTAATTTGGCATTTAAAGAAACCACCGCTAGCCTAATTGATACCACCCAAGCGCAAGCTAAACAACGAACCATCATTAACGTTAAGGCGGGCGACGACCTTGAATCTATTTTTGCTCAAGTGGGTTTAAACAAAACAGATATTCTTAACATTCTCAACGCCAGTTTGGACATAGAATATTTTGAAAAAATACACGCGGGTGATAGCTTTGACTTTTTGATCGTGGACAACGCCCTCGCAAGCCTCATTTACACCAAAGATAATCAACAGACACACGCCTTTACGCGCTTAGCCACTGGCAACGACTATTCTTTGGCATCATCGGTGCTGAAATCTACAACAGAAACCTCGCCTTTAGCTGAACTTCCCCCTAGCTCTCTGGCTTCATTATTAGAGCAACAATCGTCAGCAACAGATCAATGGATTTACTACAATGTGCAAAGTGGTGACAACTTATCATCTATTTTCATCAGGGCGGGTCTCTCTTACACTGATGTTCATTATGTAAACTTGGCCACTGACGACAAGAAAATTTTCAAACGTTTAATGACCGGAGAAAAACTGGCTTTTTTAATTCGCGAGGGGCAATTGATCAAGGTTAAGTACATTATTAACCGGCTTAAAAACGTATTAATTACTCGCCAGAGTAAAACCTTATACCAATATCTCATCTTTGAAAGAACCCCTATCACCAAAGAATTATTAGTGTCAGGTACCATTCAAAATTCACTGTATATAGACGCTTTGAATGCAGGCCTAACCGGCAATCGAATTATGAATTTTGTTAAAGTTTTCTCTTGGGACGTAGATTTCTCACAAGACTTGCAACCTGGAGATAAATTCAAAGTCGTTTATGAGCAACTTACCATCGATGGCAGCAATATTAACGGGGGCAATATAGTCGCCGCACAATTTCATACCGGCGGTCAAAATCTAATCGGCATTTTTTACAGAGACTCACTCGGTGGTGTTGGATTCTATTCGCCTGATGGTAGAAGCTTACGTAAAAACTTTTTACGCATGCCGATTGAATTTGCCCGCATTAGCTCTAAATTCAACCTGCGCCGCAAGCACCCTATTCTAAACACTATCAGGGCTCATAAAGGCGTAGACTATGCCGCTAAGCGTGGCACTCCTATTATGGCATCCGGCAATGGGAAAATAATTTTCCGTGGCCGCAAAGGAGGTTTTGGTAATACCGTCATTATTCAACACGGTGGTGAAATCAGCACTCTATACGCTCACCTATCTGGTTTTAACAAAGAATTCAAGACTGGCAGCAGAGTACAACAAGGGCAGGTCATTGGTTATGTTGGCTCGACAGGGGCTGCAACAGGTCCACACTTACACTACGAATTCAGAGTTAATGGCGTACACAAAAACCCTCTCACCGTAAAATTAAAAAAGTCATCTAGCCTAGAACCTAAAGAGCTGGCTAGATTCATGCAAGTAGCCAAAAAAGCACTGGCAAAATTAAACCTTAAAAGTGAAGAAGTCATTGCTAGTAAAACCGCCAACCCCAACATCTGATCGAGAGATATACCTCGGTGTCATGTCAGGCACCAGCTTGGATGGCATCGATGTAGTTGCCGTCAGTTTCGCTCCGAAATTCAAGCTGGTAGCCAGTGCCAGCTTTGAGCTACCCGCTAATATAAAAGCATTGATTTTAGAGTTATGCTCTAGCGGGAATCACGAAATTGATAAAATGGGGCATTTAGACATTGCCTTGGCCAAGTTGTTTGCCGACGGCTGTAATCAACTCATTCGCAGCAACAGCGCCACCTTCAAGCTTAGTCAGATACGTGCCATTGGCTTGCACGGTCAAACAATTCGGCATCGACCGAGTCACTCCCCTAGGCACAATTTCAGCTTACAAATTGGCGATGCCAACACGGTGGCCGAAAATACCGGCATTACCACTATAGCCGATTTCAGAAGAAGGGATATTGCAGCAGGCGGACAAGGTGCCCCTCTAGTCCCAGCTTTTCACCAATCTGTATTCTATAGCCCGAATTGCGATCGAGTGATTGTTAATATCGGCGGTATGGCTAATATTACTTTGTTAGCCAAAGATGCAGAGCAACCACTGATCGGTTTTGATACCGGCCCTGGTAATGTATTACTGGACGCGTGGATTCAATACCACCAACAACAAAATTTTGATGCTAACGGAGATTGGGCAAGCACTGGAATAGTCAATAAGGCCTTATTAACAGAGCTGCTTAGCTTGGCATTTTTCAGCCAAGGTTATCCCAAAAGCACGGGGCGAGAACAATTTAACTTAGCGTGGTTACACCAACAGTTAGCAAACATCGCGAACAGCCACAATTTGATATCCGCGGTTGATGTACAAGCCACGTTGGTAGAGTTGAGTGCGACCACAATCGCCGCGCAAATTAAGCAGCAACAATTTGCCAGTGCCGAAATTTTTGTCTGTGGAGGAGGGGCTAAAAACACTCATTTAATGAGTCGCCTTGCAGTCCTGCTGCCCAATGCCATCAGCGTGACTAGCACCACCAAGTTACAGCTAGACCCAGACTGGGTAGAAGCGGCAGCTTTTGCATGGCTAGCCAAACAGACTTTAGCAGGCTTGACGGGAAACAGCACTAGTGTGACAGGCGCTAAAAACCAGCGTATTTTAGGCGCCATTTTTCAAGCTTAAAGAACGTCTTAAAGTGAAAAAGAAGACCCGCAGCCACAGGTGGTAGTTGCATTGGGGTTGTTGACGAGAAACTGCGAACCCTGCAAGCCCTCTCTGTAGTCGACTTGCGAGCCAGTTAAATACTGTAGGCTCATAGCATCAACCACCAAGCTAACACCAGCTTTAGTGATCACAGTATCATCTTCTGCTACTTCTTCGATAAAACTAAACCCATAGGAGAAGCCGGCACAACCGCCACCGGTAATATATAAGCGCAGCTTTAACGCTTCGTTCTCTTCTTCTTCAATAAGAATTTTTACTTTAGCGACAGCACTGTCACTAAAGGTTAACGGACTTTCAAACTCGGACACTGGCATTTACTCTTTTTACGACAATACTAAATAGCGAAACTATCCCTTAACCAAGCAATTTAGTCAAGTATATTCTACACTACCTAGACTGATGCGCTGCTAACATACCACAGGCCCATCTCTTTACAATAAACTAGCTTATCGTGATATAACAAGGATTTATATCACGGGATAAATCTCGCTACGCTATACTCACTAGATTAATGTTAATTTTACTCTCTACCCTTAGAGCGATCACATTTCATGATCAAAGCCAATTTTTCCCTGCAAAATTTCAGAAAACAATTAGCGAGTTACGAGGCACTGCCGCAACTTGTGGCCCTAGGCCTTCTCAGTGGCATTAGCTGTGGATTATTAATTGCTCTATTTAGGTTTGCTATCGATTTACCATTGGGTTTTTTATTGCCTGACCATGTGGAAAACTTCGAGGGGCTCAGCTTAGTCGAACGTTTTCTATTTCCCAGTATTGGTGGCTTAACACTGGCGCTTATGTATAAATATTGGCCTTTAATCAAAAATAAGGTGGGGGTGGTACATTTACTTGAAAGGCTCGCCTACCATCAGGGGCATATTCCGGGAAAAAATTTAATTACTCAATTCATTATTGCGGTCGTTGCCCTGGTTAGTGGTCAATCGGTGGGCCGTGAAGGTCCGGCTATTTATATGGGGGCCAGCTTATCCAGCGTCTTGGGCCAACTGCTACGCATCCCGGACAATTCTCAGCGCATTTTAATCGCCTGTGGTAGTGCCGCTGCTATTTCGGCGGCTTTTAACACCCCCCTGGCTGGCGTAGTTTTTGCCATGGAAGTTATTTTACTCGACTATACGATTGCCGGTTTTACGCCCATTATTGTCGCGTCGGTCAGCAGCGCTCTCGTCACTCGGTTAATTTTCACAGATCAACCGCTTTTTCAGGCCCCTGCATTTGAAATTCTGAACTACTCTGAAATCCCCTGGATTATGCTGTTGGCAATCTGCATAGGCGCTCTGGCAAGCGTCTTTATTAAATTAATGTTGTTCACTAAAAAAACCATCACTGCGTCTCTTAGTAGCAAGTTGTTAATGGCAGGGCTGTTGACCGGCTGCGTTGCCCTACTACTGCCACAGGTAATGGGCACTGGCTACGATACCATTAACGAGACATTTTTAGGCCATATTGAACTTAAGCTATTACTGCTTATCCTCATTGCCAAAGTTATTTTAACCCCGATTATCTTAGGACTTGGCATCCCCGCAGGTCTTATCGGCCCCAGCTTATTCATTGGCGCTGTCGCAGGAGCCGTAATGGGTGGCGTTGGCTCTTTATTAGTCGACATCCCCGTTTCCAATATTGGCATGTATGCCATGTTAGGCATGGGGGCGATGATGGCCGCCGTATTGAATGCCCCCTTAGCCGCACTTATCGCGCTGTTAGAATTAACCTACAACCCCAATATAATTTTCCCCGGCATGATCGCAATAGTGATAGCCAACTTGACCACCCGTTATTTGTTCAACACTCCCTCAGCCTTTCTAGCGCTGCTGCAGGATCAGGGATTGGATTACCGCCTGGAGCCACTCGCGCAAATACTAACCCGTGTATCAGTCGCAAAAATCATGACTAACAGCTTCCAGATCAGCCAGCGGCAGATAACATTGGCCCAAGCTCAGCAGATAATAGCCCAACAGACCGTGTGGGTGGTCACTGTACAAGATCAACAATTTGTAAACGTCTTCCCAGTGAGCAATATAAGCAGCTTTTTAGATCGAGATCTAATCACCAGCGAACAACTGATCGACCTGGAGAGGATCCCCGCGCAACGTGTTGTTATTCACAGCGTGAATTTAAGAGCTACGCTGTACGAAGCGCTGCAATTAATGAACAAGGATGATGCGGATGTGCTCTGTGTTTTTGACCACAGTGAGAATTTAATTGGCATTCTCTCTCGTTTTCAAATAGAGCAATATTACAGCTGTAAACAATATCACTAACTACTGAGCTGTACTTAAGTTAACGATCGCGCAGTTCACTGCAGCCCCTATCTATAATATTTATGCAAAAGTAAACTATACTGGTGCTAAGCTCACATTCAGGCGATAATGCGCCGTTATTCACCGTCAGATAGCCCAAGGATCATCTTTATGTCTCGCTCAGAACAACTTTTTGCAGCCGCACAGGTACATATACCCGGTGGCGTTAACTCTCCCGTTCGCGCTTTTCAAAGTGTTGGGGGCTCGCCTATTTTCTTCAAGAGAGGCGAGGGAGCCTATCTGTATGATGAAGATGATCAACGGTATATTGATTATGTAGGATCTTGGGGGCCCATGATCTTAGGTCATGCCTATCAACCCGTTATTGAGGCGGTAAAAGCTAGTTTAGACATGGGACTGGGGTTTGGCGCTCCGACCGAAGTTGAAACTTTACTGGCCGATAAAGTATGCGAAATCATGCCCTCAATTGAAATGCTGCGCATGGTTAACTCCGGAACAGAAGCTACCATGTCTGCTATTCGCTTAGCCCGTGGTTACACCGGACGCGATAAAATAGTCAAATTTGAAGGCTGCTACCACGGCCACAGTGATTCTCTGTTGGTTAAAGCCGGATCGGGAGCGCTCACCTTAGGCGTACCCAACTCTCCCGGAGTACCTGCATCCCTAGCAGAACACACTATTACCTTAGATTACAATAATATAGATCTAGTAGCGGAGACCTTCGCTAAAATCGGCAATCAAATTGCCTGTATTATCGTAGAACCTGTCGCGGGCAATATGAATTGTATACTTCCCGCTGCAGGCTTTTTACAGGGGCTGCGCGATATCTGTGATCAATACGATAGCGTGCTAATTTTTGATGAGGTAATGACGGGGTTTCGGGTTGCCCTCGGCGGAGCACAAGCTGAGTTTGGCATCAAACCAGATTTGACCACTTTAGGGAAAATTATTGGCGGCGGCTTGCCCGTTGGTGCTTTTGGTGGCAAAAAAGAGATCATGCAGCACATCGCACCACTGGGCCCAGTCTACCAAGCCGGCACTTTATCGGGAAATCCACTTTCGATGCACGCGGGCCTTGCCATGCTAACTGCATTATCTGAAAAACCAGAAATATACCAACAGCTTGGCGCTAAATCAAAATTCTTAACCCAAGGGTTAGAGGCCGTTGCCTACGCAGCAGGTGTGGATTTAACCAGCACCTTTATCGGCGGTATGTTTGGTATTTTCTTTACTGATCAAACCAGTGTAACCTGTTTTTCACAGGCGACCAGCTGTGATACCGAACGCTTCGCTCGCTTCTATCGGGGAATGCTCCAAGAGGGCATCTATCTAGCACCTTCTGCCTATGAAACCGGTTTTATGTCGGTGGCGACCAGCCAAACCAACATTGAAGAGACAATTACGGCTGCAGCAAAGGTCTTCAAAACGCTCTGATGCTGATATTTAGCCAAATCATGCTGGCTGCTGCCAGCATTTTCGCCGCCCTATTACTCTATCGTCAGCCACAGCCACTCACCGTGCACAGCAAAACGGTGGCGAGTATCATTGCCACATGCTGCATGTTTATCCTCCTCTCGGCCCTACTTCCTCTCGTGATAACGGGAAACTCCGAGGAAAAATTAGTGTTGCTGCGTATCTTCAGCAACTTACAATACTATCTAGCACTGCCATTGATGAGTTCGGTGATACTTTTAACCTGCCTAGGTAAGAATTATAGCAAGGGGGCATGGGGACGCTGGAGTTTGGTATTACTAGCGAGTTTTGAATTGTGCAGACGGGCTTTGGTCGGTGAGCAGTACAGTATGGCCATCGCGATAGTCATCATTTTATCGGTTGCTATCGGCCTGCTGTATCACCGCTCAACCCTGTCGGCAATAGCCTTACCTATAGCAGCGATAGTCAGTTTCACGACATCTATACTACTGTTCTCTCCTGAACTAAGCATTATTGATTTAAGTGATCAAGCTCGCTATAACTTTTCACTGGCTGTCTCACTGTGCTTAGTTTGTCTTTGCTTTGGTCAGAAGCTCAAAACTTTAACAAAAAATAGCACATAGATAGCAAACTCTGCATCGCGGTGTAACACTACCGGGATGCAATTTTATGATCAATAACTCTGCGACTTTTGAAACGCTACATTGGCCCCAGCCTTATCACCAGACTCAGAGCGAACTTTAGCCAATGCACTCCACAGTTTCCTCAAGTGGCCGCTCTGCCCCGCTGCAACAGCAATACCCTTTAACAGTATCTGCTCCGCCTGAACAAAATCCCCCAACCGACGGTGCACTTCGCCAAGCGAGCGATAGACTTCGGGGTCTTTAGGAGAAATTCTCAGGGCGCGCTCCAAGCTCGTTAAAGCAGCCTGCAAGCGACCATTGCTACTTTGATAACTTGCGGTATTGAGTAAGGCGACGGTTGCTGGCATTTGTTGCTTGGCCGCCACTTCCGGAGCCTTTAGCTGCTGGCTTATATCTGTATTCACTGTAGGCGCATTATTAGTGGTTTTAAAAGTGGGTCTGACCGTTAACGCTGTGACTTCTACCTGGGTATTGTTCTCTACGCCAAGGTTTTGACCTTGACCATTGCCTTTAATACTACGCTCTTCAACCACCACATTATTGATTCCTGAAAAAGAGCACCCCCCCAGTAGCAATAGAGAAACCGTCGCACCAATTAACTTTTCAATGCGAAAAACCTTATTCATAACCTTCCTTCCTATCATTTATTGCCAAAACCATGATCTCTGGCATCGATTTCCCCGTGGGCGGAACATTGTGTACTTAATGCAACTTACCCACGACTCATATAATTATAAAGTATGTCTTAGCCTAAGAGCATGGTAAATACGCTCGGTAATACGGCCTCAAAACTGAATCAACACCCAACAACCTGGGGCACACAGACTGAGTTTTTTGCCGGTTTTCACCGGGGCTTACTGATCCGCGTAACGTTATTGAGGTAGCTAAGTCTAAGTGCCAAACAACCGCTCTAACCAATTTAACGTTTGCCCTCCCTGTCTGTCTATTTGATAAACCTCAGCATCAAGTTTGTCACACTCATCGCTATAGGGAGGTATGCTTGCGGACCTAAAGGGTATTCTCTGGCTATCCTGACAGCTACTGTCTACGCGAAAGCCCGTTTCGGTGTTAATATCAGCGAATTCTATGCCCTCAGGCACCGCTGAATTTAAGGGTTGCAATGATTCATTACGCATATATTCAACCCACACTCGCAGCGCACCCGATGACCCGGTAAAGGGAAGCGAACTATTATCGTCATTACCTAACCAAACCACTGCCAGTTTATTTCCTGAAAACCCCGCAAACCAACTATCTCTTAAATCATTGGAAGTACCGGTTTTTCCCGCCAGCGCAAACGCCGCTGAAATTTTTGAGTTTGCATACCTAGCCGTGCCTATTTTCACCACTTGCTGCATCGCGTATTGAAGCTGATAAACAGATTGAGAATCAATAACTTGCTTTATTTTAAAAGGATATCTAGATAACTCCCGCCCCTCTTTATCAGTCACTGCTCGAATAGCTCTCATCGGCATCAAAAAGCCGTTGGCGGCAATCGTTTGATACATAGTCGCCACCTCAAATGGCGTCATTCCCTGAGCGCCGAGCAAGAGCGACGGGTATTTTTTAATCTCTCGAGTAAAGCCTAGATCATGGACGGTCTGAATCACCTTGTCTAACCCCAGTTCCATACCCAGTCTTGCGGTGGCTAGGTTATAGGATTTTGCCAGGGCTAGGTAAAAGGGCACAGATCCATGGGCCTTCTTATCAAAGTTTTTCGGCTGCCAGGGTGTCGAGCCTTCGATCGGCACAGAGACTGGAGTATCTTCGATGAGGCTTGCCAAGGTGTAACCACTTCTTAATCCCGTCAAATAAACCGCGGGTTTAATCAGCGATCCGATGGGACGCACTGCATCAATCGCGCGATTAAAGCCTTGATATCTCGTACTTCTTCCGCCTATCACCGTTAAGACTTCACCCGTTTGCGGATCAGTCACGACCATACTCGCCTCGATATGATCGGCTTTTTTAGGGTATTTTTTTTGTAATTTTGCGATACTAACCTGCATCGCCCGCTCAGCTTTCGCCTGCGCTATTGGGTCTAAAGCGGTGAAAATACGCAATCCTTCTGAGCTTAAGTCCTGGTCATTGTAACTCTTATTTAAATTGCGTCTCACCAAGTCTAAGTAGGCTGGATAGGCGCCCTTGTGTAAACTCTTTTGTTTCACCACGCTCAGCGGCTGTGCAATTGCCTGTTGATAGGCGCTGTTATTAATCTTGTTATTATCAAGCATCACTCTAAGGACTAGATCGCGCCGCTGCTTGGCCCTCTCTGGACGTCTCCTAGGATCGTAGTACGAAGGGCCTTTGACCATCGCCGCTAACAGAGCCACCTGATGTAATTGTAATTCGCCGATAGGTCGAGAGAAGAAATATTCGGCAGCCAAACCAAAGCCATGAATCGCCCGCGACCCCGCTTGGCCTAGATACACCTCATTGAGGTACGCCTCTAAAATTTCATCTTTGCTATAGCGAAGATCAAGCACGATGGCCATCGGCATTTCAATGAGTTTACGAACCAGAGTTCGCTCAGAGGTAAGATAAAAATTCTTGATCAACTGTTGAGTTAAGGTGCTCCCTCCCTGTACAAAACGTCCCGCTTTAAGATTGACCCACATTGCGCGGGCGATACCCACAGGAGAAATACCAAAGTGCTCATAATAGCTTCGATCTTCGATAGTAATGAGTGCATCCACTAGCCCTTTGGGCGCCTGTGATAGCCGGATAAGATCTCTATCTTCGTTGTTTTTTGGATAGATTCCACCAATCAAAATCGGCTCTAGCCTGGCGATAGCCACCGGACTGCCATTTGCCGTGCTTATGCTATTGACCAAACCTTGCTTAAAACTAATCGTCAGCTTTTCCGACACTTCGATCCCATCAATAAAGGTGAAACCTCGAGTATAAATCCTCACTCTAGTTGACGCTATTTCCACTTGACCAGGACCCGTTACCTTTTTTACACTGCGATAACCTAAGCCTTTCAACTCCACTTTTAAATCGACAATATTTAACTTGAGGCCCACATACATTTCCAGGGGACGAGCGTACACTTTAGCCGGAAGCGACCAGCGCTTTCCCTCAAATTTTGTGCGAATCTGTGCATCGAGATAAAACATCCCAATGCCGGCAAAAAGAATACAGATCACGCTGAGTTTTAAACTAAAAAAAAGTAACCAACGCCAAACCCTCGAACCCTGTTGCGGCTTTATACGGTTTTTTTTACCACCTTTAGTGCGCTTTTTGTTTGTGCTTGCCATATTTCCTGCTGTCTCATTTTTAATGGAAGATATTGTACAACTCCACTGACTACCTTTATAGAGCTTGATGCCTTTTTCTAGTATAATCCCCATCGTGTCGGCATCAACCGCGAACACCTAAGGTTATCTAATGATTATCGCCAAATATCTGAACCCTTTACCTGGTAATAGAGCATTTAAATTTTTGGCCCAAACTAATTTCTAAAAACTGACAATCAGTCTGAAACCCAGATATTAACTGGGTCCCTTGATATTTTCTCTCTTTCCTTAGCGACATGTAACAGGTGTATATGCTACCGAGTTTAATCCAAGCCCTACAGAGTCCTGATTGTTATCCGCATCCGGTCACTTTGCCAATAAAAGTTATAGAGACACAAGTATCTTGGGTTTTATTAACCGGTGATTATGCCTATAAAATTAAAAAGGAACTCAATTTCGGTTTTTTAGATTTTTCTACGCTAGACAAAAGATTGTATTATTGTGAGGAAGAGCTGCGCCTCAATCAGCGATTAGCACCGGATATTTATCAGAGCGTGGTCACCATTAGCGGCGCACTTAATAACCCTCTGGTCAGCAGTGAACTACTATTGGCAGCCGAAACTTGTGCTGCGCAGGTGAATATTAAACCGCCTACTGCCAATAATAAGGTGCTTGAATATGCCGTGCGCATGTGTCAATTTGACCCTGCAGCCGGTCTAGACAAACTGCTTAAAGAAAACAAATTTGAACCCGAATGGATAGATCAGTTGGCCGAGCAATTAGCCCACTTTCACCAGACATTACCGACAGTCACCTCCAATAGCCCCTGGGGGGAGGCCAATAATATATGGCAGCTAGTGGCAGACAATTATTTGCATACCTTAGATTATTGCGACGACCAAGATGATTTAGAACAACTGACCAAACTGTACACACAAACCACTGAGCAATTTGCCGCCCTTAAACAAACTTTTTTAGATAGACGAAAATCGGGATTCATTAGAGAGTGTCACGGGGACCTTCACTTGGGCAATGTCACTCTTTTTCAGGGTAAACTGCGCTTATTTGACTGTATAGAATTCAACCTACAGTTCAGATGGATTGATACTTGTTCAGACCTTGCTTTCCTGTTGATGGATTTGGAGGCAAACCAAAAATCCGCGTGGGCCAACCTGGCGTTAAATCGATATTTAGAACTCAGTGGCGATTATCAAAGCTTGCAGCTTTTGAACTTTTATAAGAGTTTCCGCTCGATGGTGCGCGCTAAGGTTGCCACTTTAGGGTTACAAGCTTGCCATCACACTTTTAAAAAATACCTGCGTTTAACGCAATCATACCAGCAAAAAAACCAACCCATTTTAATATTAATGCACGGCTTGTCGGGCAGCGGAAAAAGCTACCTAAGTCGAATAATCATCGAGAATATAGCCTGTATTCGGATTCGCTCAGAAACTGAAAGAGCCCGCCTGCACAGAGAGCTATTAAAGAAAGGCAAAAAATTAGAGCTTCACAGCCCAGAGATAAATGCCCGACTATCACAACATTTATTAACCCTCACTGAGACAATTCTCGGGATGGGTTATAACGTCGTCGTCGACGGCACCTTTTTGAAACAACACTTTCGTCAGAAATATATTAATGTTGCTGATAGGATGAATATTACCATGCATATTGTGAGCTGTAATTGTGAGAATAAGCTGCTTAAAGCAAGATTAGTCAGGGGAATAACCCGATCTAATGGTAGTAATTTTTCTCTGGAGCGCCTCTCTCTCCAGTTACTCTATCAACAGCCTCTGTGCTCCACACAACAAAAATTGCAACTGCTGGTTAATACCGATGATGACCAAGGTATTCAAGACTTTATCATCCAGATTAAACAGCTTGCGTCACCTGCAACTGTCAGTTCTGATGTCTAACTCGGATGTTGCATGCAATATTCAGGCTAAACGCAACTCGCACCATAAAACGATTACAAACCTCTCAATTTATTGCGTTAAAAAACACAAAAAAAGGCGGGCGGGGATTAACCGGCTCACCTTGGTTATATAATATAGTTAACTACTGCAGTAAATCATCACTACATAAGCCATTACTTTCAATAATTATTTTTAGTTTTTTCAGCGCTTCGACTTGAATTTGGCTG
>JABSRA010000097.1 GCA_013215445.1 Oceanospirillaceae bacterium
TCTCGGTGGAGACCCCCCCAAGATGGATAATGGCGTCACAGCCTGCTACCAACTTCATCACCGCCTCAGCATCACTTAAATCACAGCACTGCACTTCTTCAGCTGCACTGGCATCGTTAATTTCTGTGATATCCGACAGACGTAATACGTCCACCCAACCCGCCAGTTTAACCCGTAAAACTTTACCTAAGTTACCCGCGGCACCCGTTAACAATACTTTTTTCATGTTAAATCCTATACAAAAAACAAAAAACTCCCCAAACAGCGCTTTATCAGTCACTGCTGGGGAGTAAAACTGCGCTTTCGCGACCTTAACGATTCATTTACTCTTTAGCCACTGACTAAATTCGGCAGGAACATTGAAACACTAGGCACGAAAGTAATGAGCATCAACGTTAAAAGAATTGCCAGGTAAAATGGCCAGATAGTCCGCACTGCCCTCTGAATAGGCACTCCGCCTATCGCACAGCCGACAAACAGACAGGCCCCCACCGGAGGCGTACAGAGCCCAAGCCCTAAATTCATCATCAACATCACGCCAAATTGGATCGGATCCATACCCAAGCCCACTGCGACTGGCAAGAAGATAGGGGTACAGATAAGGATCAGTGCGCCCATATCCATAATCATGCCCAAGATCAACAGCATGACATTCATCATCAGCAAGATAATGATGGGGTTGTCAGAGATATAGTAGAGAAATTTAGCCAGCTGCGTGGGCACATCGTACAGCACTAACATATAACCAAAAGCCGAGGCGCAGGCGACTAAAATCATCACCATGCCGGTGGTGCGAACCGCATTTTTAACCGCAGTGAGAAAGCTATAAAAGGTCAGTGAACGGTAGACAAAGATACAGACCACAATCGCATAAATACAACCAATAGCACCGGATTCTGTCACCGTAAATATCCCTGAGAGGGCGCCACCTACAATAATGACAGCGGTAAACAAACCGGGAAAAGCGGTAATGGCAGCGTATAATACTACACTCCAACCGGGAAATTTCTCAGTGGGATAGTTATTTCGAATCGCCACCCACCTCGCAGCGTAACCCAGGCAACAGCACATCAATATCCCGGGGATAAGCCCGGCCATAAACAAGCTCGATACTGAGATACCACCACCGGCTGCCACCACAAATAAAATCATATTATGGCTGGGGGGAATCATTATTCCGGCCACTGAAGAGGTCACTGTGACATTCACCGCATAATCAGCGCTGTATCCTTTCTCTTTCATAACGGGGATTAACAGTGAGCCCAACGCGGAAACATCCGCCACCGCCGAGCCAGAAATACCGCCAAATAACATGCTGGAAAACACGTTCACTTGGCCTAATCCACCCTTGGCCCAACCGACCGCTGAAGAGGCTAAACTGACTAATCTAGCGGCGATACCACCGTGCAACATTAACTCGCCGGCAAAGATAAAAAAGGGAATCGCCAACAGTGAAAAGACCGAAACACCTGAGACAATACGTTGAAAACCTATCATCATTGGAATGCCCTCGTAAAAAAACGAAGACATCGCCGCGATACCTAGGGCGTAGGCAACTGGCATACCTATAACTAATAACAAACCGAAACAGCCCAGTAAAATTAATAAACCCATACTACTATTCCTCGGCCTTATTTTTTGAATCAGACTTATCTTTGACAAAAGCCTCATCTGAATGGGTGAACAGGTAAATAGCACCACTGAGCGCACTGGTCGCAGAAAAGAGCGCCACTAATGCACCACTAATAATTACCGGGATATAACGCACTCCCTCGGGGATTCCCAACAGGGGGATTTCCATTCTCCAGGTGAACTGCAACAAACCATAGGACATTATGGCCATAAAAATACCGAATCCGCAGAGAATCAGATCGCAGAGTAATCTCAATGCAATTCTGGTTCTGGGGCTACAGAGCATAGGTACAATATCTACCGCCAGGTGGGTGCGCTCTCGAATACCGGTTGCCGAGGCCATAAAGGTGATGGTAATCACCATTAACATCGATAACTGTTCAATCCAAGTAGGGGTATCGTTTAATATGTAGCGGCCATAAACTAACCAGCCAAAAGTAGAGACCAACACTATCAGTGCCAGTGCTGAGGCCCAGCTACCTATCGCTGCTAGGACATCTAAACATCGCTCTAAACGAGGATGCAAAGTAAGCTGTTTTTCCATGACTAACTCTTATAGTTATTCTTTGATACGGGGACAGCTAGCATGAGATAGACCTGCTAGCGCCCCAAAACTTAACAGCATACTAGCTTAATCTCTAACACTCTAGAGACTAGCCAGTAGTATTAATTAAGATTTAATCGACCGATTTGATTGACGCGATAAGGTCTTTAAGCACAGGATACTTCTGGACTGCCTCTTTATAGACAGGGCCCATTAAGCTTTGGAAAGCACCCTTATCGGCGATTACATTGAACTTAACACCTGATTTAAGCGCGATCGCCTTAGACACTTGAACACGTTCAGCCCACGCAGAGCGCTGCAATACAGCGGATGCTAGCGCCGCTTCTTTGACGCTCTTCTGATCTTCGTCAGAGAGCTTATCAAAAGCAGACACACTGACACAAATGCACTCAGGTATGATCAAGTGTTGAGACAGTGAGTAGTTACCTGCCACTTCATAATGACCACTTGACTCAAAGGAAGGCCAGTTGTTCTCTGCACCGTCTATTACGCCAGTCTTCAGTCCTGAATAAACTTCAGAGTAAGCCATAGGTGTCGCATTGCCGCCTAGCGCTTCTACCATGGAAACGTACATTGGGTTACCCATTACCCGAAACTTCAAACCTTTAAGATCTGCCGGCTTATTGATAACTACACCTTTGTTGTTATAAAAAGAGCGAGCACCAGCATCGTACCAAGATAGCGCCATAATGCCAGACTTACGCATAGCTTCACTCAACGTCGCGCCGACTGCACCGTCCATTACACGGTGCATATGATCCATATCCTTAAAGATAAAAGGCAGCGACAATACGTTTAACTCAGGTACTGCATTGCCCAATGGCCCCAGGCTGAAGCCTGCAAATTCGATGCCGCCCAACTGCATTTGCGAAATAGCATCGGTTTGACTTCCCAACACGCCGCCATGGTAAGTTTTACCGCTCACCCGGCCATCGGTATTAGCAGAGGCTAATTCAATGAATTTTTCCATGCCGATACCCACTGGGTAATCTGCAGAGTGGATGTTCCAACCTTTCCAGCCGGCGGCTGATGCAGGTGCGCTAATGAGCGCGACACTGGCTGCAAGTATTGCAGTAGCTACAACTTTCTTTGATAGTGCTTTTATCATTTTTATTTCTCCGCGAGATGTTTTGAATTATTTTTAATTATTTGGAGTTGCTTTGTAAGATCCGACTACGTAAAGTACGTTATTGGAATACTTGTAGGATTACACAACCAATGTCATATGGTCAATAGATAAGTCATATTATCTCCATAAATTTTTTCTAACTTTATAATCCAACTGATAGCCTTTAATGGCGGAACCCATCAATGAATAGCAAGACTGTAAAAAAGCCCAGAGAGAATTTAACCCAGAGAGTCATCGGTCAACTCAAGTCACAAATTGACTCTGGCACGCTCAAAACTGGCGATAAACTACCGACCGAACAACAGCTTATAATAAATCTAGGGGTCAGCCGCACTGTTATTCGCGAGGCGGTTGCCAGCTTAAAAGCAGCGGGCTTAGTCGAGCCTAAGCACGGGGTCGGGGTCTTTGTCACTGAGCCCAAAAGAAGCAACGAGAAACTTAACATACTGCTGCAGAATTCACACACTATATCCGATACTATCGAGGCACTCGAACTCAGACTCGCCGTCGAAGTAGAGGCCGCAGGCCTAGCCGCAGTGCGCTGCTCCCCTGCCCAGGAGGCGGAAATTTTTGATTGTTATTATGCCTTTAAAGATAGCAAAGATTGCCATGAAAACACCGGAAAAGCAGATTTCAAATTTCACGTCGCCATCGCAAAAGCCACTAACAATCAACACTATGTAGACTTTTTAACCTTACTTGGCAGCAAAATAATCCCCCGGGCCAGATTGCAGGAAGAAGCCGGCATTGAGCCTGTAACTGATATCGACTTGCGCTTAGATGACGAGCACCAGGCCATCGCAGAGGCGATAGCAGACAGAGATCCCGAGCGTGCACGCACCGCAATGCGCAATCACTTAAGCGGTGGTGCCAAGCGTTACAGAGCACTTGCCAGGTTAATTCAAAGAAAGCAAATGACACAAAACTCTCGATAGTCATCATATGACATTGACAAAACACAGCTTGATATATTATAACTATAGACATTGTTGGTATTAACACCTAAATCCACCCCGTTGTCATGGTATATTAAATGCATTATTCAGAACTCAAACAAAAGATCAGCTCTGGTTTACTCTCTTTCCCGGTCACTCATTTCGACAAGACTAGTTTTGATTTTGATAAACGCGCCTATCAAGATCACATCGCCTGGCAGACTCAATTCGATGCTGCGGGCTTGTTTGCCGCGGGCGGAACCGGTGAGCTATTTTCACTTTCTCCCAAAGAAATTCCTATCATTGTTGAAGCCGCTAAAGAAGTCGCCGGTGACGTGCCTATCCTCACTGGTTGCGGATACGGCACCCGCATGGCCATTGAAATTGCCCAGGCGACTCAGGCAAAGGGTGCAGATGGCCTATTATTGTTACCTCACTACTTGATTGGCACCACCCAAGATGGACTGTTCAATCACATTAAAGCAGTCTGTGATAGCATTGATATTGGGGTCATTATCTACAACCGCGCCAATTCTGTGGTAAAGGCGGCAACCGTACAGCGCCTCGCAGACGCCTGCCCTAATTTAATCGGCTTTAAAGACGGTACGGGCGACATCAATACAGTCCGTGAAATCACCGCATTAATCGGCAACAGATTGGTCTACATCGGCGGCATGCCCACTCACGAAATGTTTGCACAAGCCTATGACGCTATGGGAGTGACCACTTATTCATCGGCTGTGTTTAACTTCGTGCCTGAAATGGCGCTGCAATTTTTTCAGGCGATGCGCAATAAGGACAACGTCTATATGGAAAAAATACTAAAGGACTTCTTCTACCCCTTTGCCAAGATCCGAGACCGTGAAAATGGCTACCCAGTCTCTATCGTTAAAGCGGGCTTACGTGCCATTGGCCGCGATCCTGGCCCCGTTCGTTCACCCCTGACGGATTTAACCGGCGAAGAGTTAGAAATGCTAAAAGCAGTGGTTAGCAAGTACAGCTAAAACACTGGCGGTGGATTGCATGCTACCGCCCGTCAACTTTTTGAGAGTCCTCCATGAAAATCACCGCAGTCCATACTTACATACTTCACCACGACTTAGAGCAACCCTTTCAGTCGGCTTTTTCGACCTTCTATAATAGACGCCACATGCTGGTTGAGATTGTCTGTGATAACGGTTTAGTGGGATGGGGTGAGTGCCTAGGCCCCGCCGATATCAATGTCGCCATCGTCAAGATGATGACCCCTTTGTTGATAGGCAAACAGGCCTTAGACATTGAACCTATTTGGAACGAACTCTACAGTCAGTTTCGCGATCAGGGGCAGCGTGGCGCGACACTTACCGCGATCAGTGGTATCGATATAGCGCTCTGGGATCTATCCGGTAAATACTACGACAAATCTATTTATCAATTGCTCGGTGGCGCCTACCGTAAAGAGATTCCAGCGTACGCAACCGGTGGATTTCGGGTGGTGGGCAAAGACCGCATAACAACGTTAGTCGCAGAGACCACTGGTTATGTCGCTCAGGGGTTTAAAGCCTTAAAAATCAAGATAGGCTTTGGTATCGAGCTAGATATCGCCGCTATCGCCGCGGTGCGTGAGGCAATTGGGCCCGATATCAGCTTAATGATTGATGCCAATCACGGTTATGATCTATGTGATGCCATTAAAGTCGGCCAGTTGGCCGCGCAATACAATATCGATTGGTTTGAAGAGCCAGTAATCCCCGAGGCACTCTGCAGCTACCGCGAGTTGCGCAATCGCCAACCTCTGCCAGTAGCAGGTGGCGAGACCTGGCATAGTCGCTGGGGCATTAACGAAGCCCTCAAGCAACAGGCTGTCGATATTATTCAACCGGATGTCTGTGGTGTCGGTGGTTTAACTGAAGCTAGAAAAATAATCACCCTCGCAGAAATCCATCATGTGCGTTTGGTGCCACACGTGTGGGGCACCAATATCGCCATGGCAGCAGGCTTACATTTTCACGCCATCATTCCACCAACCCCCAACGCCCATGAAGCCAGATCTCCACATTTTGAATTCGATCAAACCCACAATCCCTTTAGAAGCGCCATTGTAGAAGAGCCCATCACCCATCATCAGGGCATGATAAAAGTACCTGAGGGCCCGGGCTTAGGATTAACCATCAATCGTGAGAAACTGGCCGAATTTGCCCCCAAACAATAGAGATAACGGGATTTAACATGACACGTAAAATCAGTGGCGATGCTCCACAAACTAAGTTACCTGCTGGCAGCATTGACAGCCACATGCATATTTACAATCCAATCTTTCCCGCCCAGGCGGGCGGTCCAGCTTGCCCTGCGGACTTTGCTGGCATCGGCGAATACCGTGAAGTCCAACAGTGGCTGGGACTTGAGCGAGTAATAGTCGTGCAATCCAACGCCCATCAAGCCAACAATGACTGTGTGCTCAATGCGCTGGCTGAATTTGGCGAGTCGAGCCGCGGCATTGCCTGCATTAGACCAGACACCAGCGAGAGCACGCTTGAGAGCTACCACAAACAGGGAATCCGAGCAGCTCGAATCATGGAGCTAGGCGGTGCTACACGCCTCGAAGATTTGCTGCGCGTCAATCAACTTATTCAACCTCTTGACTGGAGCTGCATCCTGCAGTTCGATGGTAACCAGATCCACACTTACGCACCACTGCTTGATAAAATCCAAGGTGACTATGTATTTGATCACCAGGGCAAGTTTTTTGAGCCTATTAGTGTTGGCAGCTCTGAATTTAAGGCGTTATTAAAGCTGATAGATAAAGGCAACTGTTACTTCAAGCTCGCCGGCTGTTACGAAACCTCTAAATCGGGCTCTCCGAACTATGAAGACTTAGCAGAAGTCGCCAAAGCCGTCATCGCACACGCGCCAGAACGTGTTATCTGGGGTTCTAACTGGCCGCATGTTTCACAGCCAATAGACCAGACGCCCTGTGATGCAACACTACTAGACACGCTCTGCAGTTGGATTCCCAATCAGCGAGTCCTAGAACAAATATTTGTCGAAAATCCAGCGAGACTTTACCGATTCTAGTCTTTTTTTAATCGCCGACTTAACCCATCAGGGTTATTTTCGGCGCTTTACTTTGTACCAATATGAATACCAAATTTTGTTGAAATAGAGCAATTAAGCCATGCATGTAGCAATTATTGGACTGGGGATGGCAAGCCGCCCCCACCTAGCCGCTTTAAAGAAACTCAAGGGAAAAGTCACAGTCTCGGGGGTATACGCCCGAGACAGCCACAAGACCAAAGAGCTTGCCGATATACATGACTATCACGCTTTCTCTTCCCTTGAAGAAATAGCCCAGTGTAAAAAAACTGACGCTGTGATTATTATTACCCCACCCAATAGCCGCCAGCAGATCGTCGATAAAATGTCAGCGGCAGGGAAACATATCCTCACAGAAAAACCGCTGGAACGCACCTATGCGGCAGCAGAAAAACTCGTGGACATCTGTGAAACCCGCGGGGTCGTTTTCGCTGTTGTATTGCAACATCGATTTCGCGTGGGGGCGCAACGTTTGATTGAGGCCATTAGTGCTCATGAACTTGGCGACCTCGCTTTGGTCAGAGCAGAAATTCCCTGGTGGCGTGAACAATCGTATTATGAGGTAGCGGGAAGAGGGACTTATCAACAAGACGGTGGAGGGGTATTGATTACTCAGGCTATTCATGTCCTTGATTTAATGCTCTGCATCGCTGGCCCTGTCGCCAAAGTACAAGCTTTGAGTGCAACCACAAAATTTCACGACATTGAAACTGAGGACTTTGCTAGCTGCGGGCTGATTTTTGAATCCGGCATTCCCGGGTCCATTGTCGCCACCACCAGCAGCTATCCGGGGGGTAGTGAAAAGCTAACCTTAGATGGAACCTTGGGATCCGCAACTTTAGAGGCGGGCAAACTTGTCATCACATGGCGCGATGGTAAAACGGAACAAGTCGGTGAAGTCACGGGAACGGGCGGTGGTTCAGACCCAATGGACTTCCCATGCGACTGGCATCAGAGCCTAATTGAAGATTTTTCAGATGCCCTAGCCAATGATAGATCCCCCAAAATAACCGGACGTGAAGCACTGGCGGTCCATAAGCTTATTGATGCGATCAAAATATCATCTGACCAGGGCCGGCTAGTATCTTTGAAAGACATAACATGAAGCAAAGCCCTAAATTCGCAGCAATAGGCATCGATCACCGTCATTTCTAGGGCATGTCACAAGGCTTGGCTGACGCCGGGTGGGAGCTTGTTATTGGACTGAAAAATCATCTCAGCCACTGGCGGGCTTCACTAAACGATTTCCCGATGTGACTCGGGCAGCAAACATAGATGAAATCTTCGAAGATCCAGAAATCGCACTGCTACTTATTGCCGCACCTCCAGAACATCTGACTAGCTTGGCCATGCAGGCAATGTTACACGGTAAAGATGTCATGCTGGACAAACTTGGCTGCCTTACTCTTGATGAACTGACTAGTATCAGCACCACCATTAAAAATACCGGTCGAATTTGGTCTGTGAATTTTTCGGAGAGATTTGAAGTCCCCTGCGCCATTGTGGCGAGCCGGATTGTCGCTGAAGGTCAAATTGGCGAGGTCATCAGCACCACCAGTTTAGGCCCGCATCGTTTAAACCCAACAACCCGACCTGACTGGTTTTGGGATGCAAAAAGGTATGGTGGAATTCTCGGCGATATCGGCATGCATCAAATCGATCAATTTCTGCATTTCAGCAACGCCAGTAACGCCGAAATCACCCACTCAACCGTGGGCAACTTCTCCAACAAGGACCGGCCCGCTTTCCAAGATTTTGGTGAGATCAACCTCCGAGCTGGCAACGCACATGGCTATGCCCGAATGGATTGGTACACCCAAGATGCCCTCTCTACCTGGGGTGATGGGCGATTGTTTGTGCTCGGCACTGAAGGCAGTATTGAACTTAGAAAATACCTAGACATAGAAGGCAGAGCCGGAACTGATCACCTCTTCCTTATGACAAACTCAAAAGTACAACATATTGATTGCAGCCACACACCGCTAGAATACTTCTCGAAGCTCTCAAATGACATTCGCGACAGAACAGATACCGCTTGTAATCAACAACATACACTTAAGGTCACCGAGCTGGCCATTCGTGCACAAATAAACGCAGACGCTCAAGCTCAAAGGCACAATAAATTGTCAGTTAAAACTGATTAACACAACCAAGAAAAATAATATAAAAGCACTGGGTCTTTGGGCCTTCTCTCATAAAGATGGCAGTATCTATGCAGAGCCCGGTCTGTTTGTGATTAACCCAGAGCAAAAAATACAAATCATGGGTATAGGTGATACCGCCTCTTGCAGACCCGATTTGCACGTGTTACTCGATGGCATCAAAGGTATTCAAAGTAGAGCATTACCGCTAATGGGCACAATAGAGTGACAGTAGTGAGCAGTTAACCCAAATAGCCTGAGGAAATACTCTATCAAGAGCGCTATAGTCCCTTAATAATATTGTTTTTGTGAAAGTTCCCGCAGTTCAAATTTATGCTGAGATCACGGCATCACTATGCGCGCTGTTAGTGATTAATCAATTAGCTTTTCAGTGTACTCTAGCGGTGCTGTCAATATTACTCTGAAAGACTATAGATCCCCTCGCCTTTTTTGAATTTTTCTTTCTCTTGCTCCAAAACCACATTAAATCTATTTTCTGCCAACATGTCTTGTAATGCCTTAGTTATCTGCGGTAGAAGTGCTTCATGTTTTTTATGAAGATAAGGATACAGTGGAGTAACTACAAGGGGTGGTTCCAGGGCTTTAATAATATCTTTTAATTCTAGCTCACTAATCATTTGCATACCTGAAAATCGACTGGCCAGGGCCAGATCAACCCGCCCAATCTCAGCTAATTTGAATGCCTGTTTCCAGGTTGAAATGACGTGAACATTCATTCCTGCTGTATTTATTTCTGCGATTTTATAACCTCTCACTACAGAGATTCTATAAGGACGTAAACTTTCCCAACCCTTATCTACATTGATGGAATGTCTGCTCCAAGCCATTTGCTCAGAGACTACTGTAGATACAGGAATTTCCAGCAAGTTAGGATATTTTGACTTTAGCCCTGAAATGCGTAAAATTTCTACATCATTAATACCATTGTTTGTATATAACAACGATCGTTCACCGGGTAGGTACCTAATTTCACAAGTGATTCCAATTTTTTCAAATGCCTCAACGATGATTTTTTCAGCAGCAACATGCATTGGTGTTGTTTGTCCTTGAGTTCTAGCACAAACAAGAGTTTCTGCTCCCCAGACAGTCATAGGTAACAAAAAATTAAATATAATGATAAAAAATAATTTTTTCATAATATAAAATAATCTCCATTGTCATATAGTTTATTTATTAACTGACAATACACAAAACCTAACATAAGCCTCAATCAAGTCAAGCTTGCTGCTCTCTATCTCTAATTCAAGCTACTGCAATGAACGCGATAACGTTGAGAGAGCGCTATAACTTGATAGTCATATTAAACGCTCAATTGGCGAATTTAGGATAAAGTGCTGCTAGAAATCCCCAACGACTGAGTTTTACCCTTAGTTCGTCGGTTCTTGCCCCGTCTGATCATCAGTCGCTGCGCTATTGTCAGTTTCTTTAGCTACTTTTATTTGCGACCTACTGCGATAACTATCAGTCACTTGGTCACCACCACCTAAGGCACGATAAAGATTAACGATAGACTCAGCCGCTCCGCGCTCTGCCTCAAGCAGAGACTGCTGAGAGACAAAAAGATTCTGCTTTGAGTCCAGCACTTCAAAATAGCTACTCAAACCTGCGAGATAACGCTCATCGGATAAGTATAAACGCTTCTTTTGCGCACTCACTAAGCGTAGATTGGCGGTAATCTCAACCTTGCGCGTTTTTTGACCTTCTAGCTGGATATAAACTTCTGAGAAGGCACCCTGGATTAATTTCTCGTATTCAGCAATCGCTTTCTCGTTTCTGGCTTTTGCCACCGCTAGATTAGCATCATTAGCATTGCCAAACAGTGGGATTGATATAGAGGGCACAAATGACCAAGTCTGAGAACTAGACTTAAACAAGTCACTCAAATCGGCACTGGCGAAACCACCACTACCCAGCAATCTAAATTGCGGAAAAAATGCGGCACGTGCGGCACCAATATTGGCATTGGATGCGCGCAAAATTTCTTCTGCTGCCATAATGTCAGGTCGAGACATCAACACGTACGAATGAAGATTATCCGGCACCGAAAAATCAAATACCAGGTTATTTGAATGAGACTGCCTAGCCAAAATAGCGCCGATTGGAGCGCCCACTAGCAGTTCTAGGACAGCTTTGGCACTCGACAAATTCCGTTGACTTAAGGCTTTTTGTGCCTCGACAGTCAACATTGCCACTTCTGCTTGAGCCAAATCTAAGGTCGATGCAATACCCGTGGCTTCACGTAGTTCTATTAAATTATAAGCTTTAATACGACTCTTTAACGTCTCCTCAGATAGACTTAAACTTTGCAGCGCCGCCAACCAATTAATATAGGCGGTCGCCGTACTAGAGATTACGGTTAATTTGCTCGCTCTCTGCGCTTCTATGGTCGCGAAATAACTGGCTAAAGCTGCTTCATTTAAGTTTTTAACCCTACCCCAAAAATCAATCTCATAAGAGGCTAACCCTATGGATGCATTGTAGCCATGAGTAACATTGTCATTGCCAAATACCGTGGCTGAGTTCTTATTAACACTGTTGGCGCCATCTAGACTAATATTGGGAATTAAAGTTTGTTTTTCAATTTGGAAGTAGCCCTCAGCCTCAGCAACATTCGCCGCCGCTATGTGCAAATCTCGATTCTGCTCTAGGGCCAGAGTAATTAACTCTTTAATGTTCTCATCTTGAAAAAAACGCTGCCAGGCAACCAATTTTATCTCGCTAGCCTCAGCGGTAGTATCGTTGATTGTGGAGCTAACCGGTGGGGGTTGCAGTTTAAAATAAGGAGCAAAGTTAGCGCAACCGCTGACCACGAGGGCGAAGGCCAATACAACACCGCTTTTTATGCCCGTTTTATTATACAGCTGCATTACACTTTCTCCTGAAGTTGCGCGTCGCTACTTTCACTGTCTATCGCTATTGATACAGCCGAAGCGTCATCAACCTCTGCGCTATCTACGTTCTCTGGGGGTTTTTTAGGGGTCAATTTCATCACGATAAAATAGAATACCGGCACGAACAGTACCGCCAATACAGTAGCAGTCAACATGCCCCCCAAGACACCCGTGCCAATTGCACGACGACTAGCTGAGCCTGCCCCAGTCGCCGTCACCAGCGGGATAACACCTAATACAAAAGCAAAAGAGGTCATAAGAATAGGTCTAAAACGCAACTGACAAGCTTCAACAACAGCATCGTAAGCGGACTTTCCCTCACGCTGTGAATCCAGTGCAAACTCAACGATCACAATAGCGTTCTTAGTCGACAAGCCAATCACGGTAATGATACCAATAGTAAAATAAACATCATTTGACAGCTTTGCTATCCCGACCGCCAGCAGACAACCAAACACCCCCAAGGGCACCACTAACATCACTGAAATAGGGATTGCCCAACTTTCATACAGGGCCACTAACACCAAGAAAACGATGACAATTGACAATAGGAAAATTGCCGCTGTTTGCCCCGCAGCAATTTTTTCTTCTAGGGATTGCCCAGACCAAGCATAGCGAATACCCTCAGGCAAATTTTCGGCAAATGCTTCCATCATGGCCATCGCAGTACCACTACTAGAGCCCAGTGCCGGGCTACCAGACAACGGCAACGAAGACGCACCATTGTATCTATTTAAATTTGACGGCCCCTGTATCCATTCAACACTGGCGATCTCTTTGAGATTAACTAAGCCGCCTAAGGTATTTCTCACTTGAAGGTCCATTATGCCCTGCTCACTGGAGCGAGTGTCCGCATCGGCTTGCACCCAAACTTGATGCACTTTACCATTTTCAATATAGTCATTCACATAACTGGCACCCAGGGCCACCTGCAAAGTAGAGTTCAAAGCTGCTAAATCGACATCGAGCGCGCGCGCTTTTATCCGATCTACATCAACCCTTAACTGAGGGGCTGGAGGCAAGGTATTAACCCGTAAGCCGACTATTGTATCGCGCTCTTTTGCCACCATAGTCATCATTTGCGCAGCGGCTTTGCGCAGCAGTTCAGTATTGCCACTGCCGGACTTATCCAGCAGCCTAAAATCGAAACCATTATCATTGCCCAATCCGGGAATAGGCGGCATATTGAACGCAAAGGTAGTACCGTCACCCAGCAGTTGGCGGAATTCCCGATTGGCTGCCGCGATCAATTGATCGGCATCTCTCTGCCCTTTTTCTGTTCTCTCATCCCAAGAGTATAAAGTGGCAAACGTTATGGAAGTGTTTTGCCCTGATCCCAAAAAGCCAAAACCCAAGATGGTAACAACATCTTTTACCTCGGGTTGTGCTGTTAACCAAGCATCGGTTTTGCTGGTGAGTTGTTGGGTTCTCGCTCGGGTAGAACCTGCTGGCAACAAGGCACCTGTCACTATAAATCCTTGATCTTCGGAAGGCACGAAGCTTTTTGGCACTTGTGCATACTCAAAGTAATCATAAGTGCCGATCCCTAAAAATACCAACATGGTGATGACAATCCCTATACTCGTCAGCATCGCTTTCACTAATCGAAGGTATTGTTTAGTAAGACCAGCAAAAAGCCAGTTAAATAATCGACCTGGGGCGGAGAGTATTTTACCTATCGAACTAGGATTATTATTTTTAGGTCTGAGTAAGGCCTGCGCCATGGCGGGCGTCAATGACATGGCTAAAAACGAAGAGATGGTCACAGAGGCAATAATAGTGAGGGAAAATTGCTTGTATATTTGACCAGCCGAGCCACTAATAAAGGCCATAGGTACAAAGACCGCCACTAATACCACGGTCGTACCAATAATAGGGCCGGTAATTTGCTTCATCGACTTTTTAGTTGCCTCATAGGGAGTCAGCCCTTCCTCGTCCATTAAACGTTCAATATTTTCAACCACTAAAATGGCATCATCGACCACTATGCCTATGGCTAATACCATGCCAAATAAGGTCAACATATTGATCGAGAAACCAAACAAATACATGCCAATTCCGGTTCCTATTAAAGAGATAGGAACGACAATTAACGGAATTACCGTACTGCGCCAGTTTTGTAGAAAAACGAACATCACTAAGGTGACTAAGATAATCGCAATAATGAGTGTTTCAGCCACCTCATCAATGGAGACCTCGACAAACAGTGATGTATCGTAAGGGGACATCCACTGCATATCATCGGGAAAAGATGCCTCTAACTCATGCATCTTTTCTTTAACCGCTTTTGCCGCCGCTAATGCATTACCACTATTAGACAATTTAATCGAAAACGCGGCAGATAACTTCCCGTTGAGCACCACCTGAGAATTATAATTTTCTGCACCTCGCTCGATCCGAGCAATATCACTTAAACGAACCACAGCACCCTCAGCAGAAGAGCGCAAAATAATACTACCGAATTCTTCAACCGTAGACAGACG
>JABSRA010000098.1 GCA_013215445.1 Oceanospirillaceae bacterium
TATACAGATCGGAAAGGGCGTCAACCCTTTATATGATTTAATTTGAAATACTCGTTTTATGGCTATATTACGTACAGCTGCTAGCGATTTAACAGCTGTTTATCACAGTATGAGAAGCATGCTCTTACTTGCTAGCTTCTTCATCTGTTGATTCATCTTCACTTTCACGGTCAGATTTTTTTCCCATTACTTTAGACATTAGTATTCCGGCCTCAAACAACAACCACATGGGAATAGCTAACAAACTCTGTGAGATCAAATCCGGGGGCGTTAGCAACATCCCCACCACGAAGCAACCAACGACGATATAAGGCCGCTTACTCTTTAATGCTTCGGCGGTCGTTATACCACTCCAAATAATCAACATAGTTGCTATAGGAATTTCAAATACGATACCAAAGGCAAAAAACAACTTGAGTACAAAATCTAGATAACTACCAATATCAGTCATTATGGCAACATTTTCTGGACCGACAGTGGTAAAGAATCCAAACAGTAATGGAAACACCACAAAATAGGCAAAAGCCAAGCCAGTATAGAAAAGCAATATACTGGAAATCAACAGGGGAATGGCTAATTTCTTCTCGTGCTTATACAGGCCCGGAGAGATAAAACTCCAACACTGATGCAAGATAAATGGCATGGATAAAAACAGTGCCAGTACGATGGTTAATTTAAAGGGGGCAAAAAATGGGGAGGTGACATCTGTTGCTATCATTGTCGTGCCAGCCGGCAATAAATCCGTCAACGGCTCTGACAACAATGTATACAGATCATTGGCAAAATAAAACAGGCAAAGGAATATAGCAAGTATGGTCAACAAAGCCCTGATTAAGCGCTGTCGTAATTCAACTAAATGCGATGTTAACGTTTGCCCCTCCTCTGCGCCTGTCTCTGTTTCATCAGTATTTGTATTTTCGCTCATTGGAATTATTTCTTACCTTGATCGGTGGCTGTTTCTTCTAGTGCAGGGGAGGCACTCTCTTCAATTTCTGTTACACCCTCAGCTGGCGGTACGACCTCCTTTTTATCGAGATCGAACGCGTCCACAAATGGAGTTTTCATTTCCTCAAGCTCACTGTTGAGCTGCTCTTTGGCGACACTCGCTGTTCGCTTCAACTCGTCAAGCCTGAGCTCTTCGGATATTTCAGACTGAATACCGCTGATAGTGCGCTTAGCCTTACCCAACCAAAGCCCGAGGGTTCGCGCTGCAACGGGAAGTTTTTCAGGCCCCAGCACTACCAGAGCCACCACTGCTATCAATAACAGCTCAGTAAAACCTATATCAAACATCGATTAAGTCTTTTTCTGGTTTTTTTCTGCTTCAGAAACATCTTCGGCTTTTGCCTGTGCAGTATCACTTTCTACAAAGTCTGCATCTGTCTTGGCTTCTAACGTTTTCTCTTCCGTCACTTCCAGCGGCTTATCATCTTTCTGCTCCGCATCCTTTTTGGCATCCTTGTCCGCGGTCAACACACCTTCACTCATCGCCTTTTTAAAGCCTTTCACTGCACTTCCTAAATCACCGCCTATGTTGCGCAATTTTTTTGTTCCGAAAAGTAAAACGACTATACCCAGCACTATCGCTAACTGCCACAAACTAACGCCACCAAAACCCATTCTAACTACCTCTTATTTATTTCAGATAGATATTTAATTTAATAAACTACCCAAGATATTTTATATTTTTTATTGTAGAGACACTGTATATCAGCTATTTCTCTGTTCTTGAAGCTTTTTCTGCTAGTCCTGACAAATCAAACCTTCTCGCCAGCTCTTTTAGAACGGCTTCTGGCCGCTCACCTAAGTGAGACAGCATTACCAGCGAATGAAACCAAAGGTCCGCTGTCTCGTAAATCAAGTCTTTATTGTTACCACTCACTTGAGCGTCTTTAGCGGCAATGATTACTTCAATACTTTCCTCGCCAACTTTCTCCAATATTTTATTGAGTCCTTTTTCATGGAGACTAGCCACATAAGACGTATCACTGTCTGCTTGCTTTCTGGACTCTAGAATATCACCGAGCTCTGTCAGTACTTCGTTCATTGTCTACCTACTTTTGATATATGCTACTGGGGTCTTTTAATACAGGGGAATCTACCTGCCACTGCCCATCGATTAACCGCGAATAAAAACAGCTCTCTCGCCCAGTATGACAGGCGATTTTTCCTATTTGCTCAACGCTTAGCAACAACACATCGCGATCACAATCAATTCTCAGCTCATGAAGCCTTTGCACATGCCCAGACTCCTCACCTTTTTTCCATAATCTAGCTCTAGATCTCGACCAATAAACGGCGCGCTGCAGTGATATTGTCAGTGATAACGACTCTTTATTCATCCAGGCAAACATCAATACTTGCCCGGTTTTATAGTCTTGAGCAATTGCCGGAATTAAACCTTTGTCATCCCACTTTATACCTTCTAACCACTGCTCTTCCATTACATTCACTCTCATCTATCTATTCTTTATATGCGGCTAATAGCGTTCTTTTCAACACTATTTACTGATTATATATAATGCGAGTACAGCGAATACCCAGCCCTGCCACGCTAATTGCTCCATAAAAACTTTCGCTGGTTCGTAACCAAACCATAGCGCAGCAATAATACAAACACCTGCAAGCAAGCTTGTTTTTCGCCTTTTGTTACTCTCGTCTAGCTGTTTCAACTGCATTTGCAGTTGTAATTGCTGCGTCTGTACTTGTTGTGTTTTAGCCTGTTGCAGCACATCGTAGGCAAGCTGCGGCAATTGTGGTAGCTTCTCTATCCAGTCTGGCGCTTGCTGCAGCATAGTTTTGATTACCGCTTTGGGGCCGACCCTCTCTTTCATCCACTCTTCTAGATAGGGCTTGCCGGTCTGCCATAAATCAAGTTCAGGATAGAGCTGACGACCCAACCCCTCCACATTTAGCAGGGTTTTTTGCAAGAGCACCAGCTGTGGCTGTACTTCCATATTAAAGCGACGGGCAGTTTGAAATAAGCCTAATAGCACTTGTCCAAAGGAGATGTCCTTTAAAGGCTTTTCAAAAATAGGCTCACAGACACTGCGAATCGCAGTTTCAAAGGCAGTAACATTTGTTGCCGCGGGCACCCAGCCAGAATCTATATGTAGCTGAGCAACTTGCCGGTAATCCCGGGTAAAAAAGGCCAACAGATTTCGCGCTAAATAGCTTTGATCTTCAAGGGTGAGAGAGCCAACAATGCCAAAATCTACGGCGATGTACTGCGGGTCTTGACCGTTTTCAGGAGAGACAAATATATTTCCTGGATGCATATCCGCGTGGAAAAAACTATCGCGAAACACTTGAGTAAAAAAAATCTCAACGCCGCGTTCTGCCAACAATTTCATATTGACATTGTGTGCATGCAACTGCTCAATATCAGCAACCGGAATCCCCGATATTTGCTCCATCACCAACACGTTTTGCTTGGTATAATCCCAAAATATCTCTGGAATGTACAACAGTGGTGACTGCTCAAAATTGCGCCGTAGCTGAGAGGCATTAGCGGCTTCTTTGCGCAAATCTAACTCGTCGGCAAGCGTCATCTCATATTCTGCAACCACTTCAACCAAATGCAAGCGCCGTCCCTCTGACCACACCGATTCAATGACGCGAGCTAAGGTAAAAAGCAGAGCGACATCTTTTTGAATGATTTTATCTATGCCGGGACGTATCACTTTCACCACTGCTTTTTCACCTGAAAAAAGCACGGTACGATGCACTTGAGCAACAGAAGCTGAGGCGAGCGGCTGTGGATCAAACTCTGCGAATAACTCCTCAACTGGTTTACCAAGCGCTTTCTCGATGATTGCGATCGCCTGATCACTGGGAAATGCAGGCACTCTGTCTTGTAAATACTTTAGCTCATCGGCTACATCTAGAGGCAGCAAATCTCTCCTGGTCGATAACACTTGACCAAATTTAATAAAGACAGGACCTAAACTCTCTAGCGCTAGTCGCAGTCTTTCTCCCCGCGGTGCTGTTGCGGGTACTAAATACCGCCAGGGCATTAAGTGCAGCAGTATTCTCAAATACCAGGGAAGTGGTAGGGAATCAACAAAAGTATCAAGACGATAGCGAATTAGGATAAAGCCAATTTTTAGACTTCGAAAAAGACGTTGCACTACTGTGAATCCCTAAAGATTAATATAAATATAAATAACTAAAAACGGCGCCGCGTAAAGCGCCAATCCTATTGAAAACTATCAACCAATACAAACATTATTACGGCCATTCTCCTTAGCCTTATAGAGAGCAGTATCCGCTCTAGAAAACAAACGTTCAATAGAATCCCCAGCGATGGCCTCACTAACCCCAAAACTCATCGATATATTAATCGGTTTACCGCGATAATTAAAAGGAATTTTACAGATATGACGGCGTATTTTATCCATCACTTCACCGGCTTGAGCAGCGGTCGTTCGAGGTAAAATCATGACGAATTCCTCTCCACCATATCGAGTGACCAAATCAGCGCCCCGCACCCCTTTACCAAGTATTTTAGCGACCAACGTTAACACTTTGTCCCCTGCTAAATGCCCATAATTATCGTTAACCAGCTTAAAGTGATCCAGATCACCCATAACCAAACTTAAGGGTTGCTGATAGCGTCTAAACTGCTCGATTTGATATGCCATAATTTCATTGTAAGCGGTGCGATTGGGCAAGCCAGTTAACGCATCTAGACGCGCCTGCCTGCGTTCTTTTTCTAGATATTCTTGGACCTTTTCCGCCTCTTGTTCCATGCTACTAAGACGTTGCTTAAGTTCGTTATAATTAACCAGCAAGTTTTCGTCTCGCTTGAACTCTTCATTTTTAAGCGAGTCTACAGCATCGACTATGCGATCTAATTGAACAGTCAACGCTCGCTGCAGCATTTCTACTCCCGTTGCTTGCTGTACTGTATTGCGAATACTGACGACTGTTTCTCGGATGGTTCCATCCGCCACTTTTCGCTCTTTTGCACTATGGTCTTCGATATTCAGCGTCTTTGATAAAAAACCTTGAACTTCAGTCAACTGCTGATTCAAACCCTGCAAGTAACTATTAAAACTCTCCCCTTTAAGCGCTTTTTCAGCTTCTATTAAACTCGCAATAGAATTGATAATCTTGGGTAAGTTATCTAATTCGACGCCCTGTTCTAATTGGGAGACTAACGATTCATACATGCTAGAATTATTAGTGGATGGGGTAATTAATTCAAGTAGCTGACTGAGCTCTCCCGCTATCTTTTTGAATAGCTTAAAGGGACCACTGACCCCCGATTGGGAAGTAGTTTGGTTTGCAGACAATTGGATATCAAGTAACAACTTAAGTCTGGCAGGCAACTGATAGAGAGAGTTATCATTTTGACCTATAGACTTTATCAGCTCACTAAGCTGTGTTTTTTGGCATTCACTCAGTGAGATTTTATTAAGACTATGCAACCAGTCGGTTATAACATCGAGGAAATCTTGATTATTTTCTTGGCGTTCTAAATGGAGGATACGTATATCTTGTGCGATTTTTTTTACAAGTTCTTCTGACACTGCATTTTCTGATTTCATCAAGTGCAAGCGCAGCTCTGTTAAATTAGTATCCAGCGACTCACTCTGACCTTCTAGGCCGCGACAAACCATTTGCAACAAATTCAAAAGAGACTCTCCCTTCCCCTCAGTCATATAATTTCTCTTGTGTAGTTGTATTAAAAATCTGCTAGCAATTTTGCGCGGCTCCTAACACACCGTTATAACCGTTATAACCGTTATACATTAGCAAAGAGCCACTTCACACTTAAACACCTTTTGCGGACTAACACTACTATCTCTATTTTACAAAAAATGGCAAGTAGAGCGGTATAATAGCTCACCTGCCCCTATGATAAAATTAATTTTTACTTTCTTGCTCTTTTGCAATCAAATATTCAACCACTGCGAGCATATGATCGAAGCCCTTGCCTGCATTTACTCGGTACTTATCATTAACCACCAACGTCGGCACACTATTTATACCCATAGCATCCGCTTTCTTGCTGGCATTTTTTAAGGCTGAGGTCATCGAAAAAGAAGCTAAGCGCTTCTCAAATTTGTTGGTATCGACACCTGCCACGGCGAGAATCCCCTTTAAGGTGTCCTCATCTCTTATGCTGCCACGAGCTGATTTAGCAAGTTTTAATAGTGCCCAGCCCCTATCATCAGTATCACAGACGGTCGACATTAAAAAATCAGTGACCCTTGCTACATCGAAGGAACGATTTGCATCAGCACTTTGCTGCTCTGCACGGTCAACCAAGTTATTTATTTCGGCGGTACAAGCTTGGGGATCATTTTTGATTTTATCTAGATCCTTAAAAGATGGCGCGATACGACCGTACTTGTGATAAAAATCAAACATGGCCGAGTCGACCGAGTGCTGTTTCTTTACCTGCTTACCTACGTAGTAAGCCATTTGCGCTAAAGTTTGATTTTTACCTCTAGTACTAAAGGCAATAGGTACTCGATCAAAGGAAATATCGGTGCCTTTGTCCTCGATCCATTTTTCAAGTTGTGGCTCAAAATTATTACAGTGTGGACACCAATATCCAAAATACTCCGTTACGGTAACTTTATTACCACTATTCGCGGTGCCAGCCCCGGTAATAATATAATCTTCGCCCGCTTTAAACTCTGCGGCAACCACTAAACTAGAGAGGACAATCGAAAAAGCGGCAACTACTATTTTTTTATACATAATGTAAAACCCTTATTTTTTTAAATATACCCTGATCTGACTAAGTAACATAACGAAAGTTCTTATTTATAAGCCTGTATCTGCTCTATTTTGGCTTATTGTTAGCCATTAAAAAGGCAGCTGTTAGCTGCCTTTTTCTATACACTTTACTTTATCATTACCCTGGGGAAACAGCAGACCAGCCCAACCAACGATGGGCTATCCTCCCTAATAAAGACCTTGCAAATAACTAGCCACTGCTTTGATTTCGACATCGCTCAAGCGTGCCGCAATATCTCGCATCATGCCATTGGTATCATTAGTCCTGGTCATTGATCTAAAATTCATCAATTGTTTTTCAGAATAGGTGGCATGTTGTCCACTCAAAGCGGGATAACCGGCTGTCGGCAACCCTTGACCTTTGGCTCCATGACAGGCTGTACAGGCCGCCACTTGCTTGCTGGGAAGACCCGCACGGTAAATCAACTGGCCTAAAGCCAATTGATCGGCAGCAGTTTTGCCACCTATAGCAGTTTTACTGGAGAAGTACGCCGCCAAGTCTGCTATATCTTGCTCATTTTTAGTATCGAGCTGTCCGGCCATTTCAGGCACCGACCTTTCACCAGATTGGATATCAACCATCTGTTTTATAAGATATTTATAGTTTTGCCCCGCCAGCTTAGGAAAATTAGCTATCTCGCTATTTCCATCACCACCATGACAAGCACCACAAGCTACCGATTTTTCTTTGCCCGCCGCGACGTCACCCGCTGCATAAAGATATGTTGATGAAGTGAGACACAACACCAAGCCAATGATAAGTTTATTCATAATTAACAGCTACTCTCATCATAAATACACGATTATTTGTACTCTTAATCGCACAACACAGTACAATTAGAGCCAATTATTATTACTTTACAGTAATCCTATTTACTGCAAGGTTATTTTTCTGCAGTATACAACAATATTTCTGCAAGCTGGAACGAATAATGTCGTTTAGGTCAATTTTGGGAAAGAAAATTCATGTCAGATCGTGAAAGTAAGATTTTTTACAACACCGCTAAGTTTCAAATCAGCGCTAGCAAGCTAAGCCAGTGCCCTGATGATAGTGGTGCTGAAGTAGCTTTTGCCGGCCGCTCAAACGCCGGAAAATCAAGTGCTATAAACGCATTAACCAATAATAAAAAGTTAGCGCGAACCTCTAAAACGCCGGGACGAACTCAGCTTATCAATTTCTTTTCCCTTAATATTGACAATAGAAGAATAGTCGACTTGCCGGGCTATGGCTATGCTAAAGTGCCAATTGCCATGAAAGAGCACTGGCAAAAGCATTTAGATCAGTACCTACAACAGCGAGAGAGCTTACGTGGTGTGGTTCTCGTGATGGATATCCGTCACCCTATGAAAGAATTTGACCATATGATGGTCGATTGGTGTGATGCCACCCAAGTTCCACTGCATGTCTTATTGACCAAATCAGACAAACTAAAACGCGGTCCTGCCCAAGCCACATTATTGGGACTGAGAAAGCAACTAACAGCTATTCTAGGCGATAAAATAACGGTTCAGACATTTTCGTCTCTGAAATTTGACGGCGTTGACGCGTTGAAAGAGCAATTGGATAAGTGGTTGGTAGATGAGAATTGAAATAGTCTAGGAGGGTAAAAAATTTGCCTCAGCACAGTCGTTTGGATAACTCGACATATGGAACACTGTACTGAGGCTACTAAGCAAATAGTTAACAAATACAACTTAAGTAAGGGGAAGTTGCCTAAGCTGTATAACTATGACCCGCACTATTTTTTAAAGTTCACTATTTTAATAAATATTTACATTTATTTTTTAAATTGTTATTTTTCATACAGTTAAATCGTTCAGCTTTTTTGCTTTGATTATCAATTAAAGCAGCGGTTAATGAGCTTCATCCCAGTTATCCCCAAACCCCGCCTCGACGATTAACGGCACATCTAAACTTGCAGCTTGCTGCATGATATCAATCACTTTTTCAGTAAAGGCCGTGACTTGAGACTCCGCCACTTCAAAGACTAGTTCATCGTGCACCTGCATAATCATTTTGGCATCGAACTCGTCGGTGGCCAGCCACTTATCTACCGCCAACATCGCCTTCTTAATGATATCCGCCGCAGTACCTTGCATAGGGGCATTAATGGCGGTACGTTCAGCAGCAGCACGCATAATCGCGTTGCTCGCTTTAATACCCGGAAGATACAAACGACGTCCAAATACCGTTTCCACGTAACCCAGATCACGGGCTTTTTCGCGGATTTCCTCCATGTAATTTTGTACCCCGGGGTAAGTGGCAAAATAATGCTCGATATATTCTTTGGCCTCTACTCGACCTATACCGAGCTGCTTGGCCAAACCAAAGGCCGACATTCCATAAATCAGACCAAAGTTAATCGCCTTGGCACTGCGACGCTGTTCAGTGGTTACCTCTTCAACCGCCACCTTAAAAACTTCAGAGGCGGTGACTTTGTGTATATCCTCCCCCTGAGTAAAGGCCTTTAACAGACCTTCGTCACCTGAGAGATGCGCCATTATCCGCAATTCAATTTGCGAGTAATCTGCCGCGACCATTTTATAGCCTTTGGGCGTGATGAAAGCCTGACGGATTTTGCGTCCCTGCTCGGAACGGATGGGGATGTTTTGTAAGTTCGGATCAGTGGATGACAATCGACCCGTGGCCGTGATCGCCTGATGGTAAGAAGTATGGATCCGCTTAGTCCGCGCATTGATCATCAGTGGCAATTTATCCGTGTAGGTCGACTTTAGCTTTGCCAAACCACGGTATTCTAATAAAATTTTCGGCAGCTCATAACTCTGAGCCAAATCCACCAGCACTTCCTCGGCTGTAGATGGTACGCCTTTCGGGGTTTTTTTCTTGATCGGCAAGCCCAGTTTCTCGAATAAGATTACCTGTAGCTGTTTAGGAGAACCCAAATTGAACACTTCCCCTGCCGCCTCATGTGCAGCTCTCTCTAAAACCAATAAACGCTTCTGAATATCTAGGCTCTGCTGTCCTAACATGTTGGGGTCGACATAGGCGCCGTTTTGCTCGATTTTGGCCAATACCGGAATCAACGGTTTCTCTATTTCCTGAAAAACTCTATTTAAAGATGCTACCGCCTTTAACTTGTCGCTAAGCACTTGGTGCAAGCGCAACGTAATATCTGCATCTTCTGCAGCATAAGGCCCCGCCAGTTCAATATCGATTTGATTAAAGGTCAGTTGCTTTTTTCCCTTGCCCGCCAGCTCTTCAAACTTGGTGGTCTTCACCCCTAAGTACTTACTCGCCAAACTATCCATGTCATGACGGGTAGCTGTTGAGTTTAAGATGTAAGACTCAAGCATGGTATCAAACTCAACCCCCCGCAAGGCAATGTCATATCTGGCCAGCACGTTCATATCAAACTTCATGTGTTGACCTACCTTTTTCTGGGCAGGATCTTCTAGCAGCGGTTTTAACTGGGCTAATACCCACGCTCTATCGAGCTGATCTGGGGCACCGACATAATCGTGCGCCACCGGTACGTAGGCTGCCTCTCCCGGGGTGACAGCAAAAGACACACCAATCAGCTCAGCTTCCATATAATCGAGGCGATCTGTTTCAGTATCAAAGGCAAATAGAGCAGAGCTTTTGAGTTTTTCTAACCAGAGGTTAAAATCCTCCTGAGTGTAAATGATCTGGTAATCCAGTTTTTCAGGCGCAGCGGGAAAATTTTCATCGTCCTCGTCACTTGCTGCAGCCTCTTTACTATTTGCCGCAGTAACCACCCCGCTGTTCAGCTCATTAATCCAACTTTTAAATTCATAAGTGGTAAACAGCGCCAATAGCGTCTCTTTATCCACAGGCTGATTCTGCAGCTGGGCTATGGATAACTCCATTTCGACGTCGAGTTTGATGGTCGCCAAGAAATACGAGAGGTCGGCAGATTCTTTATGCTCCGCCAGCTTCTTGGCCATGTTTTTAGAGCCGCGAAAACCCAACGCGGCGATTTTATCCAAATTCTGATACAAGCTTTCAATATTACCGATGCCTTGCAGCAATGCTAGGGCAGTCTTTTCACCCACACCCGGGACCCCCGGAATGTTATCAACCTTATCGCCCATCAGAGCCAAATAATCGATAATCAACTCAGGTCCAATACCAAATTTTTCATTGACCCCCTGTACATCCATCAGAGTATCGTTCATGGTATTAATCAGTGTCACATGCTCATTGACCAATTGCGCCATATCTTTATCACCAGTGGAGATCAACAGTGATGTTTTTTCAACGGTGGCCTGTGCTGCATAGGTGCCGATCACATCGTCAGCCTCTACCCCTTCAATCATAATCAGCGGAAAACCCATGGCGCGAATAATTTGGTGGATAGGTTCAATTTGCACCCGCAAATCATCGGGCATCGAAGGTCGATTCGCCTTGTACTCAGGGTAATAATCATCGCGAAAGGTTTTACCTTTGGCATCAAATACCACCGCAATACGACTCTCTGGATACTGTCTCACCAGAGAGCGCATCATTGAGGTCACCACCCGCACCGCACCACTGGGGAACCCTTCACTGGTTCTAAGATCCGCCTGTTGGGATGCAAAAAAAGCACGGTATAAATAAGAAGAGCCGTCAACGAGGATCAATGAGGGGGTAGCCATAAGATGATTCCAATAAATTCAAAAGCAGCAGTATATCCTTTACTACAATAGTCGCATAGCCAACAGTGGATAATTGCCCTTATCTTCCAGTAATTCCCTAAAAGACTGTAGTACTTAAAGCACTAAACCCGTATTATTTGGGGCATATTAAAGGGCGACATACTCTACCTCAGAGTCTGGTAGACAAAGCGCCTGACAACAGCATTTTTTACGGTGATTGCGTGGCAGTATATACACATCTTGATAGAGCAGATTTTACAGCATTAATAGCAGAATATGATTTGGGAAAACTGGTCGAGTTTCGTGGCATTGAAGGCGGTATCGAAAACACTAACTACTTCGTCACTCTCGATAACAAGGGAATTACAAGTGAGTATGTACTTACTCTTTTTGAAGAATTCAACATGGATGAGATGCCCTATTTCGTCGAGTTAGCCACTTGGTTAGCCGATCGAGGTATCCCTGTTCCCTATCCTGCTAGAGACAAAAATGGCATTGCGTTAAAGCAAGTTAAAAACAAACCCGCTCTGTTGCAAAATCGTTTTAAGGGTCATCATTTAACCCAGTCTGAATTGACCACTGAGCACTGCGCGCAAATCGGCGCTAAACTGGCTGAGTTTCACCTAGCTGGCAGCGACTTTTTTCTCAAGCGTAATGCACATCGTGGATTGTATTGGTGGCGTCGCGAGAGTCTGAATATTCAAAAGTACTTATCGAATGAGGATGCCGCGCTATTGCGAGATGAAGTACAGCGCTTTGATACACTGTTCGCGCAATATGGTAGCAGTTTGCCACAGAGCATCATTCACGGGGATTTGTTCCACGATAATGTGCTGTTTAACGACAGCGGTATAGACGCTATTATCGATTTATATAACTCGGCGACCGCCTATATGATTTTTGATTTGGCGATCGTCGCCAATGACTGGTGTCGTGATGAGAATCATCAGATTGATCATAAAAAAGAGCAGGCGCTGTTAAACGCCTATCACAGCACCCGGCCCTTCACTGATATTGAGCGTACCGCCTGGCCGCAAATGACCCAGAGTGCCGCCATGCGCTTTTGGTTATCGCGTTTAATCCCAGCATTTGGAGTCGAACAGACCAGCCGCGATAGCAACGTTATGGTGATTAAAGATCCCGATGAACTACGGGCCATTTTACGCTACCGTCGCGCACATCCCTCTGCGCTACCCGCTTAATTTAAAGGTAAATTATGGACGTTACAGAAATTATTGACGGTTTAAACGACGCGCAGCGCGAAGCCGTAACCGCCCCTGTAGAAAACATGTTAGTACTCGCCGGCGCCGGTTCAGGCAAGACCCGTGTACTGATTCATCGTATCGCCTGGTTGGTAAAAACCGAGGACATTTCACCCTACTCTATTCTGGCGGTGACTTTCACCAACAAAGCCGCTAAGGAAATGCGCGGGCGAATCGAGAGTTTGCTCGGCGTCAACCCGCAGGGTATGTGGGTTGGTACCTTTCATGGTTTAGCACATCGCATTTTGCGCACTCACTGGCAAGATGCCAATTTACTGCAAAATTTCCAGATCATGGACAGCGAAGATCAACACCGCCTGTTAAAACGCATCTGTAAAGAAATGGCCCTAGACGACAAACAGTGGCCACCCAAGCAGTTTCAATGGTTTATCAACGCCCAGAAAGACGAGGGCTTGCGCAGCAAACACATAGAGCGCACTAACGACCCCCAGCAGCAAATGTTTATCAAAGTGTACCAAGCGTATGAACAGAGCTGTGATCGCGGCGGTATGATCGACTTTGGCGAGCTGCTGCTGCGCTGCCTCGAGTTATTGCGCGATCTAAAACCCAGCTTGCTGATGCACTACCAAGAGCGCTTTCGCTACATTTTAGTAGACGAATTCCAAGATACCAACGCCATTCAATACGCCTGGCTGCGCCTGCTGACGGGTCACGAACGCAAACTAATGGCGGTCGGCGACGACGATCAATCCATCTATGGCTGGCGCGGTGCTAAAATTGAAAACATTCAAAATTTCTCCGATCACTTCCCCGGCGCTAAAACAGTCAAACTTGAGCAGAATTACCGCTCAACTCGCACCATCTTGGAAGCAGCCAATGCCGTCATCGCCAATAACAGCGGTCGCCTAGGCAAAAAACTGTGGACAGATGGAGTCGAGGGCGACAAAATTTCACTCTACGCCGCGTTTAACGAGCAAGACGAAGCGCGCTTCGTGGTCGGGCAAATTCAAAAGTGGCAGGAAGGCGGTAATTTACGCGCCGAATCTGCCATCCTATACCGCTCTAACGCCCAGTCGCGAGTGATGGAAGAGAGCTTAATTCGCGCCGGCGTTCCCTACAAGATCTACGGCGGACACCGTTTCTACGACCGCCTAGAAATCAAAAATGCACTGGCTTACATGCGCTTGATTTCCAGCCGCGATGACGACACCGCCATGGAGCGGGTAATCAATGTACCCAGCAGACGCATAGGCACCCGCACCATCGAGGTGATTCGCGCCCAGGCCCGCGAGGAGCAAATCTCCATGTGGCGGGCCGCCAATGAAGTCGTCGAGTATAAAAAGATTCCCGCTAGAGCTTGTGAGGCGCTACAGGGATTTTTAGATCTAGTGAATCAGTTAGACAGCGGCTCAGAGGGCACCAAGCTGGAAGAACTCACTGATCACTGCATTCAGCTATCGGGTTTGATTCCCCATCACCTTAAAGAAAAAGGTGAAAAAGCTCAATCGCGAATCGAGAACCTTGAAGAATTAGTCAACGCCGCCAAACAATTTAACCAGCAGTGGATGCACACTGAAGATGAGGGCGAAGAAAATCAGCCGAGCACACCTCTGGCCGCATTCTTAGATCAGGCGGCACTAGATGCCGGTGAAGCCCAAGCCGATGAGCACCAAGATAGTGTGCAACTGATGACCTTGCATTCCGCCAAGGGGCTTGAGTTTCCGCTAGTCTTTATGGTCGGTGTCGAGGAGGGATTATTTCCAGGCAGCAAATCCGCTGAGGAACCCGGGCGCATGGAAGAAGAGCGCCGCCTGTGTTACGTGGGCATCACTCGCGCTATGCAACAATTATTCATCACCTATGCAGAATCAAGGCGCATGTACGGCCAGGAAAATTTCAACAGACCCTCGCGCGTTATCAATGAAATACCGCTAGAGCTCATCGAAGAGGTGCGCTTAAACGCCAGTGTCTCGCGTCCGTTAACCGCTAGACCTCGCTCGAGTATGTTTGCAGAAGAGGCCCAGCAGCACTCGGGTTTACATATAGGTCAACGCGTCTACCACGACAGTTTTGGTGAGGGCATCGTGGGCAGGGCCGAGGGCACTGGCGCTAAAACTCGCGTACAAGTTAACTTTGACGA